>JAKQKF010000482.1 GCA_029560815.1 bacterium
CGAGCAGCGCATCGCAGCCAAGTATGACCTCGCCGGATTCTTTGTCGACGCGAAACGGCTGGATTATGCCGCGGAGGTCCTTCAGGACATCCTGCGCGAAAAGCCGGATTATGCGCCCGCTCTGGAGCTAAAGCAGAAATACTTACACAACTGAAACGACCTCTCCGGCAGCGCCCTGGGCCTTCTGCCCGGCACGCACGGTGAAGGGATTGGACAGCGAGCCAATCCGGAAGTCAAATTCATCAGCGAAAAGAGGTGTTATGGAAAAAACACGCAGAGATTTCCTCAAACTGGCCGCTCTCGGCGCCGCCGGCGCCACGGTGGGTATGAGCGCCAAAAGCTACAGCCAGATAGTCGGGGCTAACCAGCGCGTCAATTTTGCCATCATCGGGCTGCACAGCCGGGGTTATGCCCATCTGGATGGCATCCGCTTTGCGGAGAATACCAACATCAGCCATGTCTGCGACGTCGACCGCCACGAGCTGGAAAAATTCACCCTGGTCGTGGAGCAGTCCACCGGCAAGAGCACAGTCGGGGTCAAGGATTTTCGCATCATTCTCGACGACAAGACAGTCGATGCTGTCACCATCGCCACGCCCGAACACTGGCAGGCGCCCCTGGCTATCATGGCCCTCAAGGCGGGCAAGCATGTCTATGTGGAGAAACCCGGCAGCCATAACCCCCATGAGGGCGAGCTTTTGGTTCAGGCCCAGCAGAGATACGGACGGCTGGTGCAGCTGGGCAACCAGCAGCGCTCCAGTCCTCACAGCCGCGAAATCATCCAGAAAATTCATGACGGTTTGATTGGCACCCCCTATTTCGGCAAAGCTTGGTATACCAATACCCGCAAATCGATCGGTACGGGCAAGGAGGTGCCGGTGCCCGAGTGGCTCGACTGGGAGCTCTGGCAGGGGCCTGCCCCGCGGCGGCCGTACAAGGACAACATACATCCCTACAACTGGCACTGGTTCTGGAATTGGGGCACGGGCGAAACGCTCAACAACGGCACCCATGAGGTCGATCTTTGCCGCTGGGCCCTCCAGCTTGGGTACCCTGAACGTATCTCGGCCGCCGGCGGCCGCTATCATTACAAGGATGACTGGGAGTTCTACGATACCCTGGTTGCCAATTTCGAATACAAGGATAAACTGATCACCTGGGAGTGTCTGAGCTGCCAGGGCAAGCAGCCCTATGGCCGCGGCCGCGGCGTCACCATCCACGGCAGCACAGGCACCGTTCTTCTCGACCGCGACGGGTACGAGCTCTATGATCTCAATGACAAGATGATCGCCGAGTTCAAGATCCACAGTGCGAATACCACACAGGATCTTCAGAGCCGGGACGAAATGACCAATAGTCATTTCCGTAATTTTATCGACGGCATCCGCCTGGGCACACCGCTGAATTCGGCCATCGCCCTCTGCAATCCGAGCGTCGCCATGCTGCAGACCGCCAATATTGCCTGGTTCGTCAAAAAAACGCTGGAGATTGATCCGCAGAACGGCCATATCCGCACGGAAGGCAAGGCGCGCGCGATGTGGCGGCGAAGATATGAAAAAGGGTGGGAACCTACGGTCTGATTTTACGTAGACGGGGTATAATCCCTGCCGCGAGCCGATTCAGCGCTCAGTCGGCCGTGTTCTATGCCTGGAGGATACCGCCATGCCTGCTTTACACTCCTCTCTTCGCCATATCATGCAGGTGATCTGCGCTGCCGCCCTGCTCATCACAGCCGGCCTGTCCAGCGCCTCAAGTCTCAATCTCCCCGGCAGCAAATGGGGCATCAGTATTGGCAATTCAAGGGCCTTCACCGGCCTGCGGCTCAACTATCGCGACTGCGGCGTCGACTATGTCAACGGCGTCAATATCACCCTCTGGCAGCCCTGCAAATCCAGCAATGGAGCCCGCATCAGGGGGATCTCCCTGGGTATGTTGCCCGGCGGTGGTGATCTCGCCGGCCTCCAGGTGGGAGTTCTCGGCATCGCCGCCGAGCGCAAACTCTCCGGCATTTCCCTGGCTTTGCTCGGGGCCGGTGGCGGCGATGATGTGAAAGGCATTACCATCGGCGGACTGGGCGTCGGTGCGGGCGGAAGCGCCTCCGGTTTGCTGGTGGGCGGATTGGGCGTCGGCGCCGGCGAAAGCCTCACCGGCATCACCCTGGCCGGATTGGGCGGCGGTTCGGGCGGCAGCGTGACCGGATTCAGCCTTGCAGGCCTCGGTTTCGGCGCCGGCGGCGATCTGCGCGGCGTCTCCTTGGCCGGTTTCGGCGTCGGCGCTGGTGGTGATCTCACCGGCATTCAGGCCGCTGGATTCGGCGTCGGCTCGGGCGGTGAGATCAACGGAATCTCATTTGGGGGCTTTGGCGTCGGGGCTGGCGGGGATATCACCGGCATCTCCGTGGCGGGATTCGGCGTCGGGACCGGAGGGAGCATCCGGGGCATCACCATCAGCGGCCTCGCTGTCGGCGCCGGCAAGGAGATTTGCGGCCTCACTGTGGCGGGGATCGCCGCCGGCAGTCCGACCCTCCGCGGCCTCACCATCGCCGGCCTCGCCGTGGGCGGCAGGGAACTCGAGGGGGTGCAGCTCGCCCTGGGCACAGTCCGCGTCACCGAGCAAGGCCGCATGAGCCTCTTCAGCGCCAGCGCCTTCAACTATTTCAAGGGCACCCAGACGGGCCTCTCCATCGGTCTGGTCAATTTCGCCTGGCGGCTCAGAGGCCTCCAGATCGGCCTTGTCAACATTGTCAAGGAAAACCCCCGCTACCTGCGGGTGCTGCCCCTTTTCAACGCCGGATTCTAGATTCACACCGGCCTGACCGCCCGACCGGCGGTCTCTACCACGAAAACATACTGATAAAGGCGACACATGAAGAGAATACTGCCGCTGCTCACTCTCCTTTTAGCGCTCCTCCTCATTTCCTGCCAGAGCGGCAAACCTCCGGTCATCACCGGTGAGCTGAAAAAATGGCATTCCATCACACTGACCTTCAACGGACCCCATGCCGTCGAGGAGGGCGGTGCCAACCCATTTCTAGACTATCGCTTTGATGTCACCTTTCGCAAAGGCCAGCACGCCTTCACCGTACCCGGCTACTTTGCAGCGGATGGCGACGCCGCCAATTCCTCCGCTACGGAGGGCAACAAGTGGCGTGTCCATTTCTCGCCCGACGAGGAGGGGGAGTGGAACTGGTACGCCACTTTCCGCAAGGGTGAGGATGCGGCTTTGAGCTACGAACCGGAGTCCATCCCCAAGGCCGGCTATTTTGATGCGATGCAGGGCAAATTCGTGGTCGGGCCCACCGACAAGACCGGCCGTGATTTCCGCGGCCGGGGACGCCTGGAGTATTACAACCAGCGCTACTGGCGCTTTGCCGAGAGCGGTGACTATTTTGTCAAGGTGGGCGTCGCCGCCGATAACTTTCTCGCCGGAGACGACTTCGGCGATGACCTGGGCGGAAACTGGGACGCCCACGTTCAGGACTGGCAGCCCGGCGATCCAGCCTGGCAGGGAGAAAAGGGCAAGGGGGCCATCGGCGCCATCAACTATCTCGCCCGTCAGGGCATGAACGGGCTCTCCTTTCTGGTCATGAACGTCGGGGGGAACGATCAGAACATCTTTCCGTTTACGCGAGCAACAGAGAGGCTGCGCTACGATGTCTCCAGGCTCGATCAGTGGGAGATCGTGCTGGAGCATGCCAACCGCATGGGCGTACTCATCCAGCTTCGCACCCAGGAGGGAGCCAACCAGTCCATTCTCGACGGTGGCAGCCTCGACCGCGAGCGGCAGCTCTACTATCGCATGCTCATCGCCCGTTTCAGCCATCATCCCGCGTTGATCTGGGACCTGGGCGAGAGCGGCAGCGGTTTGACGCTTTCGAGCACCTCACCCTCCAGGCCGCAGACGCCCGACCAGCGGCTGGACATGGCCCAGTACTTTTACGAACATGATCCTTATCTCCATCCCCTGCTTTTCCAGAACAGCGGTGAGTTCAGTGAGCTGCTGACCTCCGGATCCAAGTATACCGCGGCGCTGCTGCGTATTCCTGCGCAGTATGCCCATGAACACCTGCTCCATTATCACGAGCTGGTGGAAAAACGGGGATTGGTCTGGACGGTGACCGCGCTGGCGCCGGTCACTTATCCGGTTGCATCCCCCGATGCGGCGGGTGCTAAGGAGATCGAGGAGCTGCGCAAACAGTCACTGTGGGGAGCCCTCATGGCCGGAGGAGCGGGCATCGAATACGCCAGGCTCTCCGCTGATGGCCGCAGTGATCACACTCTGCGCGATTTCCGCGGCGACGAGTTTCTCTGGAGCCTGAGCGGCAGCGCCCACACCTTTTTCCGCCACCTGCCGATTGCAGAAATGAGAAGCCGCGACGATCTGCTGGGCGGCAAAAAAGCTTACTGTTTTTGCAAACCCGGCAAGGTCTACGCCCTCTATCTCCCTGACGGCGGTTCGGTTCAGCTTGACCTGAAAGACGCGGACCAGCTCCTTGAACTGGTATGGTTCAACCCGCGCACAGGAGAATATGTGGGCGAAGCCAAAAAACTGCGGGGCGGGAGCAAGGTGCAGATCGGGCCCCCTCCGGGCGAGGCGGGAGTGGATTGGGCGGCGGTGCTGCGCCAGCCGGGAAGCTGAGCACAGCCTTTCTCCTCAACGGCAGCGGCTGCTAACCTGAAACTGAGGAAATATATGGGATGTACCTATGCACCATTCGGCAGGAGCGCCTCCGGCGAGGAGGTGATGCTCTACACTCTGGCCAACACCAGGGGGACCCTGGTCAAAATCACCCCTTTCGGAGGCATCATAACCTCCATCATCGTGCCTGATCGTGACGGCAGGATGGGCGATATCGTCCTCGGCTTTGACGATCTCTCCGGCTATACCGACAAGGTGCCCTACTTCGGCGCCATCATCGGCCGTTACGGCAACCGAATTGCCGGGGGGCGGTTTTCCCTCGACGGACGAACCTTCTCCCTCGCCTGCAACAACGGCCCCAACCATCTTCACGGCGGCATCCGCGGATTCGACAAGGTGCTCTGGCGGGCTGAGGCGGTGCAGGAGGAGATGCCCGGCATCACCCTCACCTACCTGAGCCGGGACATGGAGGAGGGCTACCCGGGGAATCTCGCAGTCGAGGTGATCTACACCCTCACCGACGACGATCGATTGGTCATCGATTACAGCGCCGTCACTGACAAAAAAAGCGTCATCAATCTGACCAACCACACCTACTTCAACCTCGGGGGCATGGGGGAGATCCTCGATCACGAACTGTTCATTGATGCCGACCGCTATACACCAACTGACGCAGGGCTCATCCCAACCGGTGAGCTGACCCCGGTCCAGGATACCCCCTTCGATTTTCGCACTACTCAAGTGATAGGAGCACGCATCGGCGCGCGTGATGAGCAGCTCGTCCGCGCCGGCGGCTATGATCACAACTATGTGCTGAACGGAAAGATGGGCGAGCTGAAGAGAGCGGGAGCGGCTTTTGAACCCCGCAGCGGCAGAGTGGTGGAGGTCTGGACGACAGAGCCCGGCATGCAGTTCTACACCGGCAATTTTCTTGATGGCACATTGACCGGCAAGGGGGGTATGGTTTACCGGCGCCGCACCGGCTTTTGCCTGGAGACCCAGCACTTTCCGGATTCGCCCAACCAGCCGGAATTCCCGACGACAGTTATCAGTCCGGGCGAAAACTGGCACTCTCAAACCGTCTTCCGGTTCATGACACGGTAGGGCTCTGCGGCAAAGAGTCCTGCCTGCTGTTACTCATCGCCCCCGGCCTCCGTCGCAGCTGTGATCGAGCCCTCCGGGGGCGCTTCATTTCCCCCTCTCAGAACCTCGATTTTTTGCAGCGGCACTTCGAGCATGCGCTTCCGCGTCGTCACCAATGCCTCATAGTCGTTCTGGGCGGCGGTAAGACTCTTGCCCAGACTTTCCATCTTTTTAATGAATTCATCCCACTGCTTGCGGAACGAGCCGATCAGCTGCATGATCTCCTGTGAGGTGCGCTCGAGGGTAAAGTTGTCGATCGACTGACGTACGACGGCCAGTACCGCGAAGAGCGTCATCGGCGAGCAGACGATCACATGCTGCCGGAGGCCATCGTCGAAGATGCTGTGGTCATTCTCCTGCACGAAAGCGTAGATCTGTTCGTTGGGGATGAAGAGCAGAACATAATCGACCGTCTGGTCATCTCTGTCAATATAGTCGCGGGTGGTTACCTCTTTGATGCGCAGTTTGACATCTCTGAGAAAGTCAAGCCGGCAGCGTTCCTTCTCGATGCCGGTGGCGGCATCGAGGTATTTGACATAGTTGTCGAGCGGAAATTTGACATCCATGTGCAGCTGAAGATTACGGGGGAGGAAGAAGGTAAAGTCGGGCCGGCTCCTGCCCGAGCTGACCGTTTTCTGTTTGCTATAGTTGACATTTTCGATAAACCCGGCCATGCGCAGCACATCCTCGGCCATGCGTTCCCCCCACTGGCCGCGCGTCTTGCTGTTGACCAGGGCTTCGCGCAGGGTAGAGGTGGCCTGGAGCAGGGCCGCTATCTGGGTGCCGGAAGCCTGGAGCTGCTGGGCCAGCTCGCCGAATTTCTCCGCCCGGTCCTTCTCGAGGCTTGTCATAAGCGCGCCGACCTGTTCCAGCTCGCTGTTCATCCGCTGGAGCTGATGATCGATCAGCTGCCGTTTTTCCTCCAGGGCCTGGCTGGTATATTCCCGCTCGCTGGAGAGACGCACCTGTGCGAGCTTGATGAACTCATTGGTCGAGCGCGAGAGGGCTTCCAGCGAAAGGCTCCCGAACGCGCTCTTCATCTGATCGTACACCGCCTGCATGCGCTGGGCGTTCTGGACTTCATGGGCGCGATAGATCTCTTCCGCCAGCTCCCGGGCGCTGCGATTGCGTAAGCCCTTGACGAGCAGTGCCAGCAGAAATCCCAGTATCAAGCCGATCACCAGAGTGGACCACGCGAGGGGAGTCATTCTCTTTCCTTTGTGTTGATTAGAGTCCGGAACAGGGGGGAGGGCGAACGCCGCAAAGCTCTGCCCGTCGCACAGCAGCAGCACCGGCAGGCAGTGCTGCAGAGGGGGTTCGACCATGGTTCAGCCGCAGGAGTGGCTAGACAGCGCGCAGCAGCAGCCCCTTCAGGTAGCGCCCTTCCTCATGGGCGAGGAGCACGGGATGGTCCATACCCGGCTCAAGCTCACGCAGGAGCTGCACGGCCACTCCTGCATCGGCCGCTGCACCAAGGACGATCTTTTTGAACAAGGCTTGGTCGACATGATTGGAGCAGGAGAAGGTGGCCAGCAGCCCGCCCCGCTCCAGATGGCGGAAGCCCTGCAGGTTGATCTCCTTGTAGCCGCGGCTGGCACGGAGCACATCCTTCTGCGATTTGGCAAAAGCGGGGGGATCGAGGATGATCAGATCGAAGCGCTCCTCGAGGGTACGCAGATAGTCGAATACGTCGGCGGTCACGACCGGATGGAGTGCAGGGTCGATGCCGTTGAGAAGCAGGTTGGCGCGGCAGAGCCCGCAGGCGTGCGCGGAGAGTTCCACTGAGGTCACCTTGCTGGCTCCCCCGCGGGCGGCGTAAAGGGAAAATCCCCCGCTGTAGGCGAAGCAGTTGAGCACCCGCGCTCCCCGGCTCAGCTTTTCCACCAGCTCGCGGTTTCCGCGCTGGTCGAGAAAAAAGCCGGTTTTCTGTCCCTCGATCAGGTCGACCTGGAAGCGCAGCCCGTTCTCGCTGACCTCCAGCAGTGCGGGTGGGGGATCCCCCCAGAGCATACCCGACCGGGTGTCGAGCCCTTCACGCTGGCGGGCGCGCCCCTCGCTGCGCTCATAGATGCCTGCAGGCGCCAGTTCACTCACCAGTATCTCGCAGAGCTCCTCGCGAAGACGGTCCAGAAGAAGGGTGGAGAAAGAAATTACCAGATAGTCGCCGTACCGGTCGACCACAAGTCCAGGCAGCCCATCACCCTCGGCATTGATCAGTCTGAAGGCCGTCGTCGCCTCCGGCAGGAGCCTGGCTCGGAGTGCGGCTGCACTGCGGATACGCTCGCGCCAAAAGGCGCCGTCGATTTTAGCACCGGCATCGAGCGTGAGAACGCGCAGAGCGATATCGCTGAGATGATTATAGGCGCCCTGCGCCACAATCCGGCCGTCCGCACGGCATACGGGCAGGATGGCGCCATTGGCCGGCTTGCCTTCGATGCGCGCGATGGCCCCGGAAAAAAGCCAGGGGTGGCCGCGCTCGATGATGTGCTCCTTGCCCGGTTTGAGTATGATGCGTGCAGCTGTCATATGTTTTAATCACAATAGATAAAGTGAGCGATGCAGGATTGTACCCTCCGCAAAGCGCAGGGCGGGCGTAGCATGAAGCTGGCCCTTTATTAAATGTAACCAATTTGAAGATTAAAAACAAGCGGCCTCTCGGCATGTAAATTTGCTTGGATAACTAGAGCTGATTTTGTAAATTGGCTGCAACTCGTACTGTGCGATGGAATTAATGCCACCACACTCCCCTGAAACCGGCGGCGGAAACAGAGGCGAACAATGCGTATCAAACTTTTTCTAATCGGAGTCTTTACCTTGTGCTCAGCTTTGACCCTCTTTGGCCAGAGCGAGAATTGGGGTGTGGGCGTTCACCTGGTGGTCTCGCTCCCCCAACAGGGCTTTGACAACCTCTCCCGGGATGGAGAGGGCATCGGCACCAAGGTTTATTACCGGTTTACGCCCGCATTTGCCCTCCGCGGCGATCTGGCCTACCTCTCCTACGGCGAACGCCGCAACAGCGAGATGAGCACCAATGGCCCTTTTCTCGTCACCCGGCGCAATGAATCCTTCCAGCTTTCGTTGGGGCCGCAGTTCACCCACCGGATCGGCAGGATTACCCCCTACGCCGCTGCCCTGGGCGGCTTTTATTATTACCATACCGTAACCACCTACGAATCCTATTACTATAACTACTATGACTATCCATACACCGATAGCAGTAACGGCCAGAGCAAACTGGGCTGGAGTATCTCCACCGGCCTGCTCGTCGATCTCGGCATCGGCGCTCACCTCGATTTCGGCTTGAAACTGCAGAACATCCGCAAGGTGGAGACGACCATCGAAGAGGTGACCACCAGAAAGACCGGAGTCGATTATGTCATTACCCTGGGAGCGGTTTTCTTCCGCAATTAAATACGAGCGGCAGGCACAACCTAGCGCTTCAATCAGCTTGAGACAGAGGCGAACGACCATCAACCATGAGGCTAAATTTTTATGAATGAGGTGCAGACGAACAGTGTAAGCGCGGCGGAGGTTGACCGCATTGCCCGCAATTTGAATCACGATCCATTCACCATCCTGGGCCCCCATCAGGTTGAGCGGGAGGGGAAGCAGATATGGGTCATCCGCGCCTGGCTCCCGGATGCCCGCTCTGCCGCTGTGCGCGATCCTCAGTCCAAGATCGAATACCCCATGCAATCCGTTCATCAAGACCACTTTTTTGAGGTTTTCCTGCCGGACTGGAGCTCGCTGCGCCTCTATCAGCTGCATGTGGTGGCCGAGAACGGGCACGAACGCTACATGCACGATCCCTACTTTTTTCTCCCGCAGATGGGGGAGATGGACCTCTACCTCTTCGGCATGGGGGATCATCACAAGATCTATGAAAAGATGGGCGCCCATCCCGCCAATGTCAACGGCGTCAGCGGGGTCTATTTCGCCGTCTGGGCACCCAATGCGCGCAATGTCAGCATCGTCGGCAACTTTAACCAGTGGCACGGCGGCAAGCACCAGATGCGCGTCCTCGGCAGCTCCGGGATCTGGGAGCTTTTCATCCCGGATATCGGCGCCGGCGAGGTCTACAAATACGAGATCAAGGACCAGAACGGCAACATCTACCTCAAGGCCGATCCTTACGGCTTTCAGCATGAAGTGCGCCCCAAAACCGCTTCGGTGGTCGCCGACCTGAGCGGCTTTGAATGGCATGATCAGGAGTGGATTGATCGGCGGCGGCAGCAGGATGTTCTGAAACAGCCGGTCTCGATTTATGAGGTCCATCTCGGCTCGTGGCGGCGCAAACAGGATGAGGAATACCGCTTCCTCACTTATCGCGAACTGGCCCACCAGCTGGCCGAATACTGCACGGAGATGGGCTATACCCACATCGAGCTGCTGCCGGTCGCCGAGCACCCCCTCGATGCTTCGTGGGGATACCAGGTCTGCGGCTATTACGCTCCGACCTCACGCTTTGGCTCGCCCGCCGATTTCCAGTACATGATGGACTATCTCCACCAGCACGGGATCGGGGTTATCGTCGACTGGGTGCCGGCCCACTTTCCCCGCGACGCCCACGGTCTGGCCTTTTTCGACGGCACTCGGCTCTATGAACACGCCGATCCGCGCAAGGGCGAACACATGGATTGGGGAACCCTCATCTTCAACTGGGGCCGCAGCGAGGTGCGCAATTTTCTCATCGCCAACGCCCTCTTCTGGTTCGACAAATACCATATCGACGGTATCCGCGTCGATGCGGTCGCTTCGATGCTATATCTCGATTACTCCCGCCAGTCGGGCGAGTGGATCCCCAACCAGTTCGGCGGCCGCGAAAATCTCGAGGCCATCGATTTCATCAAAAAGCTCAACGAGATCATCTTTTCCTACTTCCCCGGCGTCCTCTCGGTCGCCGAAGAGTCCACCGCCTGGCCGGGCGTTTCCCGCCCCACCTACCTCGGCGGACTCGGCTTTAACATGAAGTGGAATATGGGGTGGATGAACGATTTTCTCACCTACTTTTCCAAGGACCCGATTCACCGCAGATACCATCACAACATGATCACCTTTGCCCTCCTCTACGCTTTTCATGAGAATTTTATCCTCGTGCTCAGCCATGACGAGGTCGTCCATGGCAAACGCTCCCTCCTCGACAAGATGCCGGGCGATTTCTGGCAGCGCTTCGCCAATCTGCGCACCCTGCTCTCCTTTATGTACGGGCACCCCGGCAAAAAGCTGCTTTTCATGGGCTCCGAGATCGGCCAGTGGCAGGAGTGGTCGGAGAGCCGCAGCCTTGACTGGCATCTGCTCCAGTATGAACCCCACCAGAAGCTGCAGGCGATGGTGCGCGACCTCAACCATCTCTACCGCAACGAGCCGGCCCTGTATCAGGTAGATTTCGATCCCGCCGGATTCGAATGGATCGACTTTCAGGATTCGGACAACAGTATCATCACTTTCATGCGCAAGACCGACCGGCCCGAGGATACCCTGATCTTCGTCTGCAACTTTACACCGGTTTACCGCGAGGCCTATCGTATCGGCGTGCCCTGGCATGGCTTTTACCGGGAAATTTTTAACTCCGATTCCGGCGACTACTGGGGCACCAACAAGGGCAATTACGGCGGAATCCAGGCCGAGGAGGTGCCGTTCCACGGCCGCTCCTTCTCGATCAACCTGGTCCTGCCGCCGCTGGCGACCGTCATCTTTAAACCGGGCATTCAATGAGAGGAGACTCTATCATGCGCCGTTTTGCACTGGTTTTTTGCGCCGTTCTGTTCGTCTGGCCGCTCGCACTCCTTTCGCAGATTCCGGGTTATGGTACGGAAGTCGATAAAAGGGTAAAGGCGTTGATCAGCCGCATGACCCTTGAGGAGAAGATCGGCCAGCTGCAGCAGTACACCGATGGCACAACTCCCGAGCATTTGCAGATGGCGCGCACGGGTACGGTCGGTTCCTTCCTCAACGTCCGCGGCGCCGCGCAGACCAACGCCCTGCAAAAGCTCGCAGTGGAGAACTCGCGTCTCGGCATTCCGATCCTCTTCGGGCTGGATGTCATCCATGGCTACAAGACCATTTTTCCGATTCCGCTCGCCGAGGCTGCGAGCTGGGACCCCGAGCTGGCTGAAAAGGGCGCGGCCGTCGCCGCCAGAGAGGCGCGGGCTGCGGGCATTCACTGGACCTTTGCGCCCATGGTTGACATCGCCCGGGATGCGCGCTGGGGCCGAATCGCCGAAGGGGCGGGTGAAGATGCTTATCTCGGCAGCCGGATGGCCGTCGCCCGCGTGCACGGATTTCAGGGAGAAAACCTGGCCGCGCCCGACCGCATCGCCGCCTGCCTCAAACACTACGTCGGCTATGGTGCCGCCGAAGGCGGCCGGGATTATAACACCACCGATATCTCCGAACAGATCCTGCGCAATGTCTACCTGCCGCCTTTCAAGGCGGGAGTGAAGGCCGGCGCTGCCACCCTGATGAGCGCCTTCAATGACCTCAACGGCGTGCCCGCTTCGGCCAATCCCTTCACTCTCGATCGTATCCTGCGCGGTGAGTGGGGCTTTTCCGGCTTCGTCGTCAGCGACTGGAATTCGGTCGGCGAACTCATCCCCCATGGCGTCGCCGCCGACTGTGCCGAGGCGGCGGTGAAAAGCCTGACCGCCGGCGTGGAGATGGACATGGAGAGCCGCTGCTACAAGCAGAGCCTGACCAGGCTGGTGGAGGAGGGGGTTTTGCCGCTCAAAACGCTCGATGAAGCGGTGCGGCGCGTTTTGCGCATCAAGGTGCTGCTCGGCCTGTTTGAAAAACCCTACACCGACCCCAAGCTTGAAAAAGAGGTGATGCTGGCCGGGCCGCATCTCGAGCTCGCGCGGCAGATGGCCAGGGAATCGATCGTCCTGCTCAGAAATCAGGATGGAGTTTTGCCGCTCGCCAAAACCGGGATCACCGTGGCCGTAGTCGGCCCCCTCATCGACCGCAAGGCGGAGCTGCTCGGCACCTGGCGCTGCGAAGGCGACTCCAGCCGGGTTGTTCCGGTCCTGCAGGGCATACGCTCGGCCATGGGCGCCAGTGCAACCATTCTCACCGCCCACGGCTGCGAGATCGATGGCACCCTGAGGGATGGCATCCCGGCAGCAGTGGAGATCGCCCGGCGGGCTGATGTGGTCATCGCTGTCGTCGGCGAAAGCGCGGGCATGAGCGGTGAGGCCGCCAGCCGGGCCCATATCCATCTTCCCGGCGTCCAGGAAGAGATGCTCAAGGCCGTGGCAGCCACAAAAAAACCGGTGGTCGCTGTTGTGCTGGCGGGCCGGCCTCTGGCGATACCCTGGGCCGCGGAGAATATCCCCGCCATCATCATGGCCTGGCATGGCGGCCATCAGGCCGGCCAGGCGATCGCGGATGTCCTCTTTGGCGATTACAATCCCTCCGGCCGCCTGCCGGTGAGCTGGCCGCGCAGCTCCGGCCAGATGCCGCTCTATTACAACTACAAGACGACCGGCCGGCCGGGCACAAGTGACAAGTTCACCAGCCGCTACCTCGACATCGCCTCCACACCCCAGTTTCCCTTCGGGTATGGTCTCAGCTATACCCGCTTCGAGTACGCCAACCTTCAGCTCGACCGGAAGGAGATCGGGCCGGGCGGAGAGCTCCAGGTCAGCATAGAGGTTAAAAATGGCGGCGCCAGGGCCGGCGACGAAGTTGTGCAGCTCTATATCCGCGACCTGGTCGGAAGCATCACCCGGCCGGTCAGGGAGTTGAAGGGTTTCAAACGGATCCATCTCGAGCCCGGCCAGACGCAGATCGTCCACTTCACCCTTGGGCCGGATGAACTGGGCTTTTACAATGCCCGCAATGAATATGGGGTCGAGCCCGGAAAATTCCATCTCTGGGTCGGGCCGAATAGCACTCAGGGGCTGCAGGACGAATTCACGGTTCGCTGACCCGCCGGTTCGCTCGCTCTGACCGCGGCAGATCCACCATTCGGGATAACTGCTGCACCAGCGGTACCGTCACCCCTGCTGCCGGCAGCAGCCTTTGCAAACAGCAGAGCCTGCCGCCGGGATTGCACAGGCGGGAATCCTTGCATTCATTGGAAATATTGGCTAAATTAACAGCTTCGCCAGAGGGCCGGCAGCGGCGGGGCGGATGCGGATCAAACGGATGAAAAAAATGCTGCGTAAAAAGGCGGGGTATTACCAAAGCTCGCGTACGCTGGCATTCGGATTGATCTCCATGCTGCCCCTGCTCCTCGGTTATGAGTATCTCACGCTTGCGGCCACCCGGGAACATATTCTGCAGGTGCGCAACGGCGCGGATGTCATTCTGCGCGCGCTGCTTTCAGCGGTCGGCGTCCACAGTCCTTTTTATTTCGGCATCGGCCTGGTCGTCGCCATCGGCGCAGCGGTGCTGCTCCGCCGCAAGGGGACACGGCTGCGGGTGAACTATTTTTTTTATGCCATTGTCGAGAGTGCAGTCTATGCCCTTATTCTCGCTCTGGCCCTGACCACCGTTACCGACTATATCATGCTCAGTATGGGCGAGGAGCGCTCTTTTCACGCTTCTCTAATGCTGGCCCTCGGCGCCGGGGTCTACGAGGAGATCGTCTTCAGGCTTTTTCTCTATGGCGGTATGGTCCTGGTCCTGACCAATCTGACGCGCCTGCCCATGCCGTTCATCTATCTGGGCTGCGCAGTGCTCTCCTCGGCTGTATTTTCGGCCGCTCACTATATGGGGCACGAGGTTTTTACCTGGTACACAGCTGTATTTCGCTTCCTGGCCGGCTTGCTTTTCTGCCTGATCTACCATTTCCGCGGTCTCGGCATCGCTGGGTGGAGTCATGCACTTTATGATTTTTTTCTGATTCTGTGAGGTTGATGGTACGCCGGCTGTGGAGCAAGGGCCGGCATTTCAATACAGGTGAGTATGACGAATAAAGTTTTCCACTTTTCATTTCGCCGGGCGGCTGTCGCTCTGCTGATCGTTCTGCTGCTCGCGGCGATTATCCCCCTGGTCTTTATTCTCTACTGGCCTCTGGGGCAGCCTTCCCCCGAACAGACGGCGGACATACGCATCAAATTCGGCACTCCCCCCGACTCCATCGCCGCTGTGATGGAGCGTGCCGGCATCGTCAGCAGCTCAGGACGTTTTCTGTGGGCCCTGAAGCTGCTGAACAAGGGAGGAGCCCTGCGCGCCGGCCATTTCCGCATCCCCTATCCGCTCTCCAATCAGCGCGCCATCCGCGCTCTGACCGAGGGACCACAGATCCTGACCAAGGTCACCATCCCTGAAGGCCTTACCACCCGCCGGATCGCAGCCATCTTCCGCCGTGAAATGGCGCTGGATTCGGCCAGATTTGTACAGCTGGCGCGCGATTCGAGTTTCATCGCCCGCTTCCGGATCCAGGCCGCCGATCTCGAGGGCTATCTCTACCCGGAGACCTATTTGTTCCCCTACGGCTCCACGGAGGCCCAGGTGATCACCCCCATGGTGCTGCAGTTTAAGAAGATGGTCTGGGATACCCTTTATCAACGCTCCCAGGAGATGGGCTTCACCACCGGGGAGATGGTCACGCTCGCTTCGATTATTCAGGCTGAGGCCAAACTGAGCCGCGAAATGCGCACGATTTCTTCGGTCTATCATAACCGCCTGCGGCTCGGCATCCCCCTGCAGGCCGATCCGACGATCCAGTATCTGCTGCCCAACGGACCGCGCCGGCTCCTCTACCGTGATCTGGAGATCGATTCACCTTACAATACCTATCTCTACCGCGGACTGCCGCCCGGACCGATTGGCAATCCCGGCAAGGAGGCCGTTCTGGCGGCGCTCCATCCGGAGGCAACGGATTATCTCTTTTTTGTCGCCGATACCCGGGGTGGACACACCTTTTCAGCCAATTTCCGCGGCCATCTCAAAGCCAAAAGCGTTCTCGACCGGGAAAGAAAACGCCTTTCGCAAGCAAACAGGAAGTAGCGTGACCGGAGCAATGGACAAAAAAGAGTCGTCGACAGAATGGCTGATGGCCGATCTCAACGACGCCCAGAGCCAGGCGGTGACCAAAACCGATGGTCCGGTCCTGATTCTCGCCGGCGCCGGCAGCGGCAAGACCAGGGTCCTCACCTATCGCATCGCCTGGCTGATCGTCAACGGACTGGCCGAACCCCGCGAAATTCTCGCCATGACCTTCACCAACAAGGCGGCAGGGGAGATGCGCGAACGCGTGCGCAAGCTGGTCCCGGAAATGCTTTCGGGCATGTGGATCGGGACCTTCCATTCCCTCTTCGCCCGCCTCCTGCGCCGTGAAGCGGAACGGCTCAATTACAAATCCAACTTTGCCATCTATGATGACGACGATCAATACACCCTGATCAAGACGGTCCTGAACGAACTCAAGATCCCCGTCACCGATTTCCCGCCCAAAATGATCTCCTACAAGATCAGCGGCGCCAAGAACGCTTTCGTCCTCCCGGAGCAGTTCGCACAGTTGGCCACCACCCGGCAGGACCAGATCATCGCCACTATCTATACCACCTATCAGCGCCGGTTGCGCGAAAACAATGCGATGGATTTCGATGACCTGCTTATAAAACCCATCGAGCTCTTTCAGCTCTTTCCCCTGGTCCTCGAGTATTATCAGGATCGCTTTCGCTACATCCTGGTCGATGAATACCAGGACACCAACCGCGCCCAGTATGTAGCCCTGAAGATGCTCGCCGCCGGGCATCGCAATCTCTGCGTGGTTGGCGATGATGACCAATCCATTTACCGCTGGCGGGGCGCCGAAATCCGCAATATTCTCGATTTTGAAAACGACTATCCCGACTGCACCAAATTCCGCCTCGAACAAAACTACCGTTCCACCCGGAATATACTCGAAGTGGCCCATTCCGTGGTGCGCAATAACCGGCAGCGCCACGAGAAAAAACTCTGGACCGAAAAAGCCGCGGGCGAGCTCATATCTCTGCTCGAGGTGGAGGATGACCTCGAAGAGGCGCGTACTGTGGTCAACAAGCTGGCCCTGGAAATGCGCTCCAACCACATGGATTTCCAGGATATCGCCGTTCTCTACCGCACCAACGCCCAGTCGCGCGTTCTGGAGGAGGCCCTCCGCCGCGAGAACATCCCCTACATCATCGTCGGCGGCGTTAAATTCTACGAGCGCAAGGAGGTCAAGGATGTCATCGCCTATCTTCGCCTCCTCAGCAATCCAGCCGACACCATCAGCCTGCGCCGCATCATCAACTATCCTGCGCGCGGCATCGGCGAAACCACGCTTGGCCGCATTGAAGCCTACGCCCAGGAGAAAAAGATCTCCATCTTCGCGGCGACCGGCCAGATACAGCAGATAGCCGGCATCGCCGCCCGGACTGCCGAACAGGTGGCCTCTTTTCATGCCCTGATGAACAAGTACACCTCGCTGCGCACAGAGATCTCTCCCGCCGAATTGGCCGCCTCTCTGGTCAACGAACTCGGCATCCTGCGCGAGTTCAAGCAGGAGGGCACCATCGAAGCACTCAGCCGCGCTGAAAACGTCCGCGAACTCTTGCTGGCGATCGCGGAATTTTCCAGCTCAGCGGGCGACGAGGCCAGTCTCGACAGCTTTCTCGAAAATGTCGCCCTGACGACCGACCTCGACAACTGGGATGACCGCGCCAATGCCGTGACCCTCATGACCCTGCACAGCGCCAAAGGACTGGAATTCCCGGTCGTCTTTATCACCGGCCTCGAGGAGGGACTCTTTCCCATCAGCCGCTCTCTGGCTGATCCCCCCGCACTGGAGGAGGAAAGACGCCTTTTTTATGTCGGGGCGACCCGCGCCAAGGTCAAACTCTATCTGGCCTGGGCGCGCAACCGGCGCAAATTCGGCGAGACCTCGGCCAGCATCGCTTCACGTTTTCTGCGCGAACTCGAGCCCTCTCTGGTGCAGGTCGAAAGCTCGTACCGGGCCAGCCCGGCCCGCCGGCAGCGCGCCTCTTACCGGCAGCGGGAGGCGGACCCCATGCCGCGCTATGAAGACGAATCCCAGGAGGTGCTTGAGTACCGCGTCGGCATGCGCGTGATGCACCCTACCTTCGGCAAGGGGACCATCATGCGCCTCGAACCCGGTTCCTCCGCCGCACTGAAACTGCGCGTCCTATTTGACCAGGCGGGCGAGAGACGACTCGTTCTGCCTTACGCAAAACTGGAGATACTATGAGGCTCTTCTTACATAAATTGACCCTTGCACTGCTCGTTTTGTTCCTGTTCTGCAGCCTCCTGCCCGCGCAGGAGGGGCTGCTCCAGGAGGAGAAGGATTTCCGCTTCGCCTCGCAGCTGGCGGAAAAGCAGCTCTACGATCTCGCTGCGCAGCAGTTCGAAAAATTTGCCGATACCTGGCCAACCAGTCCTCGCGCCCCCGAGGCTCTCTTCAATGCTGCGGAAAACCTGGAAACGATCGCGGCCTATCAGCGGGCGGCAGAGACCTATCTGCGCCTCGTCATGAGCTATCCGGAAGCGGCGAACGCCGACAAGGCTTTTTTCAACCGCGGCAAACTGCTTGCCGTGCTCGGAGATCCTCTCAACGCCGCCTTCACCCTCGAACGCATCCGTATCTTCACACCCAGCAGCGAGCTGATACCGCTCGCCATGGTCTCCGCCGCCGAACAGTTCCGCAGCGCCGGCGAGCCCCAAAAAGCCTTCAGCGCCGCCACAGCCATGGTGGCGCAGTATCCCGACTCACCGGCACGGCCCCGGGCCTTTTTTCTGCTCTCCCAGCTCCAGCATGACGCGGGTAAACCCGCTTTAGCCCTCGCGGAGCTCAACCGGATCGGCTCAACTCGGGTCGAAAACACCCTCGCCACGCAGATCGCTCTCCTTCGCGCCCGGCTGCTGGCCGAGCTCGGCCGCTATGCCAAATCCGACAGCGTTCTGGAGGTGCTGATCAATACGGATACAGCCAATGACTCCATCGGCGCTGCGGCCTGCGTACTCGCCCATTCCCTCTACAGCCGGGGACTCTACCAGAAGACGGTCCAGAGCGTGGAACGCTCCCTCAACCGCAGAATCCGGCCCGAAGAGCGCAACCGGCTGCGTCTCCTGCAGGGAGACAGCTGGACGGCCCTTGGTGAGTCCAGCAGCGCCCTGAACACACTCGGAAGAATCCCGCATGATTCCCTTGGCGCCCTCGATGCCGCCAAACTTGCTTTCCGCCTTGGCGTACTGCAAAAACGCGCGGGTGAACCGGCATTGGCACTGCCCTGGTTCAGCCGGATCCTGGCACAAGCCGATACTCTTGCCGGTCTCACCACGCTGCAGCGTCTGGCGCTGCAGGAGCAAACCGCCATGCTGCTCGAACTCAACAATCCCGGCGAGGCCCTGCGCTCTTTACGCCGGCTTTTCGAGGAGCTGCCCGCCCTCCGCGATCTCATCCTCATGCAGCGCGCAACCATCATGCGCACCATCCTCAAGGATCCCGTCAGCGCCCGCCAGGACTATGCCATGCTCACCAGCTTTTATCCCGCCAGCTCTCTGGCTGATGATGCGGCGCTGGGACTGGCCATTTGCCACGAAGAGGCGGGAGAGAAGGAGGCGGCGATCAGGGCCTATCAGTCCTATCTCGCCCTCTATCCCGCTGCGGAGGAGGGGGCGGAAGCGGAGAGACGCTTGACCCGGCTGCGGCTTTACCAGCCTGAGAACTCTACAGCGCGCGACCTTTGGATCAGCCGCGCCCTTCAGGCCGGCGGTGATGCCAATGCCGCACTCGCCTGGGCTGCCGAGCGTATCCATAAGGATCACAGCTACCAGGCAGGCTTGAATATGCTCCGCCAGATCATCTCCGCCAGAGTGGAGGGGGAAGTGGATGAAACCACTCTCTCCATTCTCGCCGGATTCGCACATGCCCGCCTCGCTGAAAAATACGCCCTTGAAGGGGATTCCCCGCGCTCAGCTCTCCACGCCGATTCCCTCCAGGAGGTGAACCGCTTCCTGCTCAGCCGCGGCGCTGCGGATCAGGACAGCCGCGTCATCAACCGTCTCGCGCAGCTCTCCCGCTGGAGCAGGATCGAGAGGCCGCTCATCCGCGCCGGCATGGTCGATACCCTGCTCGTCCAGATTCAGCCCTCCGACAGCCTCGCCGCTGCCCTCAAACTCGAACAGGCGCAAATCTGGTACCGCTTTGCGGTCGACAGCAGTGCCCACTGGTTCTCACGGGCCGACGCGGCCTGCAGAGCCATCTCCTCTGTCAATCCACCGCCGCGGATCCGTCTGGAAAACGCCCTGCTCCACAGCAAAATATTCAACGCCATCCAGCGCCCCGATTCGGCCATCCAGACGCTCCAGGATGCCCTCACCGGCGGTTCCATCTCCGCGCCGGCGGCCGAAGCGGCGCTCTTTCTCGCCGGTTTGCTCGAGAAAGCGGACCGCAACGATGAGGCCGCAGCGCTCTATGAAGATTGGCTGCATACCTACGGCTATGCCGGCCGCGCCGATTCCATCCGCACGCGGCTCTGCCAGATCTATTTCAAACAGCGGCAGTTCGACCACGCCCGTGAATGCATGAACCACAGCGATGACGGCAGCGCCCTGCAGGAACTCTCGCCGTACCTGGACCAGAAACGCAGCGAGACTCTGCTCTGGCTCTCCGCCCAGGCATGGCTGCTGCAGCAGGATATCCCCGCGGCCATCACAGCCTTCAAGGAGTACATCCGCGCCAATCCGCAGGGGAACCACCGCGGCCAAGCCCTGCTCGCCCTTGCCGATCTCTATACCATGACCGGGAATCCCCAGGCCGCAGCGGGCCACCTGGAAGAACTCATCGCCGCTTCGCCCCAGGACTCTCTCGCCCTTGTGGCCCTCATCCGTACCGCCGACCTGCTCTATGACCAGCATCAGTTCCGTGAGGCCGCGATCAGATACGCCCGGATCAAGACGGCGGCAAGCGGCGCTGTACAGCGCCAGGCTGCGATGCAGGAGGTCCTTTCCGAGTACAAACAGAACAATTTTGCTCGCGCCCGGCAGCTCGCCGACACTTTCAAGAAGAGCTACAAGGACAGAAGAGCCGAAGCCCTCTTTCTTTATGAAGACGGCATGATCTGCCTGGCGAACAAGGATTTCAGCGCCGCCGAGAACCAGCTCAAGGAACTCACCGGCAAATACCGGGATCTGCCGGAAGCCGCGGAAGGAGAGATGGGGCTGGCGCGACTCTACGCGACTCTCAATAAAACCGACGAAGCCCTCAAGATCCTGACCAATATCCCCAACCGCTATACCGAGCCGCGCATCGTTGCCCTCTCTTATATCAACCTGGGGGAATTCTATTACGAAAGCCGCCAGCTCGAGAACTGCATGGCCGCGGCACGCAAAGCCCTCGAGTACGCACCCCGGGGTCCGGAGCAGCAGCGCGCCATCGCACTCCTGGTGACGGTATTCGATGACCTGCGGCTGTGGGACAACGCCGTCGTGCTGCTCCGCCAGTACATCCAGGAGTATCCCGAGGCGGAGGACACCTTCAACCGCAGGATGCAGCTGGGCATCTTTCTGATCAATCTTAAGGAGTATGACCGCGGTGTCGACCAGCTCAAGAGCCTCCTGCCTCTGGCGGACGCCGAGAGCGAAGCGGAAATCCAGTACTGGATTGCCCGTGCCTACCATGAACGGGGCGATATGAATCAGGCTATCATCGAATTTCTCAAGGTCAAGTACGTCTGCCGGCCGAGCAAACTTCCCTGGGGAACCACCGCACTCTATGAGGCGGGCCAGACCTACGCCAAGCTTGGTAATCTCGTCAATGCCCGCTCCCTTTTCCAGCAGATCGTGCGTGAACTGGGAGTCGGCGATCAATTCGGCCGCGTCGCTAATGAGCGCATCCGCGAAATCGACGCCACCCTCGCCCGGCAGAAAGGATGAAGCGGATGGATGAGAATCTCAGAGCAGCAGCGGCAAATCTGATTCGCATGGCCCTGGCGGAAGATCTGGCCGGGCGCGGTGATATCACCAGCACCGCCATCGCCGCTGCGGCCGGGCCGTGCCAAGGCGTCATCCTGGCCAAGGCGGAGGGTACTATCGCCGGCCTCGAGATCGCCTTGATGACTCTCGCCGCGGTCGATCCCACCCTCACCGGCCTTCCCCTAATCCAGGATGGTGACCGTGTCCGCAAGGGCGACATCGTGATGGAGGTCGCGGGCGATGCCGGCCGTCTCCTGGTGGCGGAACGGACGGCCCTCAACTTTCTCTGCCGCCTCTCCGGCGTCGCCACCCTGACCCGCCGCTTCACCGACGCTGTCGCCGGCACCCGCGCGCGCATCCTCGATACGCGCAAGACCACCCCGGGATGGCGGCTGCTCGAAAAATATGCGGTCCGCTGCGGCGGGGGCGTTAACCACCGGATGGGACTGTTCGACATGTTCCTGATCAAGGATAACCACATCATCGCAGCCGGCGGCATCGCTCCGGCAGTGAAACGCTGCCGGGAGTACGCCCTGAGGATGGGCTTTTATGCCGAAATCGAGGTCGAAACCCGCTCTCTGACCGAGGTGGAGGAGGCTTTGGCCCTTGGCGTGGACCGGATCATGCTCGATAATATGGATCTCGAACTGATGAGCAGGGCGGTCGAACTGGCCGCGGGCAGAATCCCCCTCGAAGCCTCCGGTAATGTGACTCTGGAGAACGTCAGCGCCATCGCCCGGACCGGCGTCGATTTTATCAGCAGCGGCAGCCTGACCCATTCCGCCCGCGTTCTCGATATCAGCCTCGACCTTTTACCGGTGTGATTTCATCCTGCGCTCGCCGGGGGAGCGCAGGATGCCGCGCAGCTCCCTGTCCGCCGCCGGTGGGCAGGAACAAAGCTTCAATGGCCGATGTTTAAACCTGCAGAAGCGCAAAAATGCGCTCTGAAAGGATTGCATCATGTCAGATTCGAAAAATCCCACACCGGATCAGCTGCGCCGGGATGTCAACGCCTTCCTCAAGGAAAAGTACGGCGACCGGGTGGTCATTCCGCCCGATCCGGACCTGAATGGCCAGACTCCGCCGCCTGAAACCGAAAAAAAAGGCTTTAATGGCCTGGTCAATTTCAACCTCAAACCATCCGAGCTGGAAGAGTATCTGCGGCAGTATGTGGTGGGGCAGGCTGAAGCCGTCGAGGTGCTCGCCACCAAGATCTGCACCCACTTCAACCGCATGAAACTGGAAACCCGCGTCGACGGATTGGGGGAGCTGGTCGGCAATATCAAAAGCAATGTGCTGATGATCGGGCCCACCGGCGTCGGCAAGACCTATCTGATCAAACTGATCGCCAAAAAGATCGGTGTCCCGTTCGTCAAAGGCGACGCCACCAAGTTCAGCGAGACCGGCTATGTCGGTGGCGATGTCGAGGAACTGGTGCGCGATCTGGTCCGCGAAGCCAACGGGGATCTCAATCTGGCGGAATATGGCATCATCTACCTCGACGAGATCGATAAAATCGCCTCGTCGGGCAACAGCATCGGACCCGATGTCTCCCGCTCCGGCGTCCAGCGCAACCTCCTCAAACTGATGGAAGAGTCCGAGGTCGACCTCAAAACCCCCCATGACCTAGCTGCCCAGATGGAAGCGGCCATGGAGGCGCAGCGCACCGGCAAGGTGACCCGCAAAAAAGTCAACACCCGCAACATTCTTTTCGTCATGAGCGGGGCTTTCTCGAGCCTGCCGGACATCATTCGCCGCCGCCTCAACCAGCAGCCGATCGGATTCCGGGGCGAGGAAAATGAACTGCCCTCTGCGGATGCGGATGCGGAAATTCTGCGCAAACTGCGCTCGGAAGACCTCATCCGCTTTGGTTTTGAATCGGAATTCGTCGGCCGCCTTCCGGTCACCGTCACCCTCAACGATCTCGATGTCGAAGGGCTCTACCGGATCCTCAAAAACCCCAACAGCACGGTTATCCAGGGGAAAAAGCGGGATTTTCGCGCCTACGATATCCATATTGAATTCGAGGATGAAGCCTTGCGCCGCATCGCAGAGATGGCCTTTGAAGAGCATACGGGCGCACGCGGTCTGGTGAGCGTGGTCGACCGCCTCCTGCTCAAATTCGAGAAATCACTGCCGGATACCTCGCTCTCCGAGTTCACGGTCACTGCGGCCCTGGTGGAGGACCCGCAGAGCGAACTGGATCGCATTCTCACGCAGCACTACCTCAAAGCCTTCCAGAAACGATTCCTGGCCAACAACGGCATCGTTATCACCTTCACCGGGGAGGCCCTCGCACTGCTCCGGCAAAAAACCGCGGAAACCGGCACAAACCTGGAAGAGGTGAGCAACGACCTGCTGCATGACTATGAATATGGATTGCGCCTGCTCGGCTGCGACAGTTTTACTGTGGACGGAGAGATCGTCCGCGATCCCAAGTCGCGGCTGGAGGAGATGATCAAACAGAGCTACAGCAAGAAAAAATAGCACCTTCACCAGCGCCCCGGTTGCCAAGCATTCGGATGACTATGACCGATTCCGTGCCAAAGAACGTTCGCGAAAAGCTGGATTTGCTCGCCAAAAAGCCGGGCGTCTATGTCTTTAAGAACAAAAGCGGAGAGGTCATCTACGTCGGCAAGGCCAAGGTGCTGCGCAACCGGGTGCGCTCCTACTTCCAGGAACGCGGGTCGCAAGACGCCAAAACCGCCAAACTGGTCAGCCATATCACCGATTTCGAGACCATCATCACCGATTCCGAGGTCGAAGCCCTCATCCTTGAATCCAACCTGGTGAAGGAGTACAAACCCCGCTATAATATCAACCTCAAGGACGATAAAAGCTTCCCCTATATCCGTGTCACCAGCGAGCCCTTTCCACGCATCTTCCCGACCCGCAAGATCGTCCGCGACGGCTCCCGCTATTTCGGACCCTATACCGATGTCTACTCGATGCGGGAGCTGCTCAAGACCGTCAAACAGCTTTTTCCCATCCGCGCATGCAATCTTGCCCTGACCGAAGAGAGCATCCGGCAGCGCAAATTCCGAGTTTGCCTCAACTATCACATCAAAAAGTGCCATGGCCCCTGTGAGGGTCATGTTTCGCGTGAAGAATACCAGAAAACCATCGATTTCATCGTGGCTTTCATCGAAGGTAAAAGTACTGCCGTCGTCGAAGCCATGACCCGTGAGATGCAGGCCGCCGCAGCGGAACGCCGATTTGAAGAGGCGGCACGTCTGCGCGATCAGCTCCTCTCCGTCCAGAACTTTCACCAGCGCCAGAAAATAATCGATCCCGCCCTGCTTGACCGGGATATCATCGCCATCGCCGTTGAAGAGGGCGATGCCTGCTGCGTGGTTTTTCAGGTCCGCGAGGGCAAGATCATCGGACGCCACCACTTTTTTCTCAACGGCATCGCGGACGAGGGTCTCTCCGCTGTCACCGCCGCCTTTGTCAAGCAGTATTACCTCACCCGGGAGTATGTTCCGGGCGAAATCCTCCTGCCGGCCCCGCTGGGCGACGAAGCGGCACCGATCCGGAAGTGGCTGTCCGACAAGCGCAGCGGAGCGGTGGAACTCATCGCTCCCCAGCGTGGCGAAAAGGCTCAGCTGCTCAGGATGTGTGACCGCAACGCCCGGCTGCTCCTGCAGGAGATGCAGCTGCAGCGCGAAAAGGCCAGGGATTTTACCGCGGGTTCAGTCAAGGCCCTGCAGAAGGATCTGCTCCTGGAAAAACCGCCGCTGCGCATCGAAGCTTTTGATATCTCCAACATTCAGGGCACTGACCCGGTCGCTTCGATGGTCTGTTTTGTCAACGGCAAGGCGCACCGCAGCGACTACCGGCACTTCCGCATCCGCTCCAAATCCACACCCGATGATTTCGCGATGATGCGCGAGGCGGTGAGCCGCCGCTACAGCCGCCTGCAGCGGGAAGGGCAATCTTTCCCCGATCTGATTCTCATTGACGGGGGCAAGGGCCAGCTCAATGCGGCGCTGGAGGCGCTCGCGGCCCTGGGCGTTGACGCCCAGCCGGTCGCAGCTCTCGCCAAAAGGCTGGACGAGGTCTTTATGCCTGGCGAGTCCGATTCCCGTTTCATTCGCCGCGACAGCTCGGGACTGCGCCTGCTGCAGCGGGTGCGCGACGAGGCGCACCGTTTTGCCGTCACCTTTCACCGTTCGCTGCGCAAGCGCAGAACCCTGGTTTCAGAGCTGGAATCGATTCCGGGGGTAGGCCGTGCGAGACGGGATGCCCTGCTCAAGTCGTTCAAATCGGTGAAAAAGATCAGGGAGGCGGGGGTTGGGGAGTTGAGCAGCCGCGCCGGAGTGCCGCCCAGGCTGGCTGAAACCATCTGGCGCCATTATCATCCAAATGATGAGGGGAATGGGGAATAATTGTGGTCCGGGGGATGCTTTCGGCTCAAGGCGTCCGGGGCCGGGCTGTTCCTTGCTTGGGCGATGCTTGATCCGGAGGAGTCCCGGCCGGCATTGCCTCCAGAGCAGCCTCGAGGCGGTTCAGGAGGGTGATGAAGGCCTTGGGATCTGCTTCCAGCTGCCGGCGGATCCTGTCGAATTCGGTGCGTGACATCTTCTGCCGGTCGAGTTCTGCCTGCAGATAGACGGCGCGCTGATCCGCCCGCACAGTGTCGCTCATGCAGATGGTGAGATAGCCGAGATAGACTCTGGCGAACTGTTCAGCCTGGTTCTCAGGCAGCGGGGGCTCCTTCTTTGCGCAGCAGAGGCTGAAACATGCTGCGGCCAGCAGAGGGATCAGAATTTTCCTGTTCATTTCTTTCCTTTAAATAACGATGCCAGAATATAGGCATCTCCAGCCATGATGTCAAACAGTTTTCCTTTCATGCTTTCGTAGAGGAGAGCATCCGATGAAGATTTTCATTCCCAAAGAGAGCGATGCCCGCGAATCGCGAGTGCCGATGATTCCTGCGGATGTTGACAAGCTGGTGAAAAGGGGGGCCGCAGTTTTTGTCGAGACGGGTATGGGCTCCTCCTGTCATTACGATGACACCCTGTATGAAAAAGCCGGTGCTGAAATTGTCCACAGGACTGCAGACGGGTTTGCCATGGCCGATATGGTACTTCGCCTGCGCAAACCCCGGCTTGAGCAGGTCGATCTGCTGCAGAAGGGGACTATTCATGTCAGTTTTCTCGATCCCTTTAACTCGCGGCCGCTTATCCAGGCGCTGGCGGACCGGGGCGTAAAGGCGCTTTGCATGGAGATGATCCCGCGTTCGACCATTGCCCAAAAGATGGACGCCCTCAGTTCTCAGGCCAGTCTGGGCGGCTATGTCGCGGCTGTTCTCGCCGCTGAGCGGTTGAACAAGATTTTTCCGATGATGATGACGCCCGCCGGGACGATCCAGCCAACCCGTGTTTTTATCATTGGTGCCGGCGTGGCCGGATTGCAGGCGATCGCCACGGCCAAGCGGCTCGGTGCGCGGGTCGAGGCTTTTGACACCCGTCCCTCCGTCGCCGAGCAGGTCCGCTCTGTGGGGGCGCGCTTCGTCGAGATAGATCTTGGCGAGACCGGTCAGACCAGGGATGGCTACGCCAGGGCCCTTACTGAAGAGCAGCTGCAGAAACAGCGCGAGGGCATGGCCCGGGTCTGTGCCCAGTCAGATGTCGTCATCACAACCGCGCAGGTGTTCGGCCGAAAAGCACCGGTTATCGTGACCCGTGAGATGATCGCAGGAATGAAGCCGGGCAGTCTGATTATCGATCTGGCGATCGAGGGGGGCGGCAATGTCGAAGGCGCCGTCCTCGGCGAAGAGGTAATAGAGAACGGGGTGCGCATCATCGGCCTGGACAATCTGCCCGGACATGTCTGTGTCCATGCCAGCCAGATGTATTCCGCCAATCTGACCGGACTGGTGACCCATTTCTGGGATGATGAGGGTAAAACCTTCCAGCTCAACCTGGCGGATGAGATCATCCAGTCCGCCCTGGTCACAGCGGATGGCGAGATCCGCAGCGAACTGCTCAGGAACCATTACCAAAGCCAATAGAAAACCGGCAAGCTCTCTCTGAAGTATATTCTGGAGGAATCGTCCCATGCATGGTCAAATTACGCCACTTTACATCAATCTGCTCATCTTTATTCTGGCAGTATTTTTAGGGTTGGGCCTGATCCGCCGGGTTTCGAAACTTCTCCACACCCCGCTCATGTCCCTCACCAATGCCATCTCCTCGGTCTCGGTTGTTGCGGCGCTCATCGTCATGGCTGAGCCCAAAAACCGGATGATCATGATCTTTGCCACTGTGGCTGTCGCCCTGGCGGCTACCAACGTCATCAGCGGTTTTATGATCACCGAGCGAATCCTGCGCATGTTCAGGAAGGATCAGGGAGGAGAAGCCAAATGACAGCCAATATAGTCGGTTATCTCTACGTCCTCGCCGCGGTCCTCTTCGTCCTCTCGCTCAAGTGGATGGGTGAGGTTAAAACCTCGCGCCGGGGTAACTGGGCCGGAAGTTTGGGCATGCTCATCGCTGTAATCGCGACCATGATCGCCTACAAAACCCAGCATCTCGATCTTGTCCTCATCGCCATCGCAGTCGGCACTCTCGTCGGCATCCCCATCGCCCTCAAGCTGCCGATGACGGCCGTCCCGCAGCGAACGGCAATGTCTCATGCTTTCGGTTCGCTCGCCGTGGCGCTGGTCGGCACGGCGGAGTACTACCAGCGTCTGCCCGGAATCGACACCTTCACCATGGTGGTTCTGGCTGCGGAGATGCTGCTCGGATATTTGACCTTCACCGGCTCGACGATCGCCTTTCTCAAACTGCAGGAGTTGATCTCCGGCAAGCCTCTGATTTACAAGGGCCGCAATATCGTCAGCGGCCTGGTGGTCGCTGTGGCCCTGGGTGCGGCCATCGGACTGATCATCAACCCCAATTATCCCTATTTCCTGCCGGTGCTGGTGGCCGCTGCACTCCTCTTCGGTTTTCTGCTCGTCATGGGCATCGGCGGCGCCGATATGCCCACTGTCATCGCCATCCTCAACTCCTATGCCGGACTCTCGGCAGCGGCTCTCGGTTTTGTACTCGACAACCAGCTGCTCATTGTTGCCGGCACGCTCGATGGTGCTTCGGGTTTGATCCTGGCCATCCTGATGTGCAAGGCGATGAACCGTTCCTTCGTCAATGTCCTTTTCGGGGGATTCGGAGCGACCACGGCCAGCCAGGGTTCGGCAGTCACCGGCGAGATTCGCCCCATGACGGTTGAAGAGGCCTATCTGATTCTGGAGGCGGCCTCCACAGTGGCCTTCGTACCGGGATATGGTCTGGCGGTCTCACAGGCTCAACAGGCAGTGCGGGAGTTGGGCGACCTCCTGAGGAAGAACGGCGCGGAAGTGCTCTACGGCATCCACCCGGTGGCTGGACGCATGCCGGGCCACATGAACGTCCTCCTCGCGGAGGCCAATGTCTCCTATGATGAACTGATGGAGGCCGATGCCATCAACCCCAAAATGCCCAATACCGATGTCTGTGTGGTCATCGGCGCCAACGATGTCGTCAATCCGGCGGCCAGGGAGGATCCCACCTCACCCCTGTGGGGCATGCCCATCATCGAGGTGGACAAATCGCGCACCGTCATCGTGCTGAAACGCTCAATGCGTCCCGGTTTTGCCGGTGTGGAGAACCCGCTCTTCTTCAAACAGAACACTCGCATGCTCTTCGGCGACGCCAAGGCCTCAATCCAGGCCCTCATCGCCGAATTTTCCCAGGAATGAGTCAACAGGAGCGCGCGGTCTCTTTTGCTCCCGCTGCTGTGATTGACACACTAAAAAGGCCCGGAATTCCGGGCCTTTTTTTATGGTCACCACACCAGCATGGCCTTGAGGACCAGCCGGAAACCAGCTTTCTGTGGCCGCGATTCTGTTGCCACTTGTCTCTGCTCTCAGGACTTTTTCAGCGCACCAGAGCCATCCGGCGTGAGGCGGAATATACGTTCCCCTGCTGACGGACCTGCAGGCGGGAGAGGTAGGTTCCGCTCGGCATGCTGCCACCCTCCTCATTCCGGCCGTCCCACTGGATCCGGTACACACCCGCCTCTTTTTCACCGCGGATGAGGCTTCTGACCCTCCGGCCGCTGATGTCATGGATGGTCAGCTCCACCTCGCCCTGCACCGCAAGCTGGAAGACGAGGGTGGCGGCGTCATTGAAGGGGTTGGGATAGCTCGGCAGCAGGGCATAACCGGCTGGTGCGTGCTCTCCGTCCCAGGCCAGTTCCACGCCGGTGCCGCCGGCGATCCGGACCAGCTCGATGCCTTCGCCCGTGCCGAGATTGCGCGAATACTGCTTGTCGATGCTGTTGTTCCAGTGCTCATGCACGCCGAGGCTGGCAATCGGCGTCCCGTCATTCTCCGGGTCGTAGCTGATGCCGGCCGGCCAGTTGCTGGAACTGGCCGCCTGGTGAAGATAGTCGTCGACTCCGCTCATGCGGGGAAAGCTGTAGGTATGGCCGCTGTTCGGGCCCATTTCAGCATGAAGGAAATCATAGCCCACTGATTCGATGGCGACGGGATCGAGGGAGAGGAAGAGCGACGAAGTCCAGTCGTCATTGAAAGGCGTCATCCTGAATTTGACCGGCGGACCGATCTCGGAATCGGAGCTCCAGAGCGCATCCATCAGATAGAAGAGGTTCTTGCCGTCCAGGACCTTGTGGCCCATCAGGTCGACCTGGACCCGGTAGAGGCCATAGCCTGCGCGGTTGACCACGCCGCCCTGTTCCGTGGCCACCAGCCCCTTGTGCAGATGGCTGGCATCGCTGCGGGTGTGGGAGCCAAAGTGGTTCTTGGCGAACATGGTGACCCCGGCATGCTTGTGCCCTTTCAGGGTCGGGATGTTGATCATGTACTGGACCTCATCGTAAATGGTATAGATCCGGTCCGATTTGGCGCTGATGACGCTGCCCCGGTCAGAGTAGATGAGGGAAGCTGTGGAGGCGGGAACCACCCTGAGCCGGTTTTTCTCCGCGCCATAGTCGTGGTCCAGATAGTTAACCTGGGGGAACTCGGCATACCAGAGCTCAAAGCAATGTTTGTAGATGTGCTTCATCGGATCGCCGACATAGATATCCTTCTGGGCGACGCCGACCGTCTTGACCAGGTGGCGCAGCACCGTCAGGACCAGATGAGGGGAAGTTTCCGAAATGCCATAATAGGAATTGAACATGGCCGAGAGGTCGGAGGTGCTGTAATTCCCTCCCCAGGAACTGGTGGCGTTGGTCTTGATGAGGATCTTTTCGCCGGCTGTGTAGCCTTTTTCACCCATACCCCGTTTCCGGTTGTAGAATTTGAAAACGGCTTCCCAGGCTTCACGGTCTCCGCTCTCGCCGGTAAGCGAGGTCAGGGCTGTGGAGAACATTCTGTCGATGACGAACTGGCTGTTGTTCTTGCTGAGAAACCAGGCGGCGCCAAAGAGAGCCGGCTTGGCGTTTTCGTTGGTAGCGGTGGGATCGTGCACCCAGACTACCCGGCCCGGAAAGATGCCCCGGGCGGTGCCGACCGGCTGGTTGGGGGTCTGGTCGGTCAGGTCGGCCTGCACGGGCAAGGAGGAATCGTACAATTCTTCCGCCTGCGAGGGGGTGTCATCGGACGCCAATGTAAAGAGGAGGAAAAAGAGGGCGGCCGAACCGCAGAGCAGGGCGAGACCGTAGCGGGCCCGATGGAGATGCAGCCTGGCTGTACGAAAAGCCGTCACAGAGGCTGCCAGACCGAGCAGATAGATCACAAAACCGGAGGCGATGGGCGCCGCCGCCCGCATGCAGGGATAGCCGGCCCGGCTGGGCTTGGGGATAACCCGGATCAGAAACCAGATCGTCGATCCGATGCCGAGCAGGAGGAAAATCAGGTGCTGCCGGAGGAATCGTATTCCTCCGGCCGGGCGCATAGCCTCCTGCCGGGATTTCTCCTTTTGCTGCATGACAGGCTCCTTTCCACTTCAGTTACCCCCAGAAATCGACGATTTGTGCCAGCGATGTGCGTTCCCGCAGCACTTCAAAGCGCGCCCCCTCATCATAATAACCGATCACGCGCGGGATCTGGCGGCTGTTGTAGAGCGACCACATGCTCAGGGTGTAGGCGCCGGTGTCCTGAATGAGGATATAGTCGCCCTCCTCAACCGGCGGGAGGGCGATCTCGCGGGCGATGATGTCGCCGGCAAAACAGAGTGGACCGGCGATCGTGCAGGGTTTGCGCTCGCCGGCGCTTTTGAGACGGCCGCTGCGGTCGGCCACCGCAATCTCATGATGCCACTCTTCCGGCCGGTAGCACAGGCGCAGAAGCAGGTCGGCCCCGACGTGGACCATGGCGGTATCGACCCGCTCCTCCTTTTTGATATACTCCACCCGGCTGGCGGTCCAGCCGCTGTGGGCGTGCAGCCAGCGGCCGAATTCGGTGATCACCCTGAAAGAGCCATCAAAAAGCCCGGGCAGGCGCGACTGCAGCAGGGCGGCATACTCGGCCATCGCCGGCACTTTCGTCCCGGGATGGTAGGCGACCGGCATACCGCCGCCGATATCAAAAATTTCAATGCGCCGTTTTTTCCCTTCGCGTTCGAGCAGCCGGTTGGCCTCAAGGGCGAACTCGTAGACCGTTTCGATGCCCCGGGTGATGAGCTCGAGTTCGCAGCCCTGGGACCCGACATGCAGATGAACCCCGCTCAACCAGTCATAACGGAGAAAAGCGGAGAGGAGGGCCTCGCGCTGCTGCTTGATCGGCACACCGAATTTGGAATAATCGCCGGCCACACTCAGCATCGAGATGGCGCCGGTGCCTACCTGGGGATTGATGCGCACTCCGATGGTGCCGGTCAGCGGCATGTTCTTGAGCAGTTCATCGATACGGGCGAGTTCGGCCAGCGAGTCAGCATTGATATGCACACCCGCCTGGAGGGCATATTCGAGCTCCTTGCGGCTTTTGGCCGGGGAATCGAAGACGATGCGGGCGGGCGCCGCCGCCGCTTTTTGCGCCAGACAGAGTTCGGGAAGACTTGCCGCTTCCAGCCCCAGACCGGCTTTCTGGATCATTTTGAGCACTCTCACCAGGGGGTTGGCCTTTACGGCAATGGCATGAAGCGTCTGCTCCGGAAAGAGCGCGACCAGTTCCCCGATCCGCCCCTGCAGCCAGGAGAGATCGTAAAAGATGACCGCGGTATCCTCATCCCTGATCACTGAGCGATCGGCGATGGCCCGCTCCAGCGCTGTGCTGATGCTCGCTGTGCTGATTCTCATTATCTCTCCATAATTGGATCAGCAGCCCGCCGCTTCTGACGAGGAGGAGCAGAGGGCGCCATTTTCTTCTCAATGTAGAGTATTGGCGCGCCTAAATCAAGACTAATTTGCGGAGGCGGGGGAGAGGAGGCGCGGTCCCATTCGTTACTATCAATGTAAAATAATAACTTAGCAAAAATGGCTTGACTTTTTGCCATTATTTCGATACTTTTTGCAGCATGAATAAGAGCAAAAAAGAAAAGATCCATTTCGTCTGCCAGAGCTGCGGCAATATCTCGCCGCGCTGGCTGGGCAAATGTCCGGCCTGCGATGCCTGGAACAGCTTCGTCGAGGAACGCGCGTCGTCCGCTGACACCCGCACCATCGGTCATGAGAGCGGCGCCAGAAGCCATCCCCTGCCTCTCCATGAGATTTCGACCGACCAGATGCCGCGGCTCGAGACCATCAGTCCGGAATTCAACCGGGTGCTCGGCGGAGGCATCGTCCCCGGCGCTGTCGTCCTGATCGGCGGTGACCCCGGCATCGGCAAATCGACCCTGCTTCTGCAGGAGGCCGCCGGACTCGGCCGCAGCGATTTCAAAGTGCTCTATGTCACCGGCGAAGAGTCCGCCCAGCAGACCAAAATGCGCGCACAGCGTCTCGGCCTCGACTCCGAGGGGCTCTTCATCCTGGCCGAAACCGAGATCGAGAGCGTCCGCGACGCCATCGCGACCCTCCATCCGCGGCTGATCGTCGTCGACTCCATCCAGACCATGTTCACACCGTTGCTCGAAAGCGCTCCGGGCAGCGTCAGCCAGGTCCGTGAATGCGCCCTGCGCCTTATCCAGGTGGCTAAAAGCGACCATATTCCGGTCTTCCTCGTCGGCCATGTCACCAAGGAGGGGATGCTCGCCGGTCCCAAGGTTCTCGAACATATGGTCGACGCCCTCCTCCTCTTCGAGGGTGACCGCGACCATTTCTATCGCATCCTCCGCGCCGCCAAGAACCGCTTCGGCTCCACCCGCGAGATCGGGGTCTTTGAGATGACCGAACGTGGACTGCGCGATGTCCCCAACCCCTCGGCCGTTTTCCTCTCCGAGCGCCAGACTGAGAACAACGGCTCGTCAGTGATCTGCTGCATGGAGGGGACGCGGCCGATCCTGCTGGAAATCCAGGCCCTGGTTAGCCCCTCCAGCTATGGACTGCCTCAACGCACCACCACCGGCATCGATATCAAGCGCGTGCAGATGTTGCTGGCCGTGCTGGAAAAGAGGCTGGGCTACCGCGTCGGTACCATGGACGTCTATATCAATGCCGTCGGCGGGTTCCGCATCGACGAAACTGCGGCCGACATCGGCGTGGTGGCCTGCATCGCCTCGAGCATGCGCAACCGCGTCATCGACCCGGAGGCGATCCTGATCGGCGAAGTCGGCCTCGGCGGTGAACTGCGCTCTGTCGCCCACATTGAAGCACGTCTGGCTGAGGCGGAAAAAATGGGCTTCAAACGGGCCGTGATACCGCGCGGCAACAAGAAAGGGCTGCCGTCCACCGCCGGCATGACTGTTTTCGCCGTCAGCCAGGCCCAGGAGGCCCTCGATGCCGTTCTCCAGTGAGCAGTGGCCACGATGAGCGCAAGCCCTTTCTTCAGCGTGGTCAAGTATGACCGGAGCTGCCAGGCCCGGGCGGGTGTGCTGCGCACGGCGCACGGGACGATCCAGACGCCCATTTTTATGCCCGTGGGCACACAGGCTTCCGTCAAGACGCTTTCGCCCGCCGACCTGGGCGATATCGGGGCGCAGATCATTCTCAACAATACCTATCACCTCTACCTGCGGCCCGGTGCGGAGCTGGTGCGCAAGGCCGGAGGAGTGCAGAAATTCAGCGCCTGGAACCGGCCCATCCTGACCGACAGCGGCGGCTATCAGGTTTTCAGCCTCTCCAAGCTCAACCGGATCACGCCGGAGGGCTTTCATTTCAGGTCTCATATTGACGGCTCGCGCCACTTTTTCAGCCCGGAAAAGGTGGTGGAAATCCAGCGCGACCTCGGTTCGAATATCATGATGGTCCTGGATGAATGCGCGCCCTATCCCTGTGACTATCGTTACGCGCTCAAGGCCCATGAGCTCACCCTCGACTGGGCGCGCCGCAGCCGCGCAGCTTTCGCCGGTATCGGCGAGCGCCACGGTTTTATGCAGCACCAGTTCGCGATCATTCAGGGCAGCGTCTATCCCGATCTACGCCGCCGGAGCGCTGAAGCCCTGGTTGAGATGGATTTCCCCGGCTACGGGATCGGCGGGCTCTCCGTCGGCGAACCCAAGCAGGCGATGTTCGAAATGACTGCACTGGTCACCGGCCTGCTGCCGAAGAACAAGCCGCGCTACCTGATGGGAGTCGGCAAACCCGAAGACCTGCTCGAAGGCGTCGAGCTTGGGGTCGACATGTTCGACTGCATCATGCCCACACGCAACGGCCGCAACGGCACCGCCTTCACCTCGGGCGGGCAAATCGTCATCAAAAACGCCAAATTCCGCGAGCAATTTGTACCGCTCGACCAGGAGTGCGATTGTTATACCTGCCGCACCTTCACCCGCGCCTACCTGCGCCATCTCTTCAGCGCCCAGGAGGTGCTGGTGCTCCGCCTGATCAGCCTCCACAATCTCCATTTTTATCTGGGGTTGATGAGCAGGGCCCGCCAGGCGATTCTGCAGGGGCGCTATCTGGAATTCAAAAGAGACTTTTTAGAACAGTATCATTCCAACAGGCACCATCTCTCATCATCATGACCAATAAAAGGAGGTAAACGTGAATTCAGTGATGCTATTTCTGGCTATGACCGCTCCAGGCGGACAGCAGAGCGGCGGCAGTGCCATGGGGTTCTTTCTGCCCATCATCCTCATCTTCGCCATTATGTACTTTCTGATGTTCCGGCCCCAGGCCAAGAAGCAGAAGCAGATGGCCGAAATGATCAGCACCCTGCAAAAAGGGGACCGGGTGGTGACCATCGGCGGCATCTACGGCGTCGTCCAGGGAATCAAGGAAAAAGAGAATATCATTGTCATCAAAATCGCGGACAATGTCAAGATCGATGTCAACAAATCGGCCATCGCCAGAAAGCTCGCCGAGGGTGAGGCCAGCGGATCCTGACCAGGCCTTTTGTACCGTCCTGCCCGGAGTCCTGCTCCCCGGCCGCAGTATGCCGGGGCCGCGCAGCTTTCCGGGCCGGCGGCGCGGCTGATAGGGAAAACAGAGTCATGCGAATCATCTTTATGGGCACGCCGGAGTTCGCCCTCCCGAGCCTGAACAGACTGCTCGATGCCGGCCATGATGTGGCCGCTGTGGTCACGGTGCCGGACAAGCCCGCAGGGCGCGGACGGCATCTGCGCCCCTCCGCCGTCAAGGAGTGCGCCCTGAGGCTCAATCTGCCGCTTCTGCAGCCCGAAGAGCTCCGCGCCCCCGATTTTATTAAAGATCTGCGCCGGCTCGCCGCAGATCTTTTCGTCGTGGTCGCCTTTCGCATCCTTCCCCCGGAGGTTTTCACCCTCCCCGGCATCGGCACCATCAATCTCCACGCTTCGCTGCTCCCTAAGTATCGCGGGGCTGCACCCATCAATTGGGCTATCATTAACGGCGAGCAGGAGACCGGCGCCACCACCTTTTTCATCGATGAAAAGGTCGATACCGGTCAGTGGCTGATGCAGTGCAGGGTTCCGATCGGGGAGGAGATGTCCGCCGGGGAACTGCATGACCTGCTCGCTGAAGAGGGCGGGGAGCTGCTGCTCCGGACCGTCGCCGGCCTTGAAGCCGGCAGCCTCAAACCCCGGCCGCAGGAGGGGGAGATCACGCGGGCGCCCAAGCTGACCAGGGAGATGGCTCTGATCGACTGGCGGAGGCCGGCGCGCGAGATCCACAACCTGGTGCGCGGCCTCTCGCCTTATCCGTCGGCCTGGACCCTCTGGCGAGGCAAGACCCTAAAAATTCTGAAGGTGCGCCCCGGACCAGCAGAAGCGCAGGAGCAGCCCGGCACCCTCATCAACGCCGGCGGAAGGGGCCCCCTTCTGGCCGCCACCGGCGAAGGCACACTAGAACTCGTCACTTTACAACCCGAAGGCGGGAAGGCCCTGACCGCCGCCGATTTCTTACGCGGTCACAGCCTGAAACCTGGAGAAATCATTGGCTAACCTTAATTTCATCAAGCAAGACCTGCAGCAGTGGGCAAGGCTCTCCTGGCAGCGCAAGAGCGCCTACGCAGCAGCCGCCCTTCTCCTCTTCTATCTGCTCCTCGACTGGGCCATCATGCCCCTCTACACCCGGCAGTACCAGTCGATTGATGTCCCCGATGTGATCAACCAGCCTTACAATGCGGCAGAACGGCGCCTTCGCGATCTGGGCCTGCGCGCCGTCAAGGGGAGCGAGCAGTTCGACGAGCATGTCGCCGCCGGCGACGTGCTGTTTCAGGTGCCGGAAGCCGGCATCCCGGTCAAGAAGGGCCGCCGCATCTATCTGACCGTCAGCCGCGGACAAAAAATACTCACCATGCCCAAGCTGGTGGGCCTCTCCGAGCGCGATGCCCGCTTTGCCATGCAGGAGGCGGATTTGCAGCCGGGTCATGTCGATTACCGCACCGATGAGTTCTATCCGGAAGGGGTGGTCTGCGCCCAGTCCGTCACTCCCGGCGCCGATGTCCGTTACGGCACCCGCATCGACCTCGCCGTCAGCGTCGGTATCGAGCCCTCCGAGTATATCGTCCCTGAAACCGTTGGACTCTCTCTGGACCAGGCCCTTCAGCTGATCACCCGGGCCGGCCTGGTCAAGGGGCAGATCAGCGAACAGCGCACCGGAAAACTGCTGCCCAATACCGTGATCAGTCAGTCGATCGAAGCGGGTACCGTGGTCAGCAAGGGCGATGCCCTCGATCTGGTCATCAGCGTACTGGAAGAGTAGGGGGGAGGTGTTATGACCATCCTTGCGCCGTCAGTGCTCAACGCCGATTTCAGCCGGCTTGCCGAACAGATCACCGCCCTCGAAAGCGGGGGGGCGGACTGGATTCATCTGGATATCATGGATGGCCACTTTGTGCCCAATATGACCTTCGGACCGATGATCGTCGAGGCGATCCGGAGGATCACCGCTCTGCCGCTCGATGCCCATCTGATGATCAGCAACGCCGACGCCTATATCTCCGCCTTTCAGGAGGCCGGTGCGGATCTCATCACGGTCCATGTCGAAGCTTCTCCCCATCTCTGGCGCACCCTGGAGAACATCCGCACGCTCGGGGCCAGGCCTGGCGTCACGCTCAACCCCGCCACCCCGCTGCTGATGATCGAGCAGGTCCTGCCGCTGGTGGATATGGTGCTGGTCATGTCCGTCGAGCCCGGTTTCGGCGGGCAGCGTTTTCTGCCTGCCGCTCTTGAACGTATCGCGCAGCTCAAAAGATGGCGCGAAGAGCGGGGCCTCGGCTTTCTGATTGAAGTGGATGGCGGCATCGATGAGCAGACCGCCGGCCGGGTCATCGCGGCCGGCGCCGATGTTCTGGTCATAGGCCAGGCGATCTTTCGTCAAAGCGATATCGCCACGGCGGTCCGGCAGCTGCGAATGAATTTGCCCCGGTGAAGAAAACGCTTGACTAAAAAACTTGTTTTAATTACTTTAACGTCAAGAACAGGCGTCCCTGCCCACAGTTAAACCCACGATATCAGGAGCCTCTCTCTTTGTTATTTGTCAGGAGGAGCACGCAGGATGGCAAGAGGCAAGATCAAGTGGTTCAATGAAAACAAGGGTTTCGGATTCATTGAACAGGAGAACGGCGATGATGTTTTCGTCCATTTCTCTGTGATCCAGATGGAGGGATTCAAGACCCTTGCCGAAGGGGCGGAGGTTGAGTTCGATGCTGTCTCTGGAGAGAAAGGCCTGCAGGCGACTAAAGTAGTTGCAGTGTAGCAGACAAGCCTGCCGTTTGAAACCCCGCGGTCCTGTGGGGTTTTTTTGTAACCTCATTTGCAATCCTGCGTAAACAGGAACAAAAAAGGTATTACTTATGCGTCTGACGTTCAGCAAAAAAGATATCGATAAAATCAGCAGAGTGCTGGGGGTGGCTCCCAAGCAGATCGACAACAAATATCGCTTCATCATTGAGAATAACGAGACCAAACAGCATATCTCCCTCGAAATCTATCCCGATATCCCCATCGGCGACAATACCGGCCATCTGATCTCCGTCTATACCCCCACCTCTCACCTGCAGCTCCACTTTTGCACCGGCTTTATCGCCAGCGATCTGCTTGGAGAGGTCACCTTTGTCAGCGAATGCGGGGGACGGGTCTCGGGCCTGATCGTCGAAAGGGGAGCCGGCTGCTCTCTGTATGCCAACGTGGAAGCCAAGCTCCTCTCCGGCGATTTCAGCACCATGGGGCCGGAGGTGATGATGTCCGGCATTGCCCTCTCTCTGGCGGAAGAGATTTTGCCGGCCGGACTGCAGGAACCATGAGCCGCTTTCCCCAAGCCGGCCCGATTGCCCCTGACCGGTAATGGCTATGACACTCACCGACTATCTCCACAGTTTTATTGATTACCTGCGCGTGGAGCGTCAGCTCTCCGGCAACACCATCTCCGCTTATGAACACGACCTCCTCCGCTACGCGCAGTTCCTGCGGGATTCAGCCATCGATCAACCCCAAAATATCCAGCATCACCACATCGCCGGTTTTCTGGAGCTTTTGCACGGACTCGGCCTCTGTCCCTCGTCGATCTCGCGCAATGTCTCCGCCATCCGCACCTTTCACAGATTCCTGCTCGTTGAAGATATTTGCCGGCAAGATCCCACCGAAAACTATTCTGTGCCCAAACCCTGGATGAAAATGCCGCATGTCCTGGATCTGATCGAGGTAGAGAAGCTGCTGCAGCAGCCGGATACCGCAAATCCTACCGGTATTCGCGATCGCGCCATCCTGGAGTTTCTTTATGCTACGGGGGTGCGGGTATCCGAACTGGTCTCTTTTCAGGGCCGCGACATCTATTGGGACGACGAATTTGTCCGTGTCTTCGGCAAGGGACAAAAGGAGCGGCTTGTGCCGGTTGGCAAGGTGGCTCTGAACTGGTTGAGAGAGTATCTGAGCGAGGTCCGGCCGGCGCTGGCCAGTCTCGGCCTGGCAGGTGACATCGTCTTCCTGAACCGCTTCGGCAAGAAGCTGAGCCGTCAGACCATCTGGATCATGATTCAAAAGTATCTGCGATCAGCGGGGATCTCGAAAAAGGCCGGCCCGCACACGCTGCGCCACTCCTTCGCCACCCATCTGGTGGAGGGGGGAGCCGATCTCCGCGCTGTTCAGGAGATGCTCGGACACGCTGACATCTCGGTGACACAGATCTATACCCATCTCGATCGTGAATTCCTCAAGGCTGTGCACCATCAGTTCCATCCCATGGAATCTGGAAAGATGAAAGTATGATCCTGCCCGGCCTGCAAAAAAGCCCGATCATCGGGCGGAAGGTGATCCTTCTCGACCAGGTTGAATCGACCAATTCGCTGGTCAAACAGTGGGCCCTCGCCGGCGAGGAGGAGGGATTGACCGTCATCGCCAAAGAGCAAAGTGCCGGTCGTGGTCGCTGGCACCGCGTCTGGTTCTCGCCGGGCGAATCCGGACTCTATCTCTCCATCCTGCTGCGCCCCGGTCTGACCGCGGCGGATAGCGGCGCTCTGTCGGTGATGCTCTCCCTGGCCGCAGTCAAGGCCATCCGCAGCGCGGCCCGGCTGAGAGTCACCATCAAGTGGCCCAATGATATCCTGTTCGAGGGGCGCAAACTGTGCGGGATTCTGGTGGAAAACCATCTCAACGGCGGCCTGCTGACCTTCGCCGCTGCGGGGATAGGCCTCAATGTCAATCAGGAGATCGCCGATTTCCCGCTCGGCCTGCGGCTTAAAAGCACTTCTCTGCGGATTGCCGCCGGCCGTCCGGTGGAGATGGATCTGGTGACCATCTCACTGCTCCGCCATCTCAACCTGCTCTACCCGAGGCTGCACGATATGAAGATGCGCCACAAATGGGTCCGCGTCTGGCAGCAGCACTGCGGGCATATGCAGCAGCCCGTCACCGTGAGCAGAGGCACTGAACGCATGGAAGGTCTTTTTCGGGGGATTAACTCTTCTGGAGCGGCGCTGGTGGAACTGGAAACCGGCGAAACTCTCCAGCTCGAAAGCGGTGAATTCAGCCTCAGGGAGAAATGAAATGCTGCTGGTCATCGACATCGGTAATACCCAGATCGCAGCCGGAATCTACGAGGGGGAGGTACTGGTCGCACACTGGCGTCTCTCGAGCAGCCAGGAGCGCACGGAGGATGAAACCTGGATTCTCATGCAGGCCATCGCCGCGGCACAGGGTTTTGATCTGACGACGGTCTCCGGGGTGGCGATCTCTTCGGTCGTCCCCGATATGACCATCCATTTTGAAAAGATGGCGGTGAAATATCTGCACCGCAAACCGGTCACGGTCTCGCACGACCTCAGGATCGGTCTCAAAATCCGTTATCAGAATCCCGCCCACGTCGGCGCCGACCGGATCTGCAATGCCGTTGGCGGCATCGCCAGATACGGCACGCCCCTCATCATCGTCGATTTCGGCACCGCCACCACCTTCGATGTGGTCTCGGCTGAAGGAGAGTACCTGGGCGGCATCATCGCACCGGGCATTGAAAGCTCGGCCGCCATCCTCCACCAGCGCGCGGCGCGCCTGCCGCGGGTGGCCTTGCGCTTTCCGGAGAGCGCAATCGGCTATTCGACTGAAACCAGCATCCAGTCCGGCCTCATGTATGGCACCGTGGAGATGATCGACGGCATGGTCGACCGCATTCAGCGCGAGATGGGACTTGAAGTGAAAACGGTGGCTACAGGTGGACTGGCCAAGGTTATCCTGTGCGAGCTGCGCCGGGTCCGGCAGATAGATGAGCACCTGACGCTGGATGGCCTGCGGTTGATCTATCTGCGCGTCACCACCGCCTGAGTTGTTTTCATCCCCGTTGGGCATAAAAAAAGCGGCGTCTGCAAGACGCCGCTTTTTTTATGGCAATGGAATCACCGCTTATTCGGAATCGACGCGGACGATCTCCGGCAGCTGGCGCTTCAGCTCTCTCTCGATGCCCATCTTCAAAGTCATCTGCGACATGGGGCAGCCATGGCACGCACCCTGCAGCTGGACTTTGACGACACCGTCCTTGACCTCGAGGAGCTGAACATTGCCGCCATCCGCCATCAGAGCCGGGCGAATCGTATCGAGTACATCGTTTACTTTATCAAACATGGGATCACTCATTGCAAACCTCTCTTTTTATCTGGGTTGAAAGGATCAGGCGGACGGGGCTTGGGCGCTGCCGGCCTCGACTTCCGAGGTGAGCTCCGTCTCAGCCGCGGGGCGTTCGCCTCTGTAAACATAACACTTGGCTGGGCATTTCTCGAGGGCGACCAGCAGCTCGGGTGAATCGATGGTGCGGATTTCGGGCAGATTGCCCTCCATAACTATGGAGCCGGTGGGCGCGACCTTGGGCGAAACGCAGATTTTACAGGCCCAGCAGCCGACCGTACAGACATCCTTGACCGCCCGGGCTTTGTCCAGCGAGCGGCAGCCGAGATAGATTTTCTGGCTGCGCGGAATGAGCGAGAGGATGGCGCGCGGACAGGTGACCACACAGACATTGCACCCCGTACACTTTTCTTCATCGACGACCGGCAGGCCGTTGCTGTTCATGGTGATGGCGCCGAATGGACAGGCCGCTGCACAGGAGCCGAGCCCCAGGCAGCCGTAGCGGCAGGCCTTGCCGCCGCCGTTGACAAGCATGGCGGCACGACAGTCCTGAATACCCTGATATTGAAAGCGCTCCCTGGCCTCCGCATGGCCGCCCTGGCAGTGGACTACCGCCAGTTTGGGCTCGGCGATGGCCAGTCCGGAGATCCCCAGAATGGCGGCGACTTGACTGGCAACATCCTTGCCGCCGGGCGTGCATTTGTCCGGCGCAGCCCTGCCAGCCACAATCGCATCCGCATAGGCTGCGCAGCCCGGTTGCCCACACGCACCGCAGTTGGCGTGCGGAAGGGCCTGGTAAATCGCATCAACGCGGGGATCAACCTCAACTGCGAATTTTTTTGCTGCAAAAGCCAATCCTGAGCCGAAAATCAAACCCAGCACACCTAATGCAATGATGGATGAGAGCATGAGGGGATCCATATCAGCCTTCCTTGGAATCGGCGATTCTCGTTTCAGCGTAAAATGTACGGATAATGACCTGAAATTGCAAGCCTAAAAAATTCGCCGCTGGAATGCTGAAAGGATCTTACCCACCGGCACAAGAAGGGAGCGATGAACGGCTGTCAATTTTGCAGCTTGACTAACATGAAATAATTCTCTATCTTTTTATGAGTTTAAATTCCTCCCGGATGAACAGCTGTGGCCGGTGGTGTAGCGAGGAACATCTCCCGCCTGTTCTACGGGTCCCAACTTTATGTTGCGCATGGATTGGAGGAACGGATGAGCGTCATTCAACTCTCCTGGGTGGATTGGTCCATCATCGCCCTGTATTTCGTTTTCATCATCGGCATCGGCTTCTATCTCAAGCGCTTCACCGGTACCGGCGAGGATTTCTTTCTGGCCGGACGCAAGAACAGCTCCTGGGTGGCGGGTCTCGCCTTCCTGAGTGCCAACCTTGGCGCCCTCGAGATCCTCGGCTGGACCGGAGGCACGATGAAATACGGCATGTTCGTCTCCCACTGGTACTGGATCGGAGCCATACCTGCCATGCTCTTCCTCGGCCTCTATATGATGCCCTTTTACTACAGCAGCAAGATTCACTCCGTCCCCGGCTATCTCAAACTCCGCTTCGATGAACGTTCCCGTTTGCTCAACGCCTTTTCTTTTGGCATCATGACCTTGCTCATGTCCGGCATCAACCTCTACTTGATGGCTCTGGTGCTGCGCACCATCCTGGGCTGGGACTGGCATCTTTCGATGTGGATCTCGGCTCTCGCTGTCGGCTGCTATATCATGCTCGGCGGCCTGATGTCCGCCATTTTCACCGAAATCGTCCAGTTCTTCCTGATCTGGTTCGGCCTCTTCCTGGTCGCGATCCTCGGCGTCGTCGAGATGGGGGGGATCAATCAGGTCCTCACCGGCCTGCCGGATGCCATGAGCAAATTGTGGTCCACCACCGGCTCGGCGGCTAACAATGCGATGGGAGTCACCTGGGCCTATATTGTTTTCGGATTGGGTTGGGTGCTCTCTTTCGGCTACTGGACCACCGATTTCCTCGTCGTGCAGCGCGCCTTTTCCTCCAAAGACCTGCGCTCGGCGCGTATGACCCCGATCATCGCCAGCTTTTTCAAAATGGCTCTGCCCTTCATCATCGTCGTCGCCGGCCTCGTCGCCTACAAACTCACCCAGATGGCGGGCACCGACTTTAAGCTGCTGGCGCACCCCGTGACCGGCGAACCCTGGAACGATACAGCGCTGCCGCTGCTCATCGCCCGCTACTATCCACAGGGCCTGGTCGGACTTGGCATCACTGCCCTCCTCGCCGGTTTTATGGCCGGTCAGGCCGGCAATGTCTCCGCCTTCAATACCGTCTGGACCTATGACATCTATCGCGTTCTCTTTAACAAAAACGCCAGCGATGCTCATCTGGTCTGGATGGGCCGCATCGCCACCGTGGCCGGCATTTTCCTCTCCGTCGCGACCGCCTACCTGGCCATGCAGTTCAACACCATCATGGATTATATTCAGGCCATTTTCAGCTGGGTCAATGCACCCCTGTTCGCCACCATGCTCCTCGGCATGTTCTGGAAAAGAACCTCCCCCAGCGGCGCCTTTTGGGGTCTCATCCTGGGCATGGTCACCTCTTTCACCATCTTCCTGGGCTTTAAAATGGACTTTCTTTCCGCAGGAATGGTCAATCTCATCACTTTCAGCAACGCGCCGGTCACTGCGATCTCCGACATGTCCCGCAACCTCTCGCAAGCGGCCTGGGCATGGTCGGTCTGCGCTATCGCCACAGTGATCATCTCGTTCTTCACCAAACCCAAGCCGGACGCTGAACTGGTCGGCCTGGTGAAGGGGTTTACCACTGTCGAACACGAAGGCGCAATGGCCTGGCACAGCAAGCCCAGGAATATCGCCATCATCGCGGCTGTGGTTTTCGTGATTCTCAATATCTACTTCTGGTAAATCCGGTTCTTCGCTGCCCGTCGCAGGCAGTCTACATTCGATAAGGAGCGCGTATGTCCAGCAATAAAATGTACTCCATATGGTTCTTCGTCGGCGTCATGCTCACCGTCCTCGGGTTGATCATCGTTTCCATGGGTATCTATTATATCTTCGCTCCGGAAACCCAAACCCGTCTTGCCAGTCTGAACCCCTCCCTCTGGTGGGGCGCTATCATGCTGGTAGCCGGACTGCTCTTCCTGATTCCCTCCTGGATCGAGCATCGGAAAGCGTGATCATCGTACCGGGCAGACGAGGCGAAGCGCACCAATTTTCGCTCATCCGGATCGCCTCGTCTGCTCTCTTTCAGAGGACTATTTTACATGACATGCCCTGAAATATTACAGGCTTTTCAGCACCGTTTCGGTTCCACGCCGCGCCTTTTCCGGGCGCCCGGAAGGGTCAATCTCATCGGCGAACACACCGATTACAATGATGGCTATGTTTTTCCCATGGCTCTCGACCGCTATACCACGGTGGCCGCCGCACCGCGTGATGATCGCAAGGTGCGGGCGTATTCGGCCAACATGGAGGAGGAGACCACCCTTCACCTCGACACCCTTGCGCGTCGCGGTCACTGGAGCGATTATGTCGCCGGCATCGCCAGCCAGCTTGAAAAGCGGGGCGTGAGGCTTCCGGGCGCAGACCTCTTTCTCTACAGCGATGTGCCGGTCGGCTCAGGCCTCAGCTCATCGGCCGCACTGGAGATCTCCTGCGCCCTCGCTTTCCTCAGTCTGGCCGATAGCCATCTTCCCGGCGAAGAGCTCGCCCGGCTGGGACAGGCGGCCGAGAACCAGTTCGTCGGCATGAACTGCGGCATCATGGACCAGTTCATCGCGGTCCATGGCGCACAAGATCACGCCCTCTTCCTCGACTGCCGGTCGCTCGAGTATCAACTCGTTCCCCTGCCCTCAGATCATTCCCGGATCGTGGTCTGCAACACCATGGTCAAACATGAGCTCGGGGCATCAGAGTACAACAACCGCCGCCGGGAGTGTGAGGAGGGTGTGCAGCGCATGCAGAAGCACTGGCCCGCCATCAGGGCTCTGCGCGACCTTGACCTCGAACAATTCACCCGGGTGGAAGGCGAACTCGACGAGACCGTCAGAAAACGCTGCCGCCACGTCATCAGCGAAAACGAAAGGGTGCTCGAGTCGATCCGCAGCCTGCGCAGCGGCGATCTGCACCGCTTTGGCAGCCTGATGAATGCCTCCCACGACAGCCTGCGCGACGATTATCAGGTCAGCTGCGAGGAACTCGACCTCATGGTCGGGATCGCCAGAGGTGTACCCGGATGCCTCGGCGCCCGCATGACCGGCGGGGGATTCGGCGGCTGCACCGTCAACCTTGTGGAACGCAGCGCCGTTGACTCTTTCTGCAGGGAGATCGGCACCCTCTACCGGAGCAGAACCGGCCTGGAACCCGCTATCTATATCTCGGTGCCGTCGCAAGGCGCCCATGAATGGTCATCAACGAAATAAGATACTCTCTTGTGCGGGAGGTTGAGCTCTCCTGCCCGAAAGCCGGGTTCAGGAGGCCGCCTCAGGAATGTGAGGAGCCATGTCTGAGAAAACCCTGATCATCGATGCCCATATTCACCTCTATCCGCAGGCTGATCTGAACCAGGCCATCGCCTTCAGCCTGTCGAATATGGATTCCGCCAGGCCGGAAAAAGAGACCGCCAAGATATGGCTCCTGACGGAGCGCGCCGACTGTTCCGCATTTACCCAGCTGCAGGAGAGCGTCAGAGTCGGGATCTATCACATCATCCCGACCCGGGAGCAGGAAGCTCTGCGCGTTCAGCTCGGCGAACGCATCGTCCTTTATATCATCGCAGGACGGCAGGTGGTCAGCGCGGATGGACTCGAAATCGGCACTCTCGCCTCACGGTTGAGACTCCCCGACCGGGAGCTGGAAACCTCAGCTCTCATCGACCAGGCGCTTGAAGCCGGCGCTCTGGTCACCATCAACTGGGCACCGGGGAAATGGTCCGGACGACGCAAGACCATCGTGCAATCACTGCTCGCACAACCGCCGCGGCCGGGCCTCTTCATAGGCGACAGCGCCATGCGCCCCACTTTCTGGAGTGAACCCGACCTCATGCGCAAGGCCGTGAGTGAGGGCTGGCGCATTCTCGCAGGCTCCGATCCGCTCCCCTTCCAGGGCGAAGAACGCTCGTTCGGACGCTATGGCTGCATGATCACCGGTGAAATGGATCCCGATGAGCCCGTCCTGACCCTGAAACGCCTGCTGACGGAGCAGCAGCTGGAACCTGCGATCTGGGGGAAACGGCGCGGAACCTGGGAATTCGCCAGAAGGCAGTTCGCCATCATGCGCGAGAAGAAGCGCAGGGAAAGGTAATCCCGGCTCCTGGAGATAGTGGGGAGGAGATGCCCCATGCGCAGGGTTGGTTGTGGCTTCAGGACCACAGCTTGTCCCCCCGGCAGGGGAGAGCCAGGCACAAAAGATGCCTCTAAATGTTGGCACACAGCTTGCATCAGGATTAGTGTCGCTGCAAGGATTGTGTAGATCCGACAGGAGGCTGGATGAAACACTTTTTTGCCCTGCTGGCCATGATGACTTTTCTCTTTTTCCTGAGCCTCAGTGTCAACATCGCTCAGGACAAGTCCCTTCGGCTCAACCGGCTGGAGATGGAGAGCATGCTCACGCTTTTCGATCATACCATCGTCAAGGGCTCAGACATAGAAGGACTGGCTGACCTGTCGGCAAAACTGCGCGAGGGCGCGCGGCAGGTCGCTCTCTTTCAGGATTCATCCCGGACTGTCGTTCTCAATGTCACCGCCAGGGAGGCGAAGATTTGCCTGGGCATGATCGAGAATGCCACGATCCAGGGCCGTCAGGCCGAAATGGTCAGACGCATCCGGATCAAACTCCAGCACTACGCCTCCTCGGTCTGAAGCGTTCAAGTTTAACTGTGTCTCCTCACAGGAACCGGCTTGTCACATCTACATCGTGACAGGCCGGTTTTTTTATTACGAAATTTATTTCTTTTTATGATTTTTTGCTTGCTTTTTGACCGTAAAAGAGATAATATTAAGAGGGATAGAGGTGTAATACTCTTGTGACAATCTCTCTCCACTCTGCCTTGCCTCCGACATCATCTGAACGGCTAACACACTGATTCTATTAGATATTGGCACCTTATGCATTGGCATATTAAGGGAAGCACCCTATGAGCAAGCTCTGGGAGGAATATCTCGTCCAGGAGGATTTGATTGGTCATTCTCCGGCGATCTTTCAGATCCGCCGTTCCATTCCGATCCTCGCCAAGGGCGATCAACCCGTATTGATCACCGGCGAACCTGGCACCGAAAAGCTGCTGATTGCCAAACTTGTCATCGATAACAGCGCCCGCAAAAAAGCACCCGTTTTCATTACCGACGCCGCCAAACTCAACAAAACCTTCGATCAGGAGATCCAGTCCCTGCTCCAGCAGCAAGAACACTCCTCGGAAGAGGGACTGCGCGGCACGCTGATCGTCCAGAATCTGGAATACCTGGACCGCGAATCGCAGGCTCGCCTGATGAGCTTCGCTCAGGGAGGATACCTCCAGCTTCAGGCTCACGCCGAGCCCATCGCCGCCGAATTCCGCATTATCTCCACCGCTACCGGCAAACTGCAGGAATATGCCAAAGAGGGAATCTTTAACTCGGAACTCTATCTCACCCTCAGCGCCATGACCGTCAAACTGCCCTCCCTGCGGGAACGTAAACAGGATATTGTCGCCTTTTTTGAATTCTATCTCGATTATTTCTGCCGAAAAATCGGCCGCACTGTGCCACCCATGCCCTTCGAGATCTTTCATCAGATCTTGAAATACTCCTGGCCGGGCAACGTCAAGGAGATGGAGAACGCTGTCCGCAGCGTTGTGGTCTCCTCCCCGGAAGGCATGCTGCTGATGGAGGCCCTTCCCTTTGTCGACGAGGCAGAAAAGTTCCAGCGCGTTGAACTGCAGAGCCTCAACCGCGCTGTGGCGCAGCTCGAGAAGGAGATGATCGAACGCGCCCTGCGCCGGTTCGCCGGCAATCAGTCGCGCGCCGCTCAGGTGCTCCATCTTTCCGAGCCCAATTTGCGCTTCAAGATGAAAAAGCTCGGCATCCGTAAGGAAGAGTTCATCATGGGCAACGAATAAAAGGGCGCACAGCTCCTTAGCCGGCGATGCTCCACAAAACTTGTACCAGCTTTCGGCCCCAGCCGCCACCACGGCCGGGGCCGTTCCATTTTTGCACCCCCGCGACTTTCTTCTTTCTTCTTTGCCCTTTTTTTTCTATCTTTGAGCTGTCAATTCCTATGCCATTTTCCCAGCAGGAGTCCGTCATGCGTCTGACCAAAATCCCCCTTTTACTGATCCTCCTCGCCTCACTCGGCCTCGCCGAGGAGGGCATGTTCCCCATGAGTGAACTGAACAGACTCGACCTGCGCCAGGCCGGCTTTGAACTTTCCGCCGGGTCCATTTTCAATCCCGACAGCCTCAGCCTCACCGGCGCTATCATCAATATCGGCGGCTGCACCGGCTCCTTTATTTCGCCGCAGGGGCTTATTCTCACCAATCATCACTGCGCCTTCTCCGCTATCCAGCGCGCCAGCAGCGCCGAGCACGACTATCTCCACGATGGCTTTTATGCCGCCACCCATGCCACAGAGTTCCCCGCCCGGGGCTTTACCGTGCGCATTACTGAAGACTATGTGGATGTCTCGCGGCAGCTCCTCGATGCGGTGGCCGCAGCCGGCGATTTCGCCGCCAGAGCCAAAGCCAAGGAACAGAAGAGCAAGGAATTGATCGCTGCTGCAGAAAAGGAAAATCCCGGCAAGCGCGTCGAACTCGCTGAGATGTTCCCCGGCAAAAGCTATGTGCTCTTTATCTACACCTATCTTACTGATGTCCGCCTGGTTTATGCCCCACCCCACGGCATCGGCAACTTTGGCGGTGAAGAAGATAACTGGGTCTGGCCGCGCCACACCGGCGATTTCTCTCTCATGCGCGCTTATGTGGCCCCCGACGGCAGTCCCGCGGAATACGCCCCGGAAAATGTCCCATACTCCCCGCGCATCTACCTGCCGATTGCCGCCAAAGGCGCCCGCGAGGGCGACCTCGCCTTCATTCTCGGCTATCCCGGGCGGACCTATCGGCATACAACCTCGCACTATCTTGAGTATGAAAGCGGGCTGCGCATGCCCTGGATCGTCGAATGGTACGGCCACCAGATCGAAACCATGGAGGAGATGAGCAAAGCAGATCGCGCTGTCGCCCTCAAACTCGCCTCGCCGATCAAGGGCCTGGCCAATACCTGGAAAAATTACCAGGGCAAACTGCTCGGCGTCGAACGCCTCAACCTCGTGGAGCGCAAACGGCATGAGGAGGTCCGGCTGGCGGAATTTATCGCCGCCGATACGGCACGCCAGAGCCGCTACAGCACAGTGCTGCCGGAGATCGCCGCCTACTATGCGGATATCTCCAGCCGTTTCGAATCCGAGAAGCTCATGGATGCCCTGCTGAGAAGCTCCGCGCTGCTCTCGACCGCCTATACCCTCTATCAATCTTCCGTCGAGATGGCCAAGCCCGATCTTGAGCGCGACAGTCCCTTTATGGAGCGCAATCTGACCCGCACCAGAGAACGGCTGCCGCTCTCCCTCGCCGATTTTTATCTCCCGCGGGAACGCCTCTTCCTTGGTGAACTCATCGAGAAAATGCAGGCCCTTCCCGCCGGTCAGCAGCCCGCGGCCATCGCACGGCTGCCCAAAGGCAGGAAACTGGGCAAATTCCTCGATGAGGCTTTTGCCAGCAGCCGGCTCAAGGAGGCTGCCTGGGCGCTACAGCTCTTCGGCAAGCCTTCCGCAGAACTGCTCAAGACCGGAGACCCCTTCATTAAACTGGCGGCCGGTCTCTATCCCGATTTTCAGATTCAGCGTGAGGCCCGGCGCGCCGGCAGCGCCAGGCTGGAACAGCTGATGGCGGATTACGTGGATATCAAACAGGCGGCTGACGGCCACGACTTTATCCCCGACGCCAACGGCACCCTCCGTTTTACCTACGGCCATATCCGCGGTTATGCCCCGCGCGACGCTGTCTACTATGCCCCCTTCACCACCCTTGACGGCATTATCGAGAAGAACAGGGGGGAGGAGCCCTTCGATGCTCCCCGGGCCCTGCTTGAAGCCTGCGCCAGAAGCGTCGCCGGTCCCTATATCAACCCTGATCTGGGACAGGTGCCGGTGAACATTCTCTATGATATGGATACCACCGGCGGCAACTCCGGCAGCCCCGTCCTCAATGGGCGCGGTGAGCTGATCGGCCTCAATTTTGATCGCGCCTTTGAAGCCACCATCAACGATTATGCCTGGAGCAGCTCCTACAGCCGCTCGATCGGCGTCGATGTGCGCTACATACTCTGGGTTCTCGAACAGGTCTCGCGCGCCCATACACTACTGCAGGAACTCGGCCTGCAGTAGACCTTCAGGACTCAACCATTGGAGAAAATGATGACAAGAACCATTGCCGCTGTTTTCGCACTGCTGGCCCTCTTTGCCTTCGCCTGCCAGAAGGAGGCTTATGTCGATCTGGATAAAAAGGCGGTGGAAGTGGACAGTCTGATCATCAAGGCGCGCGCGGCAGGCTTGCGCAACATGGACAGCCTGCGGACCGCGCGCCGGGAAAAGGCTCTCTCCTACATCAGCGGGGTGAATCCTGTCAAGGTTGGCGGGGAGAACTATCACGCCGCCGCCCGCCTCTTCTTTGCCGCCGGCAAGAGCGATTCGGCGCTGATCCTGCTGGAAAAATACGCTCCGGCCGGCGCTGAAAAGGAGCCCCTCGCCATGCTCTTCAACCTCTACGTGCAGAAGGGCGAGGTTGCCAGGGCGGAACAACTCTTCAATAACAAACTCAAACTCCTCGTGGGCGACGAAGCCGGTGACTATTATCTCAATCTTCTCTACGGCTATCAGGAACAAAATCAACTGGATAAAGCTATAGCTGCGGCCGATGCCGGTATTGCCGCTCTGCCCGCGAATGCCCGCGGCAGCCTGATCATCGAAAAAGCCGACCTGCTCTTCCAGAAGGGCGATAAAACCGCCGCTCTCGGTCTGCTTGAGGAGCTGAAAAAGAACGGCGATACAGAAGCGCGGCTGCAGCGCGCCATCACAGCCAAATCCAGCCTTTTCAACCTCATCAATGCCCCTGCTGCCGAGTGGCGGGCGGGTAAATGGATCGATTCGCAACCCCTGAACCTGAAGGGGCTGCGGGGCAAAGTGGTCCTGCTCGACTTTTGGGCTCCCTGGTGCGGCCCATGCCGGGCGATGTTCCCCCATCTCAAAAAGCTCTACGGGGAGTACCATGAAAAGGGGCTGGTCATCATCGGCTTGACCCGCTACTATGGCCGCTTTAACCAGCTCGGACAAAACCTGACCGGAATCGCTCCCGCCGATGAATTCGAATGGATTGTCAAATTCAAGCAGCACCACCAGATCCCTTTTCCCTATGCCGTCGCAGAGGGGGAGGAGGCCGCAGCCAATGAAACCTCCTATGGAGTCTACGGCATCCCCCATATGGTGCTGATCGACAAAAAAGGTATTGTGCGCGAATATGCCATCGGCTCCGGTCCCGCCTCGGAGGAGAAACTGGACCGGGCCGTCGCTCAGTTGATCGCAGAATAGAACATCGCCCGGAAGGGAATTGGTGTGACTGAACAATTTTTCCTCGCCGACCGGCCGCTCCTCCTCGCTCACCGCGGAGCTTCAGGACATGCTCCCGAACTCACCCTGGCGGCCTTCAGGCGGGCGATTGAGCTCGGAGCGGACGGCAGCGAGCTGGATGTGCAGCTCTCACTGGACGACGAACTCGTCGTCATTCATGACGATACCCTGCAGCGCACGACCAACGGCAGCGGCCGTGTTGATCAGTTCCTCTGGCGCGATCTGCAAAAACTGGAAGCCGGCCGCTGGTTCAACCCCGCCTTTCCGGGTGAGCGCATCCCCGTTTTGGCGGATATACTGCAGCTTGGCCCTCCCGGCTGGCGCCTTAATATCGAACTCAAAACAGTCCGCGAACCGGTGCGGCTGGCGGAAAAGGCCGCCGCTCTCCTCGAAAGGGTGGAGGATCCGGGGCGGCTCATCTGCACCTCCTTCGACCCCCGGAATCTGCTCAGCCTCGCTCCGCTCCTGCCCGGCATCAGGATGGGATTGATCTTCGCCAGCACCTGGCCGCCCGATGAACTGCTTTTCCGGTGGCCCGTCTGGAGTGTCGAACAGAGCCTGCTCTCCGGCGAATGGATCGATGTCGCCCATGCGCGGGGAATCCGGGTCTGCGCCTGGACTGTCAACCGGGTGGAAGAGATCGAGCGCATGATCGAGCTGAACGTGGACTCAATCATAACCAACTATCCGGATCGTTTTCAACTGGCCATGGCGAATTTATCGCACACACGATAAAAATCACTTGATTTGAAATAAATAAATTCATAAATTAACACTCTTGAGTAAAAATCGCCACGGTGGGTGTAGCTCAGTTGGATAGAGCACCAGGTTGTGGCCCTGGTGGCCGCGGGTTCAAGTCCCGTCACTCACCCTCCACCTATTGACCTGTTATTTTGTCCCCATCGTCTAGGGGTCAGGACTCGGGATTTTCGATCCCGTAACAGGGGTTCGAATCCCCTTGGGGACACTGATCCGGGCGGCAACTTATTGCCGCCCTTTTTTTATGTGGACGGCGAAAAATGAATCGCGCTCATTTTGCCATACTATTCAGTTGCGAATCAGCCGCTTTTTTTGTATGTTTGTTAATAATCATTTTCCGCATGCGACCTATGGCCAGTGCATGACTCTGAGCATCATAATCGTCAGCTATAATGTGCGCGAATTCCTCGAGCAGGCGCTCATCTCCATCGAACGCGCCGTTGCAGGAATCGACCATGAGCTTTTCGTCGTCGACAACAACTCCATGGATGGCAGCGCCGAGTTCGTCCGCCGCCGCTTCCCCGGCGTTCACCTCATCGCCAGCGCCGAAAACCTCGGCTTCGCCGGCGGCAACAACCTGGCGCTGGAAAAGGCGACCGGACGCTATATCTGCCTGATCAATCCAGATACCATTGTTCAGGAAGATACCTTCTCAACCCTGATCGGCTTTTTAAACGGGCATCCCGAGGCCGGGGCGGTCGGCTGCAAGATTCTCAACCCTGACGGCACGCTGCAGCTGGCCTGCCGCAGAAGCTTCCCCACGCCCTGGGTCGCCTTTGCCAAAATCATCGGGCTGGCCGCCCTCTTTCCGAAGAGCCCGCTCTTCGGACGATACAACCTCACCTTCCTGGACGAGGACATGACCAGCGAGGTGGAGGCGATCTCCGGCTCTTTCATGCTCCTGCGCCGCGAGGCGGTCCATCAGGTCGGTTATCTCGACGACTCTTTCTTCATGTACGGAGAGGATCTCGATTACTGCTTCCGCATCCTGTCGGCGGGCTGGAAGATCTACTATGTGCCCGATACTCGGATCATTCATTTCAAGGGCGAGAGCTCAAAACGCAGCCCTTTTGAACAGCGCCGCCTCTTCTACGAGGCCATGCGCCTCTTTGTCAACAAGCACTTTCGAAAAAACAGCGCCTGGATCCCCTCCTGGACCCTGATCGTGGCGATTCGCCTGCGCGCCCTGGCTGCCCTGCTCTCCGCCGCGCTGCGCAGCGCGGTCTGGCCGCTGCTGGATCTGATGCTGATGACTCTCGCGCTGGCGGCAGCGGTCTATCTGCGCTTTTCACCCCGCTTCCCCTGGGACGCCTTTCTCATTGTGCACCTTGTCTACAGCACGATCTGGCTGGCGGCCCTCTTTATGCAGGGGGTCTATACTTCCTGGCGGCTCTCGGTGGCCAGGACCACCGTGGCTGTGCTGATCGGGCTGGTGATCAACAGCGCCATCACCTTCTTCTTCAAGCAGATCGGTTTCTCCCGCCTCGTCGTCCTTTACGCCGGGGCGCTCAATCTGCTGCTGCTCCCCGGCTGGCGCATGCTGCTCAAGCTCGCCGCCCAGATGCAGGGGCGCTTCTTCTCCCGCAGACTCGGCCAGCTGGTGCTGCGCCGCACAGCCATACTGGTCGGAGATCGCGCCAGCAGCGAGGCCCTGGTCTCGCGTCTGCGGCGCCGGCTCGATGCCGCCTACGAGGTCCGTGCTGTGGTCCTGCCGCAGCCCGAGGAGGAGATCACTGCGATCGAGGGGATTCCCGTCTATGGAGGGCTTGCCCACATCCATGATCTTCTCCGCAGGGAGAGGGTCCAGGAGGTCATCTTCGCCACCGACCGCCTGCCCTATCAGGAGATGCTGGCCATCATCTCGGCCTCGACGCATGAGCAGGTGAGCTTTAAGCTCGTGCCGAGCAGTATGGATGTCATCATCGGCAAGGCTTCGATCGAGTACATCGAGGATGTGCCGCTGATGGAGATCAACTACAAGCTGCAAAGCCCCATCTATCGCGTCCTCAAGCGCATCCTCGACTTTACGCTGGCTTCGCTCATTCTGTTTCTGGCCTGGCCGGTATGGCTGTGGCAGCGCTGGGTGCGCGGCCGGCGACGCAGGCCGGTGACCTATGCGGGGGTGCAGCGGCAGAACTTTTCAGTGCAGGAGTGGGAAAGCACTGGCGAGGGGGGAGAGTGGTGGCGGCTCCTGCCGAGAATAGCGGCCATCTGGCGCGGACGGATGAGTTTCGTCGGCCCCAGCCCGGAGAGCAGTCCGGCCCGTTCGAGCCTGGCCTGGTCCCTGAAACCGGGGTTGACTAGTATGGAAGAGGCTGATCACGCACCCGCTCTCTCCGAAGAGGAGCGGGAACGTCTGCGGCTCTTTTACATGAAAAATTATTCGCCATTTCTGGATGCAGAGATCCTGATCAAGAGTGTGATCGCTCGCATGCAGAATGTGGAGCGGAGCGAATCATGAACAATTTTGTCCCTGAATTCGAAAAACCTATTGTCGAGATCGAACGGCGCATCGCCGAGCTGCGTGAATACTCCAGCAGCAAGGATCTCGCCTTCAGCCGTGAGATCGAACGGCTGGAGGCAAAAGCGCGCCAGCTCCGCCAGGAGGTCTACAGCAGCCTGACGCGCTGGCAGCGCGTGCAGCTCGCCCGCCATCCCAACCGGCCCTATACCCTCGACTATATCCGGCTTATGATGACCGATTTTATCGAGCTTCACGGCGACCGCCTCTTTGCCGACGATCCCGCCATCGTCGCGGGCATTGGCACCCTGGGAACCATCCGCATCACCCTCATCGGCCACCAGAAGGCGAGGGAGACCCGGGAGAAGATCCGCCGCAATTTCGGCATGCCCAATCCGGAAGGCTACCGCAAAGCCCTCCGTCTGATGAAAATGGCCGCTCGTTTTTCACGGCCGGTGGTCTGCCTGATCGATACTCCCGGCGCCTACCCTGGGCTGGGTGCCGAAGAACGCGGCCAGGCGGAAGCGATCGCGCGCAATCTCTTCGAGATGGCCCGCCTGCCAGTCCCGATCGTGGTGGTCATCATCGGGGACGGAGCCAGCGGCGGAGCCCTGGGTATCGGAGTGGGGGACCGGATTCTCATGCTCGAGAACAGCTGGTATTCGGTCATCTCGCCGGAAGGATGCGCTGCCATTCTTTACCGCGACAGCGCCAACGCCCACATCGCTGCAGAATCGATGAAGGTGGCACCGGAAGACCTCCTCAAACTGGGCATCATCGACCGCATCCTCAGGGAACCCGAGGGCGGGGCGCATAACGATCACGCCGGGACCGCCGGCATCCTCAAGGAGGCCCTGCTCGGTGAACTGGAAGAACTTGCCGCACTCCCGCGCGAGGAACTGGTGCGGCGCCGCATCGAAAAATTCGCCCGCATGGGCGTCTGGAACGAATAAAAGGAGGTAATTATGGTGAGCAAGGAGCTGCTCGAGATTCTGATTTGCCCCGCCTGCCACGGCGAACTGGAGTACGATGAGGCCGCGGATACTCTGACCTGCAGGGGCCGCCACTGCCCGGAATGCGGAATGCCGGTTGATGAAAACGGACTCTGCACCGAGCCGGAGTGCGGCCTCAAGCCGGAAAAAGTAGTGGGCCTGCGCTATCGCGTTGAGGATAATATTCCGGTCATGCTCATCGATGAGGCCGAAAAAATCGACCTGTGACGCACTGCGCCTGCTGACGCTGCAAAAATGCAGAAAAAACTTGACTATATCAATATTTAATCTTATATTTTTTAATATTTTTCATAGTGTGTTCGCCTGCCGGCCACAACGCGCGGCGGCACGCTGCCGGCGGCCATTGCGCTGGATCAGCAGGCGACGAGGAGATCCTTGTCCAAGGATCGAAAATGCAAAACGTCAAAGTACTGCTGCTCAATCAAAATTATGAGCCGTTGACCGTCGTCAGCGCCCAGAAAGCGATCATCCTCGCCTTCCTCGAGAAGGTGGAGATCGTCGAGAAGCACGACCGCTGGGTCCATTCGCAACACATGGCTTTCCCCCTGCCGAGCATCGTGCGCCTGCTGCGCTATATCCGGTTCCCTCATCAGCATGTTGAACTGTCGCGCCGCAACATCCTCAAACGGGACAACTTCCGCTGCCAGTACTGTGGCACCACCAAAGGGCCTTTCACCGTCGATCACATCATCCCGAAGGTGCGGGGCGGCTCCGACAGCTGGGATAATCTGGTCTGCGCCTGTGTGCGCTGCAACAACCGCAAGGGGGACCGCTCTCCCGAACAGGCCAACCTGCGGCTGGCGAAAGACCCCCGGCGGCCAAGCCATCTCTTTTTTATTCAGCATCATATGGGCGTCAGCGAAGATTGCTGGAAACCCTATATCTTTTTAAATTGACCGTGGCTATCCAGATACAGCGCATTTCTTCTTCTGCCGCCAAGGCCGTGATTCCGACGGCCTTCGTCATGTCAAGTGGACCCGGCGCTTGCGGAAGGCTTTCCACTCGCAAATGTTCCACATGATGAGGTATCCTGGCTGATTATGAGCTACAAGGTCAAACTGGAAAGTTTCGAAGGTCCGCTGGATCTGCTCCTCTTCCTGATTAAAAAAGAGGAGGTGGATATCTATGATATACCGATCGCCAAGGTCACCCAGCAGTATCTGCAGTATCTCGAGATTATCCAGCTTCTCGACCTCGAGGCGGCGAGCGATTTCATCCTCATGGCCGCCACCCTGATGCGCATCAAGGCCCAGATGCTCCTGCCCAAACCCGATCTCGGCGAGGAGCAGCAGGATATCACCGATCCGCGCCAGGAACTGGTTCAGCGCCTGCTCGAGTACAAGCGCTTCAAGGATGTCGCCGAGGATCTCGGCAGCAAAGAGGAAACCACCCTCAAAGAGTACGGCCGCGGCAACTTCAAGGTCGAGGAAGAGACCATCGGCGAGGATTTTCAGCCCGGCGCTGAAGTGGGCCTCTTTGATCTGGTCGCCGCCTTCAAGCTGATTATGGACCAGTCCAAAAAGGTGACGGTCCACCGCGTGGTCGAAATTACCACCACGCTCGAGGAGTGCATGGCCAATGTTCTCGACGCCCTCGATAAAAAAAGTGAATTGACTTTTCGCGAACTCTTTTCTCCGGACAGTGAAAAGATCATCTGGGTGGTGACCTTCATCGCCATCCTCGAGCTGATCAAGCGGAGCGAGATTCGCGCGGTGCAGGATGAGCCTTTTGCAGAAATTATGATCAGAAGGATAAATGGAGCGGAACAAACTCAAGTCGATTCTTGAGGCCCTTATCTTCGCCTCGGACACACCCCTTTCCATGAACCAGATCAGGGTTATCCTTGAGGGGGTGGAGAAGACGGAGATCGAAAGCGCCCTCGCAGAACTGGCCGAGGATCTCAAGGAACGCGCCTTTTTTCTCAAAAAGGCGGGCGGCGGATACCAGTTCGCCACCCGGCCCGAATATTTCCGCTGGATCAAACAGATGTTCGCCGGGCGGGAGCGCAACCGCCTCACCCGTGCCGCACTCGAGACCCTCTCCATCATCGCCTTTAAACAGCCGATCAGCAGGGTGGAAGTGGCTGCCATCCGCGGTGTGAACTCGGACGGAGTGATGCAGACCCTGCTTGAACGCAAACTGATCTCCATCACCGGACGCGACGAGGGCCAGGGCCGCGCCTTGCTTTTCAGCACGACCAAGGAATTTTTGATCTATTTCGGCATCGACGATATCTCCGATCTGCCCAAACCCAAGGAGATCGAAGAGCTGCTCGCTATGGGCGAAGGCCAAAAGGCCATCCGCGAAATCCCCGAGGAGGAGATCCTCGCCAGTGAGGCCGGGGATGAGGCAGAAACCGGAGCTGAAGGCGGCGACTCGAACGGCTCGAATGGAGGCGTAGAAGTGGCCTCCGAAGCACCCGTTTCTCCGGTGACGGCCGGACCAGACATTCCGCCGGTCGAAGCCTCGCCCGATTCGGCGCAGCTTCCGCTTGACGCCGCTGCTGCCGTCACGGAAACCTCTCCGGCCGATGATGCGCATTAACCGTTATCTGGCCGCCTGTGGCCTCGGCTCGCGCCGTGCCGTCGAAAATCTAATTCGCGAGCGGCGCATCGCCGTCAATGGCGAGATTATCGACAGCCTCGCGACCCGTATCGACGAAGCGCTCGACCGGGTCACCCTGGATGGCAATCACCTGGCGCCCGCCGCGGATTCGGTCTATGTTCTTTTAAATAAACCCAAAGGCTATATCACCACCGCAAGCGACGAAAAGGGACGGCGCACCGTTCTCGAACTGGTGCCCCTGCCGCAGCGCATTTTTCCGGTCGGCCGCCTCGACTATAATACTACCGGACTTTTGCTGCTCACCAATGACGGCGAGCTGGCCCACCGGCTCACCCATCCCCGCTTCAAGGTGCCCAAGCTCTATCACGCCGTGCTGGAGAGCCCGTTCGATCCGCAGCACTTTGAGCCGCTCACAACCGGCGTCACCCTCGAGGACGGCATCACCCAGCCCTGCAGCGCCCGCTTTTACGGCGACTCCAGGCACGAGGTCGAAATCGAACTGCGCGAAGGCCGGCAGCAGCAGGTCCGCCGCATGTTCGCTGCGCTAGGCTACCGGGTCAAGAATCTCGGCCGCGTCCGCTTCGGACCGATCAAGCTCTCGGGACTGCCGCGCGGCGAATGGCGCTACCTCGAGGACGAGGAGGTCCGCTCCCTGCGCGCGGCGGTGGGTCTGGCACAGGACGCAGAGTGAACGATGGACGAAAAGAATAAAAGACTCGTCATCACCATTGACGGCCCAGCCGGCTCCGGGAAAAGCACTACCGCACGCCGCGTGGCTGAACAGCTCGGCTATCTGTATCTTGATTCGGGTGCTCTTTACCGTGCCGTCACTCTTGCAGCCCTGCGCCGTAAGGCCGACTTTGACAATCCTGAACAACTGGCCGCGATCGCCAGAGAGTGTGAAATCGCACTCGTCCCCGCCAGCACGGGGCTCAGGGTCATTCTGCAGGGTGAGGATGTCAGCGAGGCCATCCGTCTCCCCGAGGTCGCCAGCGCGATCGGGCCTGTGGCGGCCAATCCCGGCGTGCGTGAGGCCCTCCTGAGCCAGCAGCGCCGTCTGGGCGGGCAGGGCGGCATAGTCGCCGAAGGGCGGGATATGGGCAGTGTGGTATTTCCCGATGCGGAAGTGAAAGTTTTCCTCATCGCTTCAATCGAGGAGAGGGCGCGCCGTCGTCGTTTGGAGCTGGCGGAAAAGGGGATCGCAGTCGACCTGGATGAGCTCATCCGCACGATCGCCAAGCGGGATCAGGATGACAGCGGCCGCAGGATCAGCCCCTTGTGCAAGCCGGAGGACGCTCTCGAACTGGACACCACCTGCATGGCCATCGATGAACAGGTCGAGTATATTGTACACGCGGCCCGCCAGAGGGGTGCCTGAGGATGGAGATCATCATCGATCCCCGGGCCGGCTTCTGCCCCGGTGTCCGGCGCGCCATCAGCCAGGTTGAGACGCGCCTCCAGCGCGGCGAAGCCCTGACTGCGCTTGGTCCACTCATCCACAACCAGCGCGAAATCGACCGCCTGGCCCTGCTGGGCCTCGAAACCGTCAGCCAGGAAGTGGCTGATCAGCCCGACAAGCTTGCCGGTCTGCAGGGGCGGGAAATTTTTATACGCACCCACGGAGTCGGAACCGCCCTGCAGACGAACCTGCATGACGCCGGCTTTACGGTCATCGACGGCACCTGCTCGACCGTGAAAAGAGTGCAAAAAATGGCGGCCGAGCACTACCGCCTGGGCGAACAGATCGTCATCATCGGTAAAAAGGGCCACGCCGAGGTGATCGGCATCCTCGGCCATTGCGAAAATCAGGGCATCGTCGCCGCCGACGAAACCGATCTGGCGGAGATCGATCCTGAGCGTGCGACCTTCGTCATCGCCCAGACCACCATCGGCGGCGAGCAGTTTGAGCGCATGTGCGGCCTCATCGCCGGGCACGTGCGCCAGGTGACCTTTGCCGATACCACCTGCCCCTTCATCAGCCGGCGCTACGATCAGATCGCCGGCTTCGCCGGCAGTGTGGATCTGCTCATTTTTGTCGGCGGACGCGAGAGCTCCAATTCCAGGGTGCTCTTTGAAATCTGCCGTCAAAAGAATCCCAGAAGCTACCGGATTGAATCCCCCGCCGAGCTGGATAGGGCCTGGATCCATCCGCAAGATCTGATCGGTATCACCGGCGGGGCCTCGACTCCGTACTGGCAGTTTGAGGAGATCCGCGATCTTTTATCCGCTGCAGAGAACAAGGTATAGAGCAAATAAAAAAACTTGACCCAGTTGGGCAAGTATTCATACAAAAGGAGAAAGTAAAAAAATGGACGAACTAACCAACACCAACCTGTCCGCCGCTGAGGATGGACAAGAGATTCCAAAGCAGGAAGAGGTCATCCCGGAGACGGCCGCCTCTGAACTAGAGTTCGCAGCTGCAGAAGAACCGGTCCAGGCTCCAGTTGCCGTTGAAGAACCGGCGCAAGCCCCGGCAGCCGCGCCTGTCCTGGCGACGGCTTCGCAGGAGCCCACACTGGCATCCCTCGACCTGCTCGAAAATGAGTACTCACCGCAGGAACGCGAGAGCCTTGAAAAGCTCTACGAAGAGACCCTCACCGATTTTGTCTCCGGTGTTGTCGTCACCGGCAAGGTACTCGCCATCAACGAAAAGGAAGTGGCTGTTGATATCGGCTTCAAGTCGGAGGGGACCATCCCCCTCGAGGAGTTTGCCGATCCCAGGGAGATCAATGTTGGTGACAATATACAGGTCTTCATCGACAACATCGAAGACGCTGAGGGCAGTCTTATTCTGTCGAAAAAGAAAGCCGACTTTATGCGCGTCTGGGAGATGGTCAACACCTCCTATGAAAAAGGTGAGATCATCCAGGGCCGCTGCACCCGCCGCATCAAGGGCGGTATTGTCGTCGATCTCTCCGGCGTCGATGCCTTCCTGCCGGGTTCTCAGATCGATGTCCGTCCGATCAGGGATTTCGATGCGCTGATCGGTCAGACCATGGATTTCAAAATCGTCAAGATCAACAACCTGCGCAAGAATATTGTCGTTTCTCACCGCGTCCTGGTGGAAGAGGCGATGAAAGGCCAGCGCGAAAAGATCCTCGAAGATCTGCAGAAAGGCCAGATCCTCGAAGGGGCCGTCAAGAATATCACCGATTTCGGTGTTTTTATCGATCTCGGCGGCGTCGACGGCCTGCTCCACATCAACGACCTCTCCTGGGGCCGCGTGGCGCATCCCTCCGAAGTGGTTGCTCTGGACGAGAAGATCAAGGTGGTCGTCCTCGATTTCAACGAGGACAAAGACCGCATATCCCTCGGCCTCAAGCAGCTCCAGCCCCATCCGTGGGAGGATGTCGAGAACAAGTACCCGGTCGGTTCGACCATCCGCGGCAAGGTTGTCAGCATCTCCGATTATGGCGCTTTCGTCGAACTCGAAAAGGGTGTCGAAGGTCTCATCCATATCTCCGAGATGTCCTGGACCCAGCATATCAAACATCCCTCCAAGGTCCTCTCCGTGGGCGAAATGGTGGATGCCAAGGTGCTCAATATCCAGAAAGAGGAGCGCAAGATCTCCCTGGGCCTCAAACAGCTCGAACCGGATCCCTGGCAGACCCTGTCGGAGCGCTACCCGGTCGGCTCGCGTCATAAGGGCAAGGTTCGCAACCTCACCAACTTTGGCGCTTTTGTCGAGCTGGAAGACGGCATCGACGGCCTGATCCATATTTCCGACCTCTCCTGGACCAAGAAGATCCGCCATCCTGGCGAAGTTGTCAAGAAGGGCGACGATATCGATGTGGTTGTCCTTAATGTCGACCGCGACAATCGCCGCATTTCGCTGGGCTACAAGCAGACTCAGGATAATCCCTGGGACTTTTTCGAAGACAAGTATCACCCGGGCGCCCTCGTTGAGGGCAAGGTGGTGCGGCTGATCGAAAAGGGGCTGATCGTTGAGCTGCCCGATTCCGTCGACGGCTTTGTTCCCATGTCCCAGCTCGCCAAGGACAATCTCAGCAAGCCGGCCGACGCCTATCAGATCGATGACGCCCTCACCCTCGCCGTGATCGAATTCAACAAGGAGAACAAAAAGATCGTTCTCTCCGAAAAGAATGCGGTCAAGATGGAAAACCGGGAAGCCAAGGCTGCCGCTGCTGCCGAAAAGGCCGCGGCCGAAGCAGAACCGGTCCCGCCGGCGGAGGAGCAATCCACCGCTGCTGAAGAGCATGAGCAGCCCGCCGAAAAGTCGGCTGCTGCTGAGCCTGAAGCCGAAACCGGCGCTGAAGAGCCGGCAGCTGATGAATCCGCCGCCGAAAGCGGTGCGGAAGAGTCGGCTGAAGAGAAACCCAAGCGCGCTCGCAAGAAGAAAAGCGAAGAGTAGGCTTTTCCTGCAGGCGCTGCCTGTCTCTGCTGGAGTTGGATCCTGCCGGATCCAACTCCATTTTTTATTTGCAGCCACCTCGCTCTGCAAAAAGCTGTTTGAAATCTGGCTGAATAATGATACATTGCAGCAGCGGAATTGCCCGCTGCCGCACTATATGAGATTCAGGCCTATGAAAAGATCCATCACTCTGATCCTGATCCTCCTTCTGACCGGCGCTGCTGCTTCGCCTCTTTTCGGCCAGAACAGCCTGGCAGAACTGGAACGCGCCTGGCAGGAGGACCGCTTCGATGATCTGGCCAGGCTCCTGCCCGCGGCTGAAAAGGCCTATCCCCGGAATCCTTCTATCGCTTTTTTCCGGGCTTTGGTCCTCGATGACGCCGATGAGGCCTTCGCCAGCTATAAACGGGTCTTCGAAAGCGAAGAGTTGAGCCGCTTTGCCGATACCGCTCTCTTCAAGATGGCTCAATACCAGTATGCACGCGAACGTTTTATGCCGGCGCGAAAGTATTTCCAGCTGCTGCAAAAACGTTTTCCGCAAACCAGATGGCTGGATGACAGCCTCTATTTGACCGGACAGTGTTACCTCGCTGAAGGCAAACCTGATTCAGCGCGCCTGGCCTGGAACTCGTTGATCAAAAGGTTCCCACGCTCTCCCTACTGCGATATGGCAGTGGCCGACCTCGAATCGTCGGTCTGGGATGAACCTGCCGTCAGCCCCCGTCAAAAGGCCGCACCGGGGCCGGCAGCTGCAAAGCCCTTCTATTCAATCCAGGTCGGTGCCTTCAGTCAGCGTGAGAACGCCCGCACTATTCTCTCCGGACTGGAAAAAGTCGGCTATGAAGGGTCGATCGTCGAGAAAAAAGTCGGCAACCGCCTCTTCCATGCAGTGTGGATCGGCTCCTTCCCTGATCGCGAATCGGCGGAGGATTATGCCAAACGCTTCATCGTCAAGGTCACCAGGGAATACAGCATCGTCAAAAGCGAATGAGATCAAGATGAACAGAGATATCCTCTCCGCCGCGAAAGCGGGCCCTGTGCTTTTCGACGGCGCCATCGGCACCCAGCTGCAAGCCCGCGGCCTCCCGATCGGCTCCTCTCCTGAGAGCTGGAACCAGCTCCATCCGGACCATGTCGCCGCAGTGCACAGCGCATACCTTGATGCGGGCGCGCAGGTCCTGACCACCAACACTTTCGGCGCCTCCCCGCACAAGCTCCGGACCGACGGGGTGGAGGGCGACCCCGAGGAGATCAACCGCCTGGCCGCTTCCATCGCCCGCGCAGCCGCCGGCAGCAAGGCCTGGGTCGCCGGCTCGATCGGTCCCACCGGTACCATGCTCATGATGGGCGACCTCAGCGAAGAGGAGATCCATGCGGGATTCCTCCGACAGGCCAGAGGCCTCGCCAGCGGCGGTGCGGACCTGATCATTATCGAGACCATGTCCGATCTGACCGAAGCCCTGCTTGCACTCAAGGCCGCTCGCTCAGTCTGCGATCTGCCCGTTTTTGTCTCCCTGACCTTCTCGCCCGGACAGCGCGGCTACCGCACCCTAATGGGCGTCGATATCTCCCAGGCTGCCGGTGCGCTTGCTGAGGCGGGCGCCTCGGTTTTGGGCTGCAACTGCGGCACCGGCATCGATGACGCTATCCTCATCGTCCGGGAGATGGCCCGGCACTGGCAAGGTCCGATCCTCTCCGAGCCGAATGCGGGACTCCCCCAGCTCATCGACGGCAAAACCTGCTACCGGGAGACCCCGGAAATGATGGCTGCAAAGCTGCCGGAACTGATCGGGGCAGGTGCCCGCTTTGTCGGCGGGTGCTGCGGGACCACACCCGACCACATCAGGGCATTTCGTCACCAGCTCAAGGGGGATATGTGACATGCTGAAACGGATCCTGCTCCTTGTCGACGCTTCGCCGCAGATGGAAATCGCGGCCGATCATGCCTTCTCTATCGCTGCCAGGTATGGCAGCCAGCTGCTCCTCTTTCCCCTGGCGGAGAAAACTGCCGACGCCGGAGCGGCTACGGGTGAGCTTCTCCTCGGCCCGACCTTGCAGCGCGCTGAGGCTGCCGGCCTCTCCTACCAGGTGCTCTCAACCACAGCTTTGCCCTTCTCCGCAAGCCTGGAGTGGTCCAGGTCCAGCGATCTCGCGGTGCTGCCCTATCTCGCGCCCAAATCCGCGGCCCGCATGGAGAAGCGGGTGGTTAAAATGCTCACCGACGGCGGATGTCCGCTTTTTCTGCCTGCGACGGCACCCCCGGAATCGAAAGTGATTACCGTGGCCTGGGACGGCTCCAGCGCTGCGTCGCGCGCTCTCAAGCTCCATCTTCAGCTCTTCAGCCGTTCCCGGCTGCGCTACCTGCTCATTCACACCGGCGATGATCCAAACCAGGCTCTCTCAATTCTCGAACAGGGCTGCGCCCTCGTCGAAGCCAGAGGAGCAGCCGCTGAAACCCTGGCCCTCTCCGGAGCGCCGGTGACACGCATTCTGGAGATCACCGCCACCATCCGGATCAGCCATCTCATCGTCGCGCCGCACAACCGACGGCTCTTCAGCAAACAGAAACTGGGTCAAACCAGCGGAAAATTCCTGCGTAGCCGGGTGAACTCACTTTTTATTGCCAGCTGAGCATGTGCTGCGGCACCGGAGTGAAGAATAAATTATTTAAAAGCTTGACTTATTTTTAAAGTTTTGTTAATTTTACGCATAAATATGGCCGACCACGTGCTGTGACGGGAAAACGGGAGAAACGGTGGCATGAAAATCCAGATAGCTCACCCCATCACCTCTTACTTTGACGCAACCAGCCAGCTGCTTAGAGCCCAGGGAGAAGATTTTCATCTTACAGGCGCCACCTCTTTGAATGAGGTTTTTGATTCGAGCGCGCAAAAGCTCGATGATGTCTATGTCATTGACAGTATTCTGCTCCGCGACGAGCCCTCAGCGACCCTGGATCAGATCGGCGCCATGAGCCGCCAGGTTCCGGCTATCATCATGATCGAAGAGAGCGAGGAGTCGCTTGCCGAAGCGCTGCAATCCTATGGGTCGGTGACCCTCCTCTACAAACGCAAGGGCTTTCTGACCGCCCTGGCCGAAGCCATCCGTCAAAGCCATGCCGGCCATCTGAAAAGGCTCGAAGAAGCAGCCCGCGCCGAGGCCGAAAAGGCGGAAGCTCTGCGCCTGGCCAAAGAGAAAGAAGATGCAGCCCGAGCCGAAGCCGTACGGCTGGAGGCCCTTCGGGCTGAAGCCGCGCGTCTGGAGACGGAACGTTTTCAGGCTGAAGTGGAGGAGGCCGCCAGGAAAGAGCGCGCACGGATCCAGGCCCAGCGCGAAGAGACGGATCAGGCCGCCCGGGAACGGGCTGCGGCCGCAGCTTCGAAAGCCGCTCCTGCCGGCACCAGCGTCAAGGAGGCCGAGGCGCCCGATGAAGGTTTTTTTATCTGTGATCGCCGCGGGCGCTTTCTTTCAGCCAACAGAACCCTGCAGACCATGCTCAACTATACCGAGGAGGAGCTCCTCGAACTCTCGCTCTCGGACCTGCTTTCGCGCGATGAGGAACAACACCTCTTTAATGATATATTCACCGGTCAGGCCGATCAGGATATTTTCCCCATCCAGCTCCAGTTCATTGACAAGGTGGGAGTAAAGCGGCCGGTCAGCCTGAAAATCCGCATGCTGCGGGACGAATCCAGGGAGAAAAGGATCATCGGTTTTCGCGGCAGCGTCACTTTCGTCGCTCCGGAGAAAAGAGAGACGGCCGATGATCAGAGCCAGATCGACCAGGGCGTCATGGTCCGGCACCTTTTCGACCTTGTGCAGATGAGCTATACCGAGCCCCTCAATGTTCTGCTCAAGCGGTTAGGTGAAGTGGTCTGCCAAATATTCGGTTTTCAGCGTTCTACTGTCGCCCTGCTCGACCGCCGTAAAAAGGCTTACACCAAACACGCCATGGTCGGCTATGGTGACGAGCGCGCCGCTGCAGCCAGGGAGAAAGCCCTCGAGGTGCCGGAGGAGGTAGTCGACCGCCTCTTTGTCGACAAAGCCCAGGTCAAGGTGATCTATGACAGTCAGGAGAGCGTCGTTGCCGGCTCGCTCGACAATCCGGCCCTGCCGCTTGTGCAGGCGAACCTGCCGGCAGTCGAATCGCGTTGGCATCCACGCGATCTGGTCCTGCTCCGCCTCGCCGACCATCGCGGCCACCAGTTCGGCTACATCTCCCTCGACGAGCCCCTCGACAGCGTCACCCCGGCCAGATCCACCTTTCACAATCTCGAGATTTTCAGCCAGCTGTCAGCCATGGTGATCGAAAACTATTACCGCTTCTCGACCATCGAACGCCGCAATCGCCGGCTGAAACAGATCCTTATCAACAGCAATATCTTCAAACTCTACCTCAGCCTCAACGAGCTGTTGAAAGAGGTGGTCTGGTCCGTCAAATTCTCCCTCGAATTCAATCTGGTCTCGCTCGTTCTCATCAGCAAGAAGAGTGGACAGCTCGAAACCAAGGCGGTCGCCTGCGACGATCGCATCAAACTCGGGCAGATCCAGGAACTCACCTTCGATCTGCGCGATTTCAGCGCGCTCCTGCGCGAAGAGTATCGCCGCGGCAAGTCCTTTCTGATCAGCAGCGAAGAGGAGGTGCTGAGCCATCTCAAACAGATCTATTATGGCAATCTCAGCAATGGCCACTATGCGGATGGCTGGCCGCGCTATGCCCTGCTGCTCGTGCCCATCAAGTCGCGCGAAGGCAAAATCATCGGTTTCATCCTCGCCGATGACCCGGCTGACGGTAAACTTCCGACCACCGAAAGCGTTCATATCCTTGAAATCCTCGCCAACCAGGTGGGGATCGCCATCGACAACCGGATGCTCTATGTCCAGGCTAAAGAAAGGCCGCAGAGTGCAGAACCTCCGGCTGAACCAGAGCCCGAAGCCGGACCAGATTCAGCGGAGATGGAATATCCGGAAGAAAACAGCACCGGACTGCGCAGGCTAGTGGACCGCTTCCTGCGCTGACCGGCATACGACCGCATATCTGACAGTTCAACCGTGATCTCGTGCGGTCTGCGAGGGGATCACGGTTTTTTATTTCACCCGGCGGAAGCCTATGAACAGACGGCAGTTCCTCCATACCGGAAGCCTGATGGGGCTCGGCACCTGTCTGCTCCACGGTTCCGGGCAGAGGCCGGAGTCGAATGGGACCGGCAAGGCGCGCGTGGTCCTGGCCCGCACCGCTGTCGATCTGCGTAAGCCTGACCTGCAGGGTCTTGGCGGCGCACTGGACCGCGGCCTGGAGGCTCTTCTCGGTCTGCCGGCCCGCCAGGCGTGGTCCAGCCTCTTTTCACCCCGGGATGTTGTCGGCCTCAAGGTCAATTGCCTCGCCGGGCGCGGCATCTCGACCAACCCCGTACTGGCCGACCTCGTCGTCGACCGTCTGCTCGAAATCGGCCTCAAGCCGGAACAGATCATCATCTGGGACCGCCTCAACGCCGACCTCAAACGGGGCGGATACGCCATCGCCACCGGGCCGGACCGTGTGCGCTGTTTCGGCAACGACGTCGCTGGCTATTCGCGCCGGCTTTATGAAAGCGGATCGGTGTGCAGCCGCCTCTCCAATCTGGTCGCCGGCATGTGCACTGCCCTGATCAACCTGCCCGTTCTGAAAGACCACGGCATCGTCGGCCTGAGCGCCGCCATGAAGAATTATTTCGGCGCCATCGATAATCCCAACAAATACCACGACCACTGCGGCGATCCCTATGTCGCCGACCTCTGCCGTATACCGCTCCTTCGCGACAAGACCAGGCTGACCATCTGCGACGCCATCACCGCCCAGTATGAAGGCGGACCACCCTACATGCCGCAGTGGTGCTGGCCCCTCCAGCGTCTGCTCCTGGCGACCGATATGGTGGCGATGGACAGCGTCGCCTGGCGGATCGTTGAAGACCAGCGCCGGCAGGCCGGAATGCCCTCTCTTCGCGATGCCGGCCGCGAGCCCTCCTATATCCAATCAGCTGCTCGAACAGGGCTGGGCATCGCCGATCCGGAACAGATCGAGATCGTACAGGTATGAACAGAATAGACCTGTACCCGATGCCGCTCCCGCCCACCCCGGTCGGGAGGGGAGAACCACGCTGGAGGAATATATGATCACGCGCAGAGCCTTCATCGGTTCGGTTGCCTGTGCCGCCCCACTCCTGGCGGCTGCAGGGCGCGCCGCCCCGGCCGCTCGCGTCCCGGGCGCAGATGGGGAGGGGGTCGAGGCGCGCTACTATGAAAAACTGCCCCATCGCAAAATTCGCTGCACCCTCTGTCCCCGCAGCTGCGTTATCGACGATCTCGAGCGGGGCTACTGCGGCGTGAGAGAGAACCGGGGCGGCACCTACTACTCCCTGGTCTATGGCAGACCCTGCTCCCTCCATGTCGATCCGATTGAGAAAAAACCGCTCTTCCACTTTCTGCCCTCCAGCCGGGCCCTTTCTCTCGGCACCGCCGGCTGCAATGTTTTTTGCAAGTTCTGCCAGAATTGGGAGATCTCCCAGACACGCCCCGAACAGCTGGAATCGATGGAGATCTCGCCCGGCCAGATGGCGGATCTGGCGCGGAAAGAGGGGTGCCCGGTGATCGCCTGCACCTACAATGAACCGGTCGTCTTTGCCGAATACATGCACGACATCGCCCTTACGGCACGGCGCCAGGGCATTCGCAGCGTGATGATCTCCAACGGCTATATCCGTAAAGAACCCATGCTCGACCTGTGCCGAGTCCTCTCCGCCGTCAAAATTGATCTCAAGGCCTTCAGCGAACGGTTTTATCGCGATCTCGTCGCAGGGGAACTGCGCCCTGTCCTTGATACGCTTGTACTGCTGCGGCAGGAACAAATCTGGTTCGAAATCGTATACCTGGTCATCCCGGGCGAAAATGACAGCCAGGCCGAGCTGACCTCCCTCTGCCGGTGGATCGCTTCCGAGCTGGGGGTGGAAGTACCCGTTCATTTCACCCGCTTTTATCCCCAATACCGGATGACCAACCTGCCGCCAACACCGGTAAAAACCCTGCAGGGGGCGAGAAAAATCGCGCTGGAGGCCGGTTTGCATTTCGTCTACACCGGTAATCTCCCCGGCGATGAGGGCGAGAACACCTTCTGTCCCGCCTGTCACGCACTGCTCATCCGCCGGCTCGGCTACACCATCGTTGAAAACAGGATCAAATCCTCACTCTGCCCGGAGTGCAAAGCCAGGATTCCGGGAGTATGGACATGACAACAAGATCTGGAAAATGGCTTATATTATCTTTTACTGGGGGGATGCGCATGACATATAAAGCATCACTTCAAGTATGGTTGGGGGCTCTGCTTTTGATGAATCCGGGCGGCCTGTCGGGGGCGGAAACGGGCCCAATCCGCACAGCCGCCGTCGCCGGACAATTCTATCCCGGTGATGGTGCGCAGCTCCGCGCCGAAATAGCGCATTACCTCGCCAAGGCGCCGGCAGCGGCTGTCCCGAGCGAGATCCTCGGTCTCTGCGCGCCGCACGCAGGCTATCTCTATTCCGCCCGCACGGCGGCGGCCGCCTACAAGGCCGTATCAGGCCGCTCCTATGACTTGATCGTGATTCTTGCCCCCAGCCACCAGGAGTATTTCACCGGTGCCACCATCTATCCCGGCCAGGCCTACGAGACCCCGCTGGGGCGTGTGGAGATCGACAGTCAGGCTGCAACCCGCCTCAGCGCCTCCTGCCGCTTCTTTCGCCTCTCATCGACAGGACATGGGCCGCGGGAGCACAGTCTGGAAGTCCAGCTTCCCTTTGTGCAACACCTCTTTCCGGGGACTCCGCTTCTGCCCATCATGGTTGGGGCCTGTGACTGGGAATCCTGCGCAAAGATGGGAAAGGCGCTGGGAAGCCTGCTTGCGCAGCGCAAAGCGCTCATCATTGCCAGTACGGACCTCTATCACGGCTACTCCTATGATGCGGGTCTTGCAAGCGATGCGGCCACCCTCGCAGCCATCACCCGCATGGAGCCGCGCGCGCTTCATGCGGGAATGGAATCCGGACAGTATCAGGCGTGCGGCGGAACACCGCTTGCTGTGATGCAGGTGGCCGCACTCGAGCGCGGCCGCTGCAACGGCAAAATAGTTGCACGCACCAACTCCGGCGATGTCACCGGCGACAAAAGCGGATATATTGTGGGCTATGCCGCAGGACTCTTCTATCTGCAGGAGAAAGCAATGAACAGACAGCAATTTCAGCCTTTGCCCGTCAACGCACAAATCGAACTATTGCGCTCTGCCAGGGAAAGCATCAAGCATTACTTGAAGCATGGCACCATGCCGGAGCTGCACAGCTCTCTTCCGGTGCTGCAGGAGAAGCGGGGAGTGTTTGTGACCATCACCAGAAACGGGGCGCTGCGCGGCTGCATCGGCATGCACGAGGCCGACAAGCCGCTCTACCTGGCTGTACCGGACCGGGCGGTGGCCGCTGCCTTTGAGGATCCGCGCTTCATGCCCCTGCAGATGGATGAGCTGGACAAGATCAAAATCAAAATATCGGTCTATCTGACCGATGTCTATGAAGCTGAAAGTATTGATGATTTCGTCATGGGCAAACACGGCATCATCCTCATCAAAGGCAGCCGCGCTGCCACCTATCTGCCTGAAGTGCCACTCGAAGCCGGCTGGAAGAGCAAGGAGGAGGAGATGGCCAGCCTCTGCCAGAAGGCCGGTCTTCCCGCCAATGGCTGGCGGGAAGGGGCGAAAATCCTGCTCTATGAGACCCAGGTCTTCGACGAAAGCCTGCTCAAGTAGCTGTCCCGGAGCACCTTCATTTGACCGTCAGAACGGCAGCGGCCGGGGCGGACTCGATGCAGTTTCCTCACCCCCGGGCCGTGATATTTCCCTTGATTTGAAGCTTAGAATTGGTTAATTTTCAAAAATTTAATGATTCTCACTGCTCTCTGAACCAGGGATCCTTCTCAAACCCATGCACGGAGATAAAAAAGGGTATAACTGGCTTTTGCTTGCTGCCATCGCACTGACTGGCCTGGTCATCTTTGTGCTCGCGGCTCCGCGCATTTTTTCTCCGCTGCCCCGTCACATCTCCCTGAACCGGTCGGAAGCGATTACGAAAGGAGGGCAGCACCTGCAGCTCTTCGGCTTTCAGCCGGGTGAGTATCGGGCGCACGCCACTCTGGAGGTCAGACGAGACCTTATCCAGTATATCGAGAACCAGTTCAAGCCCGCGGAGCGTGATTCCGTCCTCCACCAGCTGCCCGCCTACACCTGGCAAGTGCGCTGGAGCCGGCCTGAAAATGACGATCAGCCCGCCGGTGTTTCGCGCAATACCTTTCCCGCGGCCTTCACAGAGGTCTTTTTACAGATCGACCTTTACGGCGTGCCGGTTTCCTTCTGGAGCGAAGTAAAAAAGGAGAGCATTGGCGTCAACCTTTCCGCTTTCCAGGCTCGCGCGATCGCCGATTCCACCCTCCTTAGGGCACTTGGTCCGGAGGCCGATCATTACACCTTTTCCAAGACGAGCAGCAGCATCCTCGATTCGCATACCGAGCATCTCTTCACTTATAACCGCAATGAACTGATCTGCGGCCTGCAGCAGCAGCTGAATGTGGTCGTCAGTGGCGCCCTTGTCAGCAAATTTGCGCGCCAGTACAATCCGCCGGCCTATTCCTCGTGGCAAAAGGAACGCATAATCCAGACGCTTCCCTTTGGCCTGCTGATCATATCTCTCAGCATCATATTCATCGTCGACTTAATTCGCCGCCTGCGCACGGACAGCATCAATTTCCGTTATGCTCTCGTGCCGGCACTGGCAGGCAGTGCGCTGACCATTCTGATGATTGTGCTCGAGCCCGGCCTGAGCGGGCTCGATTCTTTGCTCCTCGGTTCTCTCTTTTCCGGCTTTTTCGTCGGCGTGACCCTGTTTCTTGCGGTCGCCGTGGGGGAGTCCAATACCCGAACCCTCACCGGCGACAAGCTGCTTTATTTCGATGCGATGCTGCGCGGTCAGCTCCGCTACCGTGCCATGGCGGGTGCCCTGCTGCACGGTCTGGGCTTCGGCGCTGCTCTGGCCGGACTGGTCGCTTTGGTGATGACCATCGCCTCCCTTTTCGGCACGATCAGCATTGCATCTTTATGTGCAGAACTGCATCGTGACGCCAGTTCGGTCCCGTTCCTGGTCAGCTTTATCCGGGTCATCAATGAAGTGCTCTGGTATCAGTTCGCCCTGGTTCTCGCTTTTCTGCCCCTGCTTATGAAGTCGATGCATCGTACGAAATGGGCCGTGTTTCTCTTCGCGCTGATCACGGCAGTCGGACTGCATATGGAGATGAAGCTGCCCAGCGAGCCTCTGGGCGTCAATCTCATTGTCGGGCTCCTGATCATGACGTCTTTTGCGATGATCTTCATCCGCTATGATCTGGTGACGGTCGTAACCACTCATTTCACCTATGCGCTTATCTTCGCCACAGCACCCCTGCTGCTCCTCGGGCACCCCACATTCTGGTACTCGGGCCTTTTCCTTCTGCTCCCTCTGGCGGGTATCGCTGCCTTTGCGGTCTGGGCATGGCCGGTCCATATGAGCCGCGAGCAGCTGCGCAACTTTTTACCTCGCCAGGCCGTAAAAATAGTAGAGAACGAGCGTCTGAAACGGGAACTCGAGATCGCCAGCAGGGTGCAGATGAGCTTTCTGCCGAAGCAGACTCCGCGCATGGAGGGGCTCGAGATCTCCAGCATCTGCCTGCCGGCTTCCGAGGTGGGTGGTGATTACTATGATTTCATTGAAATGGGCGACGGGCGGCTCGGTTTTGCCATCGGCGATGTCTCCGGCAAGGGGGTCTCCGCCGCTTTTTACATGACCTTGACCAAGGGCTTTCTGCGCTCGCTGAGCCGGACCACCTGGAGTCCCGCCCAGGTGATGATCGAGATGAACAAGCTTTTTTACCAGAACGTCGAACGCGGCCATTTTATCAGCCTCATCTTCGGCATTCTCGATCTCCCCGGCCGCAAAATGACCTTCGCACGCGCCGGACATGACCCGATCTTTTGGTACCGGGCTGAACAGGAACGACTGGAACGGCTGCTCCCGCCCGGCATCGCTCTCGGCCTTGAACCGGGCGATATTTTCAGCGAAATCATCCGGGAACAGACCATCGACGTCGAGCCGGGCGATCTCTTCGTCCTCTACACTGATGGTTTCTCCGAAGCGATGAATGAATATGCCAACGAATTCAGCGAGGAGCGGCTCGCCCAGTCGATCAAACGGCTGGCCGACCTGCCGACGGACCAGATCCTCGCCAAGATCAAGACCCAGGTCGCCCATTTTGTCGGCCATACGCCGCAGCATGACGACATGACCATGATCATCATGCGTGTACTCAAACCCTGACGGGCAGCCATGAGAAAAATCGGCCCGCTTTCCCTCATCCTGCCGCTCGCTCTTTTTCTGGGCGGTATACTCATCGACCTGAATGTCCTCGGCGGCCTTCTCGACTCCCGAGCGCTGGTTTATTTCAGGGAGGGATTCATCACACTGGCGCTGATTCTCTGCCTGCCCATCATCTACCAGCAGCGCTGGGCTTCGGACCGCAACATTCTGCGCGGGCTGCGCTCGCTTTTTCATCTGATCCTCGGTACTTTTCTGCTGCTGCTGATCTCGAATCTGGAGCCCTTCGCCGACCAGAGCCTCAGCACAGGTCGCAATGTCCTCTACGGCAGTCTGGTCAACTATTTCATCCTCACCGCCTGGGCCCTTTTTTCGTCTCTTTTCGTTCTGGTCATCCTTGGCACTTTGCGCAATCTGATCTTTATCAAGCAGCGGAAGAATACCGCCCTCCACTTCCTCATCCTCATTCTGGTTCTGATCCTCTATGCACTTCTGAGCATAACCAATCTCAACGATCTCGATTTTCGCTTTTCCTACCGCCTGAGCAGTGAGAATCTTGGCTATATCCTCCTCTTCATCGTCATCAATCTGATGGTGCTCAACTCTTTTCGCGTCGCCTGGATCAATTATCTCAACCGGAAGCAAAAGCTGACCCTTTTCTTCGGTGGACTGATCCTGGTGCCACTGCAGTGGCTGCTCTATATCAAATTTCATACCGCCAATCCCGCCGCTCTCTTCAGCCCCGTGCTTGGCCGCTTCGTCGACCTCGGCTTTCTTTTTCTCTCCATCTATATTTCCATGGCCTACATCGCCCTTGTTTTCCATTTGCCGACAGCGCATCTTTTCGACCGCCAGATCAAGCAGCTCTCTTCCCTGCATACCCTGAGCAGGGCGATCAGCTCCGAATTCAATCTTGACCGCCTTGCCGAGACCACTGTGGAACTGGCCGTACAGGTGACGGAAGCCGATTCCGGCTGGCTCGCCCTGGCCGGCGAAGAGTCGGCTTCCTGGCGGCTGGCGGCTGCGCGCAATCTCTCTGCAGCCGAAATGGAGCGGGGAGTGCCTGAAGCCATCGCCCGTTGGGCGACCAGCCAGCTGCGGCCCAGGCTGGTCAACCATGTCAGCCGGAGCGAACTGAATGTGCCGATGTCGCTGTGGAAAGACGACGTCCAGTCGGTCATCGCCGTGCCGCTTGAAAGCGGCGGCGAAGCGATCGGGTGCCTCTACGTCGCCAAAAAGCTCGAATATGGCTTTGAGCAGGATGACCTCGACATGCTGCGCGCTTTCAGCGAGCAGGCGGTCGTCGCCATCAGCAACGCGAGACTGGTCGAATCCTCGCTTGTACGCGAACGGCTCGAACAGGAGCTGCGTATCGCCCACGATGCCCAGATGAAACTGCTGCCCAAAAAGATGCCGCAAGTGCCCGGCATCACCCTTGAGGCGGTCTGCAGAACCGCCAACGAGGTGGGTGGCGATTATTACGACTTTTTCCGTATCGACGCAACGCGTCTGGGGCTGGTGATCGGGGATGTCTCCGGCAAAGGCGCCTCTGCCGCCTTTATCATGGCCGAGCTCAAGGGCATCATGGAGGCCCTGGCCCCCAAGCATCATTCGCCCAAGGAGCTGCTGATCGCCGCCAACGAAACCCTTTACGGCAACATCGATCGCAATATCTTTGTCAGCCTGGCCTACGGCATCGTCGACACCGGGGCAATGGAGATCACCTTTTGCCGGGCCGGTCAATGCCCGGTCCTATTTGCACCAGCAGCGGGGGAGAAGGTTCAGACCCTGGAACCGAAAGGGATGGGGCTCGGACTGGACCAGGGGGCGAGTTTTGCACAGGCTCTCGAGGAGTACCGGCAGCCATACCGGGCCGGCGATACCTTCCTTTTTTACACGGATGGAGCTGTTGAAGCCCGCAACGCGCGGGGTGAAGAGTTCACAGAGACCAGGCTGGTCTCTCTCTTTCAACGCTATCACGCTCTGCCACCACGACGGCTGCTGTCACAGCTGATCGAGGAAATCGGCGGATTTGTCGGCAGCGCCCGATCGCATGATGACTTGACCTTTGTCATCCTGCAAGCCGTCTGAAAAACGGGTCAATTCAGCATAGATGGAGGAACATGAATGGAAAACTTTAAGATTGTCCGTCTGGATGGCACAAATCTGACGACGCTCAAAATTATCGGCTTCCTCGATGCCCACACTGCTCCCACCCTGGAAGAGGCGATCCAGAAACTTCTCGACGAAGAGCAGGTCAACATCCTCGTCGATTTCAAGGATCTCAGCTATATCAGCAGCGCTGGGCTCGGGGTCTTTATGGGCTTCATCGAGGAGATCAGAGGCAAGAACGGAGACATCAAGATGTGTTCGATGTCTCCCAAAATTTACCGGGTGTTCGATTTGCTGGGTTTCCCGACCATTTACCAGATATACGAACGGCAGGAGGAAGCGCTGGCGACCTTTACGCAGAAATCCGCCCCCACATCAAACGAGTGAACCAATGGCGGATCGCTTGCGAGGACGGGCTTTATAACCCCTGACCCTGAATGTTACCAATGCATACAAGGCGGAACCCCATATGCCGAAAGCCAAAATAGAATATAAACTGCGCATACCAAGTCAAACCGAAAACCTGGAGATCATCCGCTTTTTTGTCGGCAAGGTGGCCGAAAAGGTCGGCTTTCCGGAGGATGATGTCGGCAAAATCGAACTCGCCATCGACGAGGCGTGCACCAACGTGATGAAACACGCCTACAGGGAGGCGGAGCAGGACAAGACGCTGGACGTGGCCATCCAGATCGACTATCAGAAGCTGACCCTCATCGTCACCGACCATGGCAAGGGATTCAATCCGGACACGGTCCAGCCGCCTGATATGAAAGAGTATCTGGCCGAGCTCAGGGTCGGCGGCCTGGGCATTTTTCTGATGCGCACCCTGATGGACGAAGTAGACTATACGATCAAACCCGGCGTGCGCAATCAGGTCCGGATGGTAAAATATCTGATAAACCGCAAGAGTTCAAAAGTTGTCAACTGAACGGGACCACCCTGCCTTGAAAGAACCGGATTCCCACAGCGCCGTGGCCCGAGAACTGGATGAACGCCTGGTCGAATTGCAGTCCCTCTTTGAAATGAGCCAGGTCCTGAACTCGTCGCTCCATCTGCGCACCACGCTCAACAATCTGCTCCTCACCCCGATGGGCCGGATGATGATCAGCCGGGGCGTCGTCCTGGTCGCCAATGAACACCAGGCCTTCGAGGTCACCACCCTCAAGGGGATGCCCCGCAACTTGCTGGGGAAAAAGATTTTCTTCTCCGGCGAACTGCCGGACTCGTTCATCGTCGCCGATATTCAGGAGGAAGACGAAAGGCTGAAGGCCTTTTTTCAGGAGAACAGGATCGATCTGGTCATCCCGATCATCAGCGTCCAGCGCACCATCGGCATCATGGGATTGGGCAGCAAACTCGGCGGTATCCCCTTTAAACCCACCGAGATCGAGTATCTGACCTCACTTTCCAATATCGCCGCCTCCTCCATCGAAAACGCCCTCATGTATCAGCAGCTCGAAGAGGTCAACCGCCGGCTGGATAAAAAAGTCCAGGAATTACGCACGCTCTTCGAAATCGGCAAGGAGCTGAATGCCAATCTCGAGATCGATCGTGTCGTCAATCTGCTGATCTATGCCGTCATGGGTGAGCTGGTGGTCAGCCGCTGCTACCTCTATCTGCGCAAGGAGCAGACACTGCAGCTTTTCGGCAGCCGTGGACTGCGCATGGATGATCCCAACTGCCGGCTGCTCAGCGCGCCGGAATTCATCGAGGCGCTGGCAGGGGTCGATCGTGTGCTCAACGTGGACGTGGATGAACTCCCGCCTGGCCTCCAACTCCTCAAGTCGCAACGGCTCAAGCTGGTCATCCCGATGCAGATGGAGGAGGAGATCCGCGGCCTCTTTGTCGTCGGTGAAAAGATCAAAGCCCAACCATTCCAGCCCGATGAAATCGAGTTTCTAAGCACCCTCTGCAATCTCGCGATGATTTCGATCGAAAATGCCCGCCTCTTCGCCGATGCGCTCGAAAAAGAGCGCATCGAAGAGGAACTCAACATCGCCCGCGATATCCAGCAGCGCCTCCTTCCCCAGGAATGCCCCCAGATCGATGGCGTGGAAATCAAGGGGCTGAATATCCCGACCCGCCAGGTCGGCGGAGACTTGTTCGACTGCATCCGGCTCGAAGATAACCGCCTCGCCGTGGCCATCGCCGACGTCTCGGGCAAGGGCGTGCCAGCCTCCCTGCTGATGTCTTCTCTTCACGCCGGTCTGCATAACCTTGTCGGGATCGGCGGCGACATTCCGGCCATGGTGGGAAGGCTCAATAATTTCATCCAGGCTAACACCGGCTACGACAAATTCATCACTTTTTTCTACGGCGAATTCGATCTCGCCGGCAAGAGCTTCACGTATGTCAACGCCGGGCACAATCTGCCCTACCTCTTCCGCGCCGACGGCTCCACCCGGCGGCTGGAGACGGGGGGACTGCTGCTGGGCATGCTGCCCAACATGCCCTACGCCTCCGAAACCGTCCCCATGCAAAGAGGGGATCTGCTGCTCCTCTTCACCGACGGAGTGACCGAAGCAAAAAGCTCCGGCGATGAGGATTTTGAGGAGGAGAAGCTTGAAGCGGTGGTCCGCCCGAATTTGCATCTGCCCCTTGAGGAGCTCCTGAACACCATAGTCGATGCGGTCCGCGCCCACAGCGCCGACATGCCCCAATCCGATGATATCACCATGATGGCGGTAAGATGGCTGAAATAAACAAGCCCGACCTCTCGCACCACACCATCCTCGTGGTCGAGGATGACCCCAACCTGCGCCGGCTCTTCGTCGAAATTCTGCGGCGCGACTCCTATACCGTTCTTGAAGCCGATTCCGGCGAGGCCGCCATGACCACAATCGAAGCCTCCAAGCTGGACGTGGTCATCAGTGATATGCAGATGCAGAAACTGAGCGGACTTGATGTGCTCAAGGAGGCGACCCGGAAGGACCCCTATACCCAGGTGATTATCATCACCGGTTTCGCCTCGGTGGGCACCGCCGTCCGGGCCATGCGCGAAGGCGCCTATGAATATCTGACCAAGCCGGTTCAGCCCGACGCCCTGACCATCAAAGTCCGCAATGCCATCGAACGCCGCCGCCTCCTGCTGACTCTGGCCGACCAGGAAAAGATCCTGCAGATGCACCACGAGATGATCGACCGCGACCTCATCCTCGCGCGGCAGATCCAGGCCAGCCTGGTGCCCTCTGCTTTCACCACCCCAGGGATCGATGTTGGCATCTGCTACCGGCCCATGATCGGCCTCGGCGGCGACTTTGCCGACCTCTATCTCATCGATGAGAACAGACTCTACCTGGTGGTCATTGATGTCACCGGTCACGGCATCGCCGCGGCCCTCCTGGTCAGCCGGGTGTGCCATGAGTGGCGCCGGGCCGTGCAGCAGGCCCCCGACCCCGCGGAACTCCTCTGGCGACTGAATGAATTCTTTATCGATACCTTTTATGATACCCCGCTCTTCCTGACCATCATGGCTGTGGAGGTCGATCTGCAGAAAAAAAGACTGCGCTACGCCGGCAGTGCCCATCCTGCCGCACTCCTCCTGCGCGACGGCCAGAGCTTCACCCGGCTCGATTCGCAAAATGCCATTATCGGTTTCGCCCGAACCGAAAAGACTGCTTTCCGCTCAGCCTCCATGGACTACAAACCGGGCGACAAGCTGCTGCTTTATACTGACGGTCTGGTTGAGGCCGAAACCGCCGCCGGCAAAATCATCGGCCTCCAGGGGCTGCAGCGCGTCATCCGCCAGGAGGGCAGGGGATCCTCAGCACTCGAAACCGCCAAAGCAATTGTTGATCGCGTGGTCGAATTCAGCAGCGCCGAGCCCGGTGATGATATGCTGATGCTGGCCGCCTCTCTGCTCTGAGCAGCCCGTGCCGCGGCGAAATCCAAACGGCCGGATCCTGCTGGTCAATCCCTGGATCCATGATTTTTCGGCCTTTGACTTTTGGCAGAAACCTTTGGGCCTGCTCTACATCGGCGCTGTTCTCAACCGGCTCGGCTACGATACCGTTCTGCTCGATTGTCTCGACCGTTACAACCCGTTCTGGCGTCAGCGGTCAGATGAAGAACCGGATAGGGAAAAGAGCGATGGCGCCGGCAAGTACTTCCGCCAGGAGTTGGACAAACCGGCGCCCCTGCAGGGGATACCGCGTCGCTACTGCCGCTACGGCGCACCGCGCGAAAGGGTGGAGGCGTGGCTGGCGCAGCAGGAGCCGCCTGATTTTATCCTCGTCACTTCCGCAATGACCTACTGGTATCCGGGCCTGGTCGAGACGGTGGAGCTGCTGCGTTCCCGCTTCCCGCACGCGCCCCTGATTCTGGGCGGAATCTATGCGACTCTCTGCCCGGATCATGCCCGCCGTGTGGTCAAGCCGGACCATCTGGTTGCCGGCGAGGGTGAGATCAAGGCCATACGGCTTGTCAGCCAACTGTCCGGCGGCCCGGGCGGCGATTTCGACTTTAAGGATCTCGATCAATTACCCTATCCCTGGTATGAGGGCTACCCGCACCTGGCCAGCATCGCCGTACTCACCTCGCGCGGGTGCCCCTACTGCTGCAGCTACTGCGCCTCCGGGATACTAGCCGCATCCTGCCGCCGCCGCAGCGCCGGTGCGGTTTTTGAGGAGATCAGATACTGGCGCGACCGCCGGGGCATCAGCAGCTTCGCCTTTTATGACGATGCTCTGCTCCACGAAGCGGAAACGCACGCCATACCGCTCTTCAGCATGCTCGCCGCAGAGCTGCCGGGCCTCTCTCTCCATACGCCCAATGGCGTGCAGCCCCGCTGCATCGATGCAGAGATGGCCGCTCTCATGCATGCCGCCGGTATGAAAAATCTGCGGCTTAGCTATGAAAGCAGCAGCGCCCTGCGCCGGCAGGGCAAGGTCACGACCCGGGAACTCGCATCCGCACTGAAAAACCTGCTCGCAGCGGGATTTCAGAGCGGGCAGATCGGTGTTTATATCCTTGCGGGTTTGCCCGGCCAGGAGATGGAAGAGGTCCGCGAAAGCGCAAGGCAGGTTCATGATCTCGGCGCCCGCGTCAACCTGGCCTCCTATTCGCCCATCCCCGGCACCAGGGAGTATCAGCACGCTCTGGACAACGGCAGCTGGGACGGGGAGGAGGATCTGCTCCTCGGCAACAATTCGCTTTATCCTTTCTGGCGCCGGCAGTATACTCCGGTACAGCTGGAAGGCCTGGCCCTCTGGGTAAAAGAGCTCAATCTGTCACTGCTTTCCAATCACGAGGAGTGAACCATGGTGGAATCGCAGCTTTCCCGGCCTCAAACGCAAGGCAGGGAACCCTTTTATCTCGCTATTGCCGGCAATATCGGCGTCGGCAAGACTACGCTGACGCAGATGATCAGCACCCATTTCGGCTGGACCGCCTACTTTGAACGCGTGATTAATAATCCTTACCTCGATGATTTCTATGCGGATATGAATCGGTGGAGCTTTAATCTGCAGGTCTATTTCCTCTCGCGCCGCTTCATGGACCAGCGCCTGATCTCCGCCAACCCGCAATCTTGCGTCCAGGACCGCACCATCTACGAGGACGCCGAGATCTTTGCCTATATTTTACACAAACAAGGCAACATGTCAGATCGCGACTATGACAATTACCGCGACCTGTTTTACACCATGACCGAATATCTGCGCAAACCGCATCTGATCCTCTACCTGCGCGCCTCAACCTGGACACTCATTTCCCGCATCCGCAAACGGGGACGGGAGTTTGAAAAGAGTATCACCAACGAATATCTCTTCGAACTTAATGCGGCCTATGAGCGTTGGATAGGGGAGATCAGCAAGAGCATACCGGTTATGGTCGTCGATGCGGACAAGGTCGACTTTGAAAAATCCCCCGCTGATTTTGAGATTATTTGCAAAACGATCAGCGAACATGAAGAGGCGCACCGCCTCGGTGAATCGAAATGAACGAAAAGATGGCTGAATCTGCAACCAGCAGCTGGTCCTACCTGACATACGACCCCGTCACCGGACAGTGGCGTCCGCCCGCCAACACCTGGCGCATTGTCGGCAAAAAATATATCAATCTCATCCTCTTTATTACCACCGTCGCCTCAACCTGGCTGGTCGGAGGCCCCGGGTACTGCATCGCTATCATCGCCATCCTCACCGCCCACGAGATGGGGCACTTTCTGATGTGCCGCAAGTACGGGGTGCCGGCCACGCTTCCCTATTTCATCCCTTTCCCCTTCCCGGGCTATAATCCCTTCGGCACTATGGGCGCCCTGATTTCGATGCGGGGCTACATTCCAAGCCGCAAGGCCCTCTTCGACATCGGCGCCGGCGGGCCTCTCGCCGGCCTGGTTGTGACTATCCCTGTCCTTTTCATCGGACTCGCGCTTTCCAGCACCGCTCCCCATGTCGAGTCGGCCGGCGGAATGACGCTGGGAGAGTCCCTGCTCTTCAAGCTGATCTCCCTGCTGGTCCTCGGACACCAGCCCGATGAGGTGGATATCATGCTCCATCCGGTCGCCTATGCGGGATGGGCCGGCCTCTTCATCACGGCCCTCAACCTGATCCCGGTCGGCCAGCTCGATGGCGGACACGTCACCTATGCTCTCTTCGGCCCGCGCGCCAAGTATTTCACCTGGCTCTTTATCGGCGCTCTCGGCATCCTGACCATCCATAACTACAGCTGGGCGCTGCTCTTTCTGCTCCTCGCCATTTTCGGCAGGCGCCACCCCTCGCCCCTGGACGATTATACTCCACTGGATCGCCGGCGCCGCATAATCGGCGGCCTGGTCATGATCCTCTTTGTACTCTCTTTCACTCCCGTCCCCTTTAAAATTTAGCCGGAGCCGCATCATGTCGCTCATCAGCCGCTGGAAGGGACTGAACCGCACTGCCAGAACAGCCATCATGCTCGCAGCCCTGATTGTTGTGCTTGAACTGTTATTTAATATCATCGAGGTAACCATCGGTTGGTTCATGCTTTGGACTAATGAATCGAGACCGAAAGTAGGACGGCTCTGGGTCGAGGAGGAGCGCGACCAGACCGGACGTCAGCAAGCCTCCACCCATATCGATTCGGTCCGGCTGCAGCCCGCTTACGAGCGTTATATCCACTCTCTGGATGATCTCGCCGCCTATGTGGCTTTCAAGTCGGGATTCGCCCTCAGCCGTGAGGATTTTCTCGCGCTCTATCGTTCGCTCCCGGGGGAAGATGCGGGCAGGCTGGTGGAGCCGGAACTTCTTGGCCGGCTGGCGGAGGCGGATGCATGGGGCAGTGTAAAACTGGATAAAAATGAAGATAAACTGCAGCTTCTCTTCCTTGACTTTTACGGTCAGCCCCTGCATAGCGCCCAGATTGTGCTCCTCTCCGCGGCCGAATTGATGCAGGAATCTCATCTTGCCGATAACCCGCTCTATGCCGGCAGAACGATTCCCGCACCACTTTTCGTCACTGCTCTGGAAAGCCTGCCCGGCCATCTCCGTCTACAGGTGGTCAACGACCCGCAGAAATGGCAGGAGTGGCGTCAGCGGCTGATCGCCGCGGCGGTGGCCACCCGCATCGCACACGGCTCCGTGACGGTAGCGCTCGAAATCGTCCAGGATGGCAGCGTCACGGTGCAGGAGATTCAGGCCAGCGAACTCGCGGTGGAGTACCTGATCAACGCCATCAATGCACTTTCTCCTGAAACTCACTACAGCTGTCCCGGGAAGGAGGAAGATCATGAATAAGAGCTTCCGCCGCATTCTCTGGGGGGTGCTTCTGCTGTCGTTCATTCTGCTTCTGGTCACGCTCTATTTATCCGTGATCACCTTTCCGCGCGTGCCGGACAACCTCAATGACATCGCCCTTAACAATCCCAGCATCATTTACGGCGACGAGGATGAGGTGGTCAAACTGCTCGCCGACCGTGCCGTGATTCCGATTACAGAGATGCCGCTGACGGTTCAGCAGGCCTTCATCGCTATCGAAGACGATAACTTTTATAACCATTCAGGCATCAGCAAGCTCCATCTGCTGCGGGCCCTGAGCGAAAACCTCGTTCACATGGGGGGAAAGGGCGGAGGCAGCACCATCACCCAGCAGCTGGCAAAAAACCTTTTTTTCACCTTTGAGCGCGACTGGGCCCGCAAGTTCAAGGAGATGTTCGTCGCTTTTCAGATCGAACAGCAGTTCTCCAAGGAAGAGATCCTCGAAGCCTACATCAATCAGATCAACTTCGGATCGGGTGTCTATGGCATCGAGCTGGCCAGCCAGACCTATTTTGCCAAACACGCCAGCGAGCTTACCCTGGCAGAATCGGCCCTGTTGGCCGGCATCCCGCGCTGGCCGGCGCGTTACAACCCGAGCACCAATCCCAAGGTGGCCAGGGAACGGCAGTCCTTTGTGCTCAGACGCATGGTCGATGAAGGTTTCATCACCGAACCGGAACGGGCGGTGGCTCTCGCTGAATCGATCAAGGTTGACCGGGTCAACCGGCTGCAGGGGAGCGCCGACTATTTCGTCGAGGTGATTAAAAGCCTGGCCGCCGACAAATTGACGCCCGACGCGGTCAACTTTGGCGGACTGCGCATCTATTCGACCCTCAATTCACACCTCCAGCTCGAGGCGACCCGGGCGGTAGCCGACGGTCTCTCCCGTCTGGATGAATCCCTTGGTCTTCTGCCCTATGCCCAGGCGTCATGGGAACAACGGGGGAACTATCCCCAGGCCGCGTTGGTAGCTGTCGATGTTCGCACCGGCGCCATCAAGGCCATGGTAGGAGGGAGGGACTTCCGCCGTGCCCCCTTCAACCGCGCTTCCGCCAATAACCGTCACGCCGGCTCCGCTTTCAAGCCCTTTATCTACTTCACCGCCCTTGAAAAGAGAGTGATCACTCCCGCCACCGTCAAGGTCGATGAAGAGGTCGCCTTTCAAAGCGGCCCCAAAATCTGGGCCCCGGACAACATTGACTTTAATTACCTCGGTCCGGTGACCATGAAATACGCCCTGCTGCGCTCCATCAATACCATCTCCGCCAAGCTCATCTATGAGCTCTCGCCGGAAGCGGTCGTCGCCGCAGCCCGCAGATTGGGCATCACCAGCGAGATGGGCCCCAACCTTGCGCTCGCTCTCGGTGCAACCGGGGTTTCACCTCTGGAGATGGCATGCGCCTTTGCGACCATCGCCAATGGCGGCACCCGCTGCCAGCCCTTCATGCTGCGCTCCATCCAGAACGAGATCAACGAAGTGCTGGAGGAGACCATCCCGAAGAGCAACCGCGTGACCGATGCCCAGACCGCTTTTCTCCTGCTTGACATGCTCACCGGCGTTGTCGAGAAGGGAGGGACCGGCAGCGCGGTGCGCAGCTATGGTTTTCATCGTCCCTGCGCCGGCAAGACCGGCACCTCCAACGAGTACCGGGACGCCTGGTTCGTCGGTTTCACTCCGGAACTCGCTGTCGCAGTCTGGGTGGGATTCGACGATAATCGCTCCATGCGGGACACCAGCGGCAGGGGCATAACCGGCAGCAAAGCAGCCCTGCCCATCTGGGCCCTTTTTATGAAAAACGCTTCCGCCGGACAGCCGGTCACCAACTTTGCCGTTCCCGGCCGGATCATCTTCTCCACTCTCGATCCGCGAACAGGTTCCGGCCGTATGCCCGGCGGCCCCTCCATCACCGTCGCCCTGCGGGAAGACGAGTGACGCATCCCTTCAAAATCGCCGGACTGGGCGAGCTGCTCTGGGACCTCTACGATCAGCAGCGTCATCCGGGTGGAGCTCCAGCCAATTTCGCCTACCATGCCCGGCGCTGCGGAGCCCACGCTATCCTGCTCAGCCGCGTTGGCGACGATGAGGCCGGCCGCGACCTCAAGGAGTGCCTGGCACACTCCGGAGTGGATATTTCCGCCATCCAGACCAGCCCGGATAAATCCACAGGCAGCGTGCGCGTTCACATTGACTCCACCGGCCATCCCCGCTTCGAATGCAGCCGTGATACCGCCTTTGATCAGCTGGAATGCGGCCGCCAGTGGCTGGAACTCGCTCCGCAGCTCGACGCCCTCCTTTACGGCACCCTCGCCCAGCGGGAGGTCACCAGCCGCCAGGCCATCCGTCGGTTTCTCCAGCACACCGGCAACGCGCTCCGCCTCTTCGATCTCAACCTGCGCGGCTGGAATGAGACCACCCGCGAGATCGTCGAATATTCGCTCCGCAATTGCGATATCATCAAGATGAACGAGGCTGAATTGGCTTTGCTGCAGGAGAACCAGGGGACTAAAGTCGAAGGGGAGGAGTTCCTGAGCAGACTCGTGCGTTCCAACGGAATTAAACTGGCCGCCCTCACCCTCGGCAGCCAGGGCTGCTGCCTGGTAACCCGGGATGAGATCATTCGCCATCCCGGCTTTCGCGTGCCGGTGGTCGATACTACCGGCTGCGGCGACGCCTTTGCAGCCGCTCTGGCCTACAGTGTTTTGCATAAAGCATCACTTGAAGAAGCAGCTGAATTCGCCAACAGGTTGGGAGCTTTTGTTGCCACACGCGAGGGCGCCATGCCGGAGTGGAATCAGGCCGACCTCGCCGGCCTGGGAGAGAGTTAAGTATGGAACAGCTGGAAGGTAAAATCTGCGTCGAAGCGGCTCTGCGCGCGCACCAGCGCAAGATCCATCTGCTGATCCTGCGCAGCTCGCTGCAGCCGGAAACCAGCGCTCCCCTCATCGAAATGGCCGAAGAACGACACATCCCGGTCAAGCAGATCAGCCGGGAGGAGCTTGATGCCATGGCCCACGGTCATTCCCATGGCGGCGTCCTCGCCCTCTGCGCGCCCAGACCCCGGCTTTCCGCCGACCAGCTCCTGAATCACCTCCAAAACTGCGGTTTTCCCCTCTTTCTGCTTCTGCTTGAGGGGGTTGATGACAGCCAGAACCTCGGTTTTGTCCTGCGCACCGCCGAGGCCTGCGGGGTCGATGCCGTGCTGCTGAAAAAACATCTCTGGGATTTTGATGGCGCGGCCGTCTCCCGCGCCTCTTCAGGGGCTTTTGAACGCCTGCCCATCTGCGTTTTCGACCAGGTGGAACCCCTGCTCCCCAGGATTTCGGGGATCGGGGTGAGGATCTATGGCTGTATCGCCAATGCCCAGCGCACCATCTATCAGGTCGACCTGGCCCAGTCGGTGCTCATCGCCCTTGGCGGCGAAAAGCGCGGCCTTTCGGCAGCCGTGCGCGGCCGCTGCGACCGCTTCATCAAGATTCCCATGCTCTCCGCCGCCGGTTCTCTCTCCCTCAGCCACGCCTCCGCCATCCTCCTCGCAGAAGTGATGCGCCAGCGCATTTCCCGCGACGAAACGTTCCAGGATCCCAATCAGGAATAAAAAAAGGAGGATTGCTCCTCCTTTTGGGATGCTGTACTGCGATTCTTATTCGAGTGCCTGTTTCAGCTCTGAAAATGGGTGTGTGCGCTTCCGGTTTCTGCCAAATTCACTCTCCCAGGGTGGGCGGCATCGGCTGCTTCAGACGGGGGAGAGATCTGCCCTCCGGCTGGGCGCGATTTTTTCCCCTAAAATCCGCTCACCAGGCCGATCAGCATCCGGTTGGCATCATTGTCCAGATCGCGGGTATACTCGGCCATCAGCCGCAGGTTGCGCGCCATCAAATAGGTGGCGCTGAAAGTGGCGGTCTCGTAGAGGGCGCTGTTCGCGCCCATGGTGCCGATATTCTGCTCCTGATCGATGCTGTTGTAAAGGACTGTAAAATAATAACGCGAGCGATCAAGCTGAGGCGAAATAACCGCTTCCAGCACGATGCCGCTGGTTTCCGTCTCCGCCTCGGTTTCAGCGAACCACGGATTGGTGTCCTTGCGCAGCAGGTACTGGGCCGTGACCTCAACCGGGCCCAGAATGGCCTTGAAATCCGGTCCGATATAGGTCACCTTGTTCTTGAGATCGCTGCTCATGCTCTCTTCACCGAAATAGTAATAGCCCCCCACACTGAAATGGTCCGTTATCCCCTGGTTCAAGCGCAGGCCGATATTTTTTCCCGCATCGATATCGAATGCCCCGCTCTCCTCATCGGCGGCGTTCTTGCCGTTGCCGTTGGAGAACGAAAACACCAGATCGGTTCCCGTCTGCTCAATGCCGTAGGCGAACATGACGCCGCGATCATAGGCGAGGTTGGCGTGCGAATTTCCGACCTTGAGTTTGTAAATCATATAATCTTCATAAGTCAGCCTGAGTTCGCGCTTCATGAGTGGGTCGCTGGTCTGGAACTGACCCACCATCACGTCGAGCGGGATGCCGAACACATCATTGAAATGGACGTAGCTGTCCTCGATGCCGGCCACCTCGCCGCGTTCGCTCATATAGAAATAGAAATAATAGCCGATGTTTTTGGCCAGGGTGCCGCCGGACATCAGTTTCAAGCCCCAGGGCGACTGCAGATCACTCTTTACTTCACCCCTGGAATTGTACACGCCATAAGCGTCAAGGCGGACGCTGATGGGGAAGGTTTTGTTCAGCCACAGCAAATCATCTCCGGCGGTCACATAGTCACGTTCTTTTTCGTTCTCGGCGATGATAAAACCGTCGCCGGCGAAATCCTCGCCGTAGGGTTTGAGCTTGGGGATCGGAGCATGACAGGTGGAGCAGGAGAGATTGTTGCGCCGCGCGAAAGCGGGGATGGCCTGGCTCTCATCGGGCACGATCAACCACTGCATGCCCAGCAGCAATGCAAAGAGGATCAGGATTTCTGGTACTCGTTTCATGATGCGCCTCCTCGGGTTTATTCGTAGATTTCAAAGGTGGTTGTGGCGCTGTTGACGGGAATGATCTCGCTTTCATCGGCCGGCACACCAAGAAAATCGGCCACAGGTTTAACCAGCTTTTGAAAATTGAGCTGTGCGGTGATGGTGACCGGACCCGCCGTCACATCATCCGGCAATTGCCAGGTGTAGGTCTCGGTTTTGGTCTCACGCGGTCCGATGCGGTAATCGACACCCAGGGATTTGGTATTCCACTGCATAATGGTCATCCGGCCTTCGGGGTCGAAATAGGGCATGCGGAAGATCCTGTCCCCGGCCGGGACCCCGTCGCGCTGTACACCGGCAAAATTGGCGATGCCCTTGGGCAGGCCCATGTCCTGGTAGGCCAGCACGTCGGCAGCAATCGTGTACTCCTCGCCTGCGAAGCCCTTCTTGTCGACCGGGAGGTGATAGATCTTGCCGGCGGCATCCCTGGCGGTGACATGTAGCCAGACGATGCGGTCCTCAACCGAGCCGGAGGGGAATTTATGGCCGGTCTTGGCGTTGAAGAGCTGGACGCTCAGGGCCACCGTCCCGTCATAGGGGACCTCCTGCTCGGACGGGTGGATGCGCAGCTCGATAGTGCCGCCGACCTTGCCTGCGTCATGGGCGCCATGGAACAGATGCTGCGCTACCATGTCCTCCTTGGCCATGGTGGCATTTTTGCCCCATGCCTTGGGCATGTGGCACTGCTGACAGGGTACCCCCTGCGCGGCATAGGGCCCCTCTTTCCACTCGATCTGGGTCGATTTTACCCAGACGCCGAACGGGCTCTTCTCGTTATGGCAGTTGCCGCAGAATTCCGTCTGCTCATAGAGAGCATTCTGTTCGGTATCGTGGTGCGGCGAAACCAGTCCAGGCTTGGAGCCGAATTTTTTGCGCCCGGGCGTGGAGATGTAGCTGAAATTGTGCGGCACATCGCCGGACCAGCCGCTGATGGTGTGGCAAACCTCACAGCTGACTGCTTCGTTGGCGCGTGAATTTTCCGTTGGCCGCGGCGGGGTCACATCCCCGGCCATAAAGGCCAGGGGCGTGTGGCAGCCGTTGCAGCCATCGACCGGCCCCTTGAGTCCGGGCACCTTATCGGCATGGGGTACGGCGAGATCGAAATACTCGATCTCATCCCAATGATGAGTGAACGCCTGGGACATCATCGACTGCCGCCACTGCTGATAGAAATCGGGGTGACAGCTTTTGCATGCCTCCGGCTTTTCATACTGCTCGTACTTTTTGCTGCCCAAAAGGGCGTCGCCCGACGGCTCGACCTGCGCAGCGGCGATGCCGCCGAGGAGCAGCATAAAGACAAGAACAATGGAGAGCTGTTTCATGGTTCCCTCCTGAGAGTGATACCGGCTGAATTGTACCTTAAGTTCAGACTGCCCACAGCCCGTGCAGGTTGCAGTATTCGCGCACCTTGAGCACCGGCTCATCCACGGTGAACACCGCGACGGGTTCCTCGCCCGGCTTGAGGTATTTGCGCAGCACTTTGCTCGCCGTGACTACCTCGATCCACTGAATATAGTGCGCCTCGGTCATGGGGTGAAGGACGCTGCCGACTGTAACCTTGACCGTGCCGTTTTTCTCGACTACCGGCACATGCTTTTCAGTGGCGCCGTCGGTGGTATTCTCCTCCTGCAGGTTCATAGGCTGGCCGCAGCAGACCAGCGTGCCGCCGCCGACAGCGACCACTTCGACCATGTTGCCGCAGACACCGCAGCGATAAACCTGATTTTTGGCGATCATAGTGTGTTTCCTCTCTTTGTTGGACGGGCGCTGTGCCCGCTCCTGATGGGTTGCGATGATCCAGCGGGCCGCTTCCGGGAGGGTGGAGGCGGTGAAATCGGCTGCCTCAGTGGCGGCCGCTCTCTTTTCCGGATCATCATGGGGATTATACAACAAAACCGCATGGCAGCCGGCATTCCGGCCGCACTGAACATCGATCAGCTTGTCGCCGATGAAAAAAGAGCCCTCCAGGTCGAGGTCGTGTTCATCCCTCGCCTGCAAAACCATTCCGGGATGGGGCTTGCGGCAGTTTTCATCGGGCTGGTCCGGAGCCGCGAAGCAGAGATAGATGCCCGCGAAGAGCTCTTCGCCCAGCTGTCGCATCATCTCGCGGTTGACAGCATCCACCTGCGCAGGGGTGATCAGGCCCCGGCCGACACCCGACTGGTTGGAGATGATGACCAGCGTGAAACCGGCCTGCCGGAGGTCGAGCAGCGCCTCCCGCGCGCCGGGCAGAAGCTCGACCTTCTCCGGATCCCCGTTGTAGGGAATATTCCGGATCAGGGTGTCATCCCGGTCGAAAAAAACGGCGGGCCTACTCATTGTCAATATAACTCGCGATCAATTCCTTCTCGGCTACCGTCGCAGTACCAAGCTTGCCGACGACGATCCCGGCCGCATGATTGGCGATCTCCGTCGCCTCTTCGGCGCTGATCCCCGCCGCCAGCGCCGCAGTCAGAAAGGCGATGGCGGTATCGCCCGCGCCGGAGACATCGTAAACCTCCCGCGCCCGCGTCGGACTATAATAGGGCTTGTTGGGCGGGTGAAAGAGGAGCATGCCCTCTTCCCCCAAAGTGACGAGCAGATAAGGCACCTGCCAATGCGCCAGCAGTGCGGTGCCGGCGGCCTCTATTGCTCCAGGCGCTTCACTGCCGGGCATGCCGAGCGCGGCAAAGGCCTCCTGACGATTGGGCTTGATCAGGGTCGCCCCCCGCCAGAGCAAGGGATTGCCCGGATTGGGATCGACCGTGACAATCACCTTGTGCTCCTGGGCCAGACGGAGGACCAGATCCACCAGTTCCTGGGTGACAAAACCCTTGCCGTAATCCTCGATAACGACAGCATTCATTTGCGGGATGGACTTTTCCAGATAACGGGCCAGCTTGCGCAGATCGGGGGGCGAGAGCCGGATG
>JAKQKF010000513.1 GCA_029560815.1 bacterium
CATCATCTTCTGCGAGAACATCGACCATGCGGAGAGGATGCGCCAGGCCATGGTGAACGCCAATCCCGACCTCGCCGCCGCCAACTCCAGGTACGTCATGCGCATCACCGGCGACAATGACGAGGGCAAGGCTCAGCTCGATAACTTTATCGATCCCGAGTCCATCTATCCGGTCATTGCCTGCACCTCCCGGCTCATGGGCACCGGCGTGGATGCCCAGACCTGCCATCTGATCGTTCTCGACCGGATCATCAATTCGATGACCGAGTTCAAGCAGATCATCGGCCGCGGCACGCGTATCAATGAGGACTATACCAAGTTCTTCTTTACCATCATGGACTTTCGCCGCGCCACCGCTCTTTTCGCCGATCCCGATTTTGACGGCGATCCGGTGCAAATCTACGAGCCCCGCCCTGGCGATCCGCCGATACCCCCGGATGATCCGCTCACAGAATCCTCGCCGGAGAGCGAATCGCCGGAGCCTCCGCTGCCACCCGGTTCTGATCCCGATGGCGATGCACCCCGGCGGCGGGTGCGCTATGTCGTGGACAGTGTTCCGGTCAGCGTGGTCATGGAGCGCGTCCAGTTCCTCGATGAATACGGCAAACTCATCACCGAGTCCCTGACCGACTATACCCGGAAAGCTGTGCACAAGAGCTTCGCCTCCCTCGACGATTTTCTCACCACCTGGAACGCCGCCGCGAGGAAACAGGTCATCATTGAGGAACTCGCTGGCCAGGGTGTTTTCATCGACGAACTCGCCGAGCAGGTCGGCCGCGATTACGACCCCTTCGACCTCATCTGTCACGTGGCTTTCGACCAGCCGCCGCTCACGCGCCGTGAGCGTGCCGACCGGGTGCGCAAGCGCAACGTCTTTGGCAAATACGGCGAGCAGGCCCGCGCCGTTCTCGAAGCCCTGCTGCAAAAATATGCCGACAGCGGCATCACCAGCGTCGAATCCATGGAAATCCTCAGAGTGGACCCACTCCGCGCTTTTGGCACTCCCGTGGAGATCATCAATCTCTTCGGCAGCCGGGAGAATTATCTCACCGCCATTCGTGAACTCGAAACCGCCCTCTATCAGAAAGCAGCCTGAGCATGCCCAACGTTTCAAACCTCGTCAAGACCATTCAGGATATCATGCGCAAGGATGCCGGCACCTACGGCGACGCCCAGCGCCTGGAGCAGCTCGGCTGGATGTTCTTTCTCAAAATACTGGATGCCCGCGAGCAGGAGATGGAACTCCTGCGCGGCACATACAAATTCCCGCTGCCGCAGAATATCCGCTGGTCCGCCTGGGCGAAGGACGAGGAAGGTATCACGGGTGATGCCCTGCTCGATTTCGTCAACAATACCCTCCTGCCCAGGCTGAAAACCCTCACCAGCGGCGAGCGCATGCACACCCTCATCCGCACGACCTTCGAGGATGCCAACAACTATATGAAGAACGGCACCCTCATGCGCCAGGTCATCAACAAGATCAACGGTATTGACTTTAACGCGTCCGGTGACCGCCACCTCTTCGGCGATATTTACGAAAAGCTGCTCAAGGACCTCCAGTCCGCCGGCAATGCCGGCGAGTTCTACACCCCGCGCGCCGTCACCCAATTCATCGTCGAGCAGGTCAACCCCCGTCTCGGTGAGACCGTGCTCGATCCCGCCTGCGGCACCGGCGGCTTTCTGGTC
>JAKQKF010000553.1 GCA_029560815.1 bacterium
CAGCGACGGCGCTGAGGGCATCGCCTGCTGGTTTATCGACACCGACTATAACGAGGAAAGCTTTTTCGTCCGCCAGGCCTATTTCCTCGGCGCCAACGACCCATACAAGGCGCTCAGGACCACCCTCAAGGCCGAGATCAATGAAGAGGCCTGGGCGAGCCTCCACCGCGACATCTCCCGGCCCTTCGCCAAACCCGCCTCCGGCCGCATCGCCGTCAAGGTCATCAACCACCTCGGCGATGAGGTGATGAAGGTGTTCAAGGTGGAGTGAAAAAGACTCGCGAAGAAACTGCCATACAGATATTATAACCATTGATTTTTACAGGCGTCGTCATTGACTTGAATTATACATGCAGCCAGGAATTTTGCGGCCATGCATTCTGCCGAGTTTCGTTTTTATGAAGAATTGAATGATTTTCTGCCGCCCGAACGGCGCAAGCAGAGTTTTCTCTATACCTTTGCCGGGACGCCGGCGGTGAAAGATGCCATCGAGGCGCAGGGTGTGCCGCACACGGAGGTCGACCTGATTCTGGTCAATGGCCTCTCCGTCGGTTTTGATTATCACCTCCAGCCGGGCGACCGCGTGGCTGTCTATCCGGTATTCGAAAGCCTCGACATCTTTCCCGTCAGCCGGGTACGCCCGGAACCGCTTCGCCGCATCCGATTCATCGCCGATGTCCATCTCGGCAAACTGGCCCGCTGGCTGCGGCTGCTGGGCTTTGATACCACCTACCGCAATAACCTCGCCGATGCGGACATCATCGCCATCGCGCTCGAGCTGAACCGCATCATCCTGACTCGCGACCTGGGCCTTCTCAAGAACAAGGCGGTCACCCACGGCTATTGGGTGCGGGCCTCTATTCCCGGTGAACAGACGCGAGAGGTGATTCAGCGCTTCACCCTCCTCCGCAGTGCCGCTCCTTTCAGCCGTTGCCTCGAATGCAATGGCGGGATCGAGGCCATTGCACGCGCAGAGGCGCACAAGTCTGTGCCGCCGCAGGTGGCCGCTGCCTGCGATAGCTTTTATCGATGCCAGTCCTGCGGCCGCATCTACTGGCAGGGCAGCCACCACGCCCGGCTGACCGAGCGCCTCAAATCCCTGGGCTTGGATCCCGGCGCGTAATTGTCAGGCGCATTGTCTCTATTTCATGGTCAGAACCGAAAAGGATGCTATATCTATCCTGCGCTATCATCCGGTCTCACCGCGCAATAACCGCCTGCCTTATTGCCCGATACCTCCCTGCCTGCATGCCAATAAAATAGACACCGGAAGGCCATCCCGAAGCATCCCACCTCAGGGCATGCCGGCCGGCCGTCTGAATCCCCTCGAATAACACCGCTCTTTCCCGGCCCAGAAGGTCGTAAAGACGCACGCTGACCGGACCATCGCCGGGCAGCTGCCAGCTTATGGTCGTGCCTGCATTGAAGGGATTGGGATAATTTTGCTCCAGAACAAAAGCGGCCGGCGCCGGCAGGGGGGAGGCAGCGACCTGCGTTTTGCTCCGGCCCAGATAATCGAGGATGCCATGCACGATCGCATGGGCCGTGCGATCGAATTCGCCGGCCGAGGGATCGTTCATATCTTCGTAGGTCAACGCCATCACACTTTCGTGATAATTCATCCAGAACCAGCTCTCCGGATACTGGGTCGCGGTGCCTGTTTTCCAGCTTACAAAATAGTCCCAGGGGCGGATGCCGCCTGGGAAATGGGCGCGGGTGCCTTCGATGAATTGCTGCTGCAGAGTTGCATATTCGGCCGAGGATCCGGCAGCATCATGATAGACAAAATAGCGGCTGCTCCCATAGGCCGAGTGCATGTTCAGGGCGATCTCGATGGGCGCACGGGAGGTCATCAATTCATAAAAGCGTTTTCGCAGCGCGGCGACCTCAGGCTGAAGGGGATATTTGTTCCAGTTGCTCTCGATATCGATGCCGTTGGCGTTTTCACGCGGATACTCCAGTTCCACGCCATCCGGATTGTACATCGGGATGATGTAAAAGACGCAGGAGTCGCGCACAGAACGGGAAAAGTCATCCTCCGCTAGCAGGATTTTGATGATCTCCCGGGTCACCCACCAGGACTGGACCTCGCCGGGATGGGTGCGCGCATGGATATGGATCGTCCTGCGCGGCCTGGCCGGAACCGGGTCCGCGGTGATGGCCAGCTCCCAGATGGCGCGATTCTGGACACTGGCGCCGATGGAATCGATGGTCACATAGGGGCTGCTCCGCCAGACCGGCAGATCGGCGAGCAGATCGTCATAGCCATAGCCCCAATGATCTCCCAGGCTCTTGCGCAGGCTTGCCGCTTGTTCAGGATCGAATCCGCACTTATCCGGCTCACCGGATTCATCATACAATGGATAAACAGAAAAAGGCAAG
>JAKQKF010000557.1 GCA_029560815.1 bacterium
TGCAGCTCCATGGCCTGCATGCGAGCGATCTCGGTGGAGCAGCTTCTCGCTCTGATCCACTCAGCGCTGGCGGAGTAGGAGATGGGGAGCGACCGTCAGAATCTGCCGCGCGCCCAGCGCCGGCTCCTGCGCCGGCGTAGATGGACAGTTGCGGCTGTGGTCGGCATGACCTTTTTTTTTCTCCTTTTTTACAATCTCGCCTCCTACTTCTTCCTCAAGAGCATCGGCCGCCAGCTCGAGGAGTCCCTCGACCAGAGGCTGGCAGCGACAGCCGCGCTGACCGCTGAGCTGGTCGAACTCGGCCTGCACAGCTTTACCGATGCAGGGGAGGCGAAACTTTTACGCGGCACGCTCAACCGCATCCGTCTCGACCACGAGCTGGAGGCCGCCTATCTGGTGGGCGAGGACGGCGGCATTCTGCTGGATGCCCGCCCTGAGCTGGAGAAGAGCGTCGGCCGCCCCTACCTGATGGAGGACAGCCTGGCGATCAGGGCGGCCTTCGCCGGCAGGGTGCAGGCCTCGCGGCTGCATACCGTCGCCGGCAACCACTTCAAGAGTGTTTACGCCCCGGTGAGCGACGTCTACGGACGCGGCGCCGTGCTCGCCCTGGAGGCGAATGCCGGCTTTTTGCAAACGATGGACCGGTTTTACCGGGCCCTCTACATCGGCGTTATCATCAGCGTGCTGCTGCTCGCTGCTCTGGCCCTTTTTCTCATCCTGGCCATGCTGCAGTTCCTGCGTACGGAGACCCGTCTCTACCAATCCGAGCGCCTCGCCAGTCTCGGGCAGATGGCAGCGACCGTGGCCCATGAGATCCGCAATCCCCTGGCCATCATCAAGAGCACAGCCGATGTTCTGCGCGAGAAGCAAACGCAGCCGGAAAAGAGCGCCGAGTTCTTCGATTATATCGACGAGGAGATCGCCCGCCTCAACCGGATCGTCGGCGATTTTCTTGCCTATTCCCGCGAGCCCCGGCTGGAGATGGCCCGGCATGATCTCGTTCCCCTCCTGAACGAGCTGGCGGCAGGTTTTTCGCGCCAGGGCAGGCGGGTGGACTGTCAGTGTACTGAACAGCAGCTCTTTTTCCGCTGCGATGCGGATCAGATCGGACAGATGCTCCTCAATCTGCTACTCAACGCCCAGCAGGCGATGGAGAACAGCGGGGAGGGCGACATCATTCTTCGCCTGCGCAAGCAGAGTATTCTGGGCAGGAGCCAGGTGGTCATCGAGGTGCAGGATCACGGACCCGGTTTGCAGGGCCGCGGACGGGAAATATTCGAGCCCTTTTTTACCACCAGGAGCAGCGGCACCGGCCTGGGACTGGCGGTGTGCAAGAGGATCGTCGAGGGACACGGCGGCGAGATCATGGCCCTTGAACCCGGCGAGGGCGGCACCCTGATGAGGATCATTTTCCCCGGACACGGGGGGCAAGGTGAGTGATGGAGAGCACAACTGCGAAACTGTTGATCGTCGATGATGAAAAGCGCATG
>JAKQKF010000008.1 GCA_029560815.1 bacterium
ATCCGGATTGTCGCTTTTACAGCCCTTGAAACTGCGCCAGCTCGCCGAGAGGGTGCCGTCGGGAAGCAGATTCTGCATGAGGAGCACCAGGCCGTCGAAGAGGCCGGTCTCGATCTTTTCCACCTCCGGCTGCACGATAGCGTCGATCTCGCTGGTTTCGGTGACCGGCTCCGGATAGGACTTTTGCAGCAGCAGCCGGTTTTCCGTGAGATCCCAAACCCGAAAATGACTGGTCTTGCGCCAGGCCAGGGTGTCGAGAAAAGTCAGCTGATAGGCGTGGCCGGGCTTGAGCGAGTCGGGATTGGTGAGCACTAGTTCGATCCTGCCGCTGGCCGGACCGGCATGGATGATGGCGCTGTCGAGGGCCGCAAGTTCCGTGCCGGCCGCCGGGGCGTTGGGCACGACCACCGCCGTGTTGCGGTCGATAAAGGTGATGTTGCCGACCACATCCTGGGTGATAGTCTTGCTGTTCTGCACCGGATAGATGGGCTTAAAGCCGTCCCGGGGATTGCGATCCGACCAGCCCTTATTGTAGAAATCGAAATCATAGCCCTTATCGTAGGCGACCAGGGCGTAATAATAGGTGCGGCCGTTCTGGACCTCCTCATCGACATAGAAATGGCGCAGGCCGGTGTCGTCGCCCATGATAAGGTGGGCGCCATTGCCCGGAGCCTCGACGATGCGTTCGCTGACGTTGCCGTCGGCATCGACCGTCCCGGAGATTTCGGCACCGGCGGCGACAGGATGCGGGCCGGTGAGGCCGTCGCGCAGATCGAATCGGGCCAGTGGCTCATAGTAAAACGGCGAGCCATGGGCGTCGCTGATGATCTTGATCTCGTTGAACTCGGGATCGGTGGCGCGATAGAGCATATAGCCCTCGAAATCGTGGCCGTAGATCTCGTCCCACGACCCTTCGGCGGCCGCATCCCAGGAGAGCACAACCCGTTTGTCTCCCGGCCAGGCATAGAGCGTCGGTTTGATCGGCGGGGTGGCGAAGCGGTAATTGTCGTCGTAAATGCGCTGCATGATCGATTTGTTGCCGAGGATGTCGGCTTCGCTGCTTCCGAAGACCATAGCCACAGAGAAGCGCTCGGTTTGGCCCGGCTTGAGGGGGAAATAGCCGGCGCCGTAGACGAATTCGGAGTTCCCGCCCAGATCGATGCGCTGCCGGGGCTGAACGGTGTGGGTTTCCGTCCACCAGGTTCCGGTCGTATAGGAAAAGGTGCCCGGCGCGGTGCGCGCATA
>JAKQKF010000044.1 GCA_029560815.1 bacterium
AGCTTCGACATGAGCCAGATGACGGTGACCGTCACAGCAGCGCCCGGCAGTTCGCTCGAACAGACCAGCCGGATTTGCAACAAGATCGAGGATGCCCTGCACCAGCGGCCCGAGGTGACGATGGTGCTGACGACCATCGGCGCCGGCACCGATCCGGTGACCAAGGGCAGTGTCTTCGCCAACCTGGTCAAGAAGGATCAGCGCGACAAGGGAGTGGAGCAGATCATCGGCGAACTGCGCAGCGAGCTGCAAACCATCCCCGGCGCCAACATCGGCTTCACAGTCCAGCAGGGCATGGGCGGCGGCCAGAAGCCGATGATCATGAGTGTACGCGGCGAGGATCTCGATGTGCTCAAGAGATTGGCCGACCAGGTCGAGCGGATCGTGCGCACGACCCCGGGCGCCGTGGATGTGGAGAACAGCCTCGAGACCTCGAAGCCGGAGGTGCGCATCCGCATCGACCGTGAAAAGGCCGCCGACCTTGGCGCCAATGTCGCCCTGATCGCCTCCACCGCGCGCGCCATGGTCGATGGCTACGTCGCCAGCACATTTCAGGAGGGCGACGAACAATTCGATGTGCGTGTCCGTCTGAACAAGGAGGACCGCACCTCACTGGAGAATGTCGGCGACCTCCTGGTCAAGAGCAGCAAGGATATCGGCAGCGGCCAGCGGCTGATGGTGCCGATCCGCAATATCGCGGCGATTCAGCCCGCTTCGGGGCCCTCCAAGATCAACCGTTATGACCGGCAACGTGAGATTCGCGTCGATGCCAACACCTACCAGAAGACTCTGGGGCAGGTCATGGGCGGGATACAGCAGCAGACCCGCAAGATGGCGATTCCCGCCGGCTATGACATCGGGGTGGTGGGACAGGGGCAGATGCAGTCCGAGACCTTCGCCAACATGCTGATGGCCCTGGCGCTGGCGATCATCTTTGTCTATATCGTGCTCGCCGCCCAGTTCGAGAGCTTTATTCATCCCTTCTCGATCATGCTGGCGCTGCCGATGTCGCTGATCGGTGCAGTGCTGGCGCTGCTGGCGTGGGGCAGTTCGCTCTCGATGATGTCGATGATCGGTATCATCATGCTGATGGGTTTGGTGACCAAGAATGGCATTTTGCTGGTCGATTATGCCAATCAGCTGCGCCGGCAAGGGGTGGCGCGGACGCAAGCGTTGATCCAGGCCGGGGCGATCCGGCTGCGGCCGATCCTGATGACCACATTTGCCATGATCTTCGGCATGATCCCGGTGGCCTTCGCCCTCGGCGAGGGCAGCGAGTTTCGTGCCCCGATGGGCCAGGCGGTGATCGGCGGCTTGATCACCTCCACCCTGCT
>JAKQKF010000066.1 GCA_029560815.1 bacterium
GCAGAGCGGCCCGATGAAAAGCAACCCGCTGCCCTGCGCATCGGTCACCGCCAGCCAGCGGGTATCGGTGCGGTAGCCCATTTCCTGCGGCGAGACATAGGGCTCGTTGAACCCGTCCACGGTCAATTCATGGAGGCCGACAAAGGCAGAGGTTTTGCGATCGCTGTAATTCTCGTGCGGCCCGCGGCCGAACCAGCGCACCCGTTCAAAGCCGGCCGGCATCGCCAGAGCCATGCCAAAGCGCGGCATCTCGGGCAGCTTTTCCTCCATCGCGGTAAAATGGTGCTCAACCTGAATCTCACCTTCACCCAGCACAGTATAACGGATTTGCTCGCGGCCGACTGCCGGCAGCTCGTAGAGAACGTCGACCTGCACGGCGATGAGCCCCGTTTTTTTAACTTTAACCGGAGTGGTCTGCAAGGAGATCAACTTGCGTTCACAACTGGCGGTGCGCCAGGGCAGGCAGCGTTTGTTCATGCCATTGCCGAAATCACTGTCGGTCGGCGGGCGCCAGTAATTGGGCGCCGGCGGAGTGTGCAAGAGCTCCCGGCCGCCGGAGATAAAAGAGGTCAGCAGGCCGGTGCCCTTGTCGAAGCGCACGCTGAAATCGTCTCCCCGAATATCCAGGGCATCTTTGTTCTCTTTCAGCTTGAGGGCCGGCCCCGCAGGCTTGACGGCTTCCGCTGCAATCTGTGGCAGGGGCAGCTCAAACTGCTCAGCGGCCATAACATGTCCTTTGGGGACCATGGGGGCTTCCTCGCGGGTGCGCGCCTCGAGGGTCATAAAATATCCGGCCCGGGGCAGGGTGGTGAGCACAGGCAGCGGGATGCGCAGCCGGGTGGACTGGCCCGGCGCCAGATCGAGGGGATCGATCCGGCCCTCGGCAATGGTCTTTCCGTCCAGTTCCAGCCGGTAGACGAATTCGAAGCCGCTCAGGGGAATAAAGTTGTAGCCGTTGCGGATCTCGATCTCGCCATCCGACAGATTCACCGCCTTGAACTTGATCGATTGGTAGACTTTCTTGACCTCCTGCAGAGCGGCATGGGGAGTGCGGTCCGGGCAGACCAGGCCGTTGCAGCAGAAATTGGCGTCCGAGGGCGGGCCCCATTC
>JAKQKF010000086.1 GCA_029560815.1 bacterium
AGCCTCACCAGTTGAAATTCTTTCGAGAAAGTCTCTCTCGGCGAATCCCAAAAATATTTATCCAGCCTGCCGGGCATATGCCAGGATATCCTCAACCAGTTCAGCAGCAAAAGACAGAAACTGAGTCTCTGTGATTTCTAACGAGGTCAGGACCTGCCCTTCCCATAACGATTTCTCCAGGCTCATGATAAGTTCCTCATAGGAGGGCGGGACCATCTTGTTTTCTGAAAGCTTTAGCAATTCAGGCAAGGAAAATTCCTGCAGCAGAAAATAGAGATCGAAATAGTCCTTACAGGCTTTGCGAGCATAAACAGCGGTTAATTTGTTAACTGCAATATTCTCTTTGGTATCGATCAGATAGCTGGAAATCCTTACCCTATCTCCCAGGACTGGAAATGGCTCATTAACAAATTCGATTTTTAGATTAACAGCCCCCTCTTCGACGAATGCCCGTTTATACTGTTTTTCATTCACCGTGACAGTCGTTTTAAATTCGGAACCCAGCGATGAGACTAACCGAACGAATTCGTGCTCAAACTCATCCGCGTCAAACTTTTCGCCCAGAAAGAAAAAATCCAGATCGTCAGAATAGCGGTGATGGTAATAGCACCGGGATAGGCACGTCCCTCCGGTCAGATAAAAACTGTCCGAATCAATCCGGGCGAGGACTCTATCCTGGACGGCATACAGCTGCGACGCATACCAGTCGGCTTCCGCTTGATCTAATTTACGTATCAGCATGAAAAAGAAATTCCCTTTCTGTTTTCCCGTGGGCAGTAATTAAGTATACAGTTTTACTGCAAAAATAACAACTGCTTTTTGTTGGCTGATCAGAATGAGAGTGCTGTTGAGAGCAAGTTCAGGAAAACAGCGGCGTTCGACCAAAACCAGAGAATGACCGGCTTCCTGTCACAGCAAAGCCCCAATCCGCCACCTGACCTCGCTCTCCCGCCAATTTTGTTTCGTAAATGCGACAAAAAACGGCAAAAATCGCCTTGCCGCAGATTTTACTTGCGCTGATATGTAAAATTCATTATCATTTTTCAGGGCCGAGGGTGACACGCACAGCATGGGCCCTGACAACCACTGCCACTGACCGCTGCCGTCGCTGATCCCTCCTCCCAGGCCGGCCTGTACCATCGCGCCCGGCCTCTCCATCGCCATCATCACGCTCCCCCTCCTCACCGGAATGGAATAAGACCGAACCCCAGCAGAAAACTCCGTCGCCAGCAGAAATCGGGTGTATACCGTAGTATTTGTCCGGTGCAGAATAAGGTAAAGCAAACCTGCGTGGCAGTACGATGTCAGCAGGCGGTCTCCCCGCACCGCCTCGGGATGTGCCGTGGAGGTTTCTTTTATCTACCCGCCCTGCCTGGTTATAGTCCAATCCGGTATACCCCAGCACCTTGATGAAGCGCCCTCGCCCTGCCCGGGGCATGTGCGGAGCATTCGCCGCCCCGATCAGCAGCGCGCACTTGCAGCTCACCGCCATCAAGGGGGGTATCATGACCAAATCACTTGTGGAGGGGATCATCCGTCAGCACATCGGCGACAAGCAGTTTTGCGTCAAGCGGCTTGCGCTCATGCTGCACATCTCCAATTCGCATCTTCGCAAGATCGTGCATCAGCTTTTTCATGTATCACCGCGGAGACTGATCCAGCGCATCCGCATGGAAATAGCCTCCCGGCTGCTGGCCGAGCATGAAAAGATCCAGGTGGTCGCCCGCATGGTCGGCTACGGCTCTGACCGCGCCTTTCGCGGCGCCTTCCGGCGGGATAAGGGCATGGCTCCCAAGGCGTTCCAAAAGCTCTTGCCGACCCCCTGAGGACGGTGAGATGAGGCTCCGCTCCAAATACCCGCTGGTCCGCCAGTACGACCAGCTCGACTGCGGCCCGGCGGCGCTGCTCTCGGTGCTGCGCTTTTACGGCGGTGACACCTCCCTGGTCCACACCCGCCAGCTCTGCCGCACCGACCTTCAGGGCACCACCATGCTCGACATGCTGCGCGCGGCACGGGCGCTGGGCTTTAAGGCGGCGGGCGCCCGTGGCAATTATGAGGAGCTGATCAGGGAGAGGATGCCCTGCATCGCCCATGTCCACCTGGCGGAGGGGCTGAGCCACTATCTGGTCCTTTACAAGGCGCAGGCCGGCCGCCTCTTCATTGGCGATCCCGGCCGCGGGCGCTATTGGCTCAGGCGCGAGGAGTTTGAGAAAATCTGGCGCGAGCGCGCCGTCCTCCTTCTCGAAGCGGAGCCCCCGGCAGAGCTGCTCCGCCGCGACTCGGGCTCCTGGTTGCGCTGGATATGGGGCTATCTGCTGCGCCAGCAGGCCTGGCTGCAGCAGATCCTTTTCACCGGCCTGCTCTACACCGCGGCCGGCCTGCTCACCGCCCTCTTCGTCCAGCTGCTCATCGACCGCCTCATCCCGGCCGGGGATTTGCCAAACCTCCTCTTCATCGCCGGCGCCCTGCTGCTCCTGCTCGCCCTGCGCGCCGGCATCGGCTACCTCCGCGACCGTCTGCTCGTCGCCGCCAACAAGCGCCTCAGCCTCGAGGTCA
>JAKQKF010000104.1 GCA_029560815.1 bacterium
GATGAGGTCGCGCGCATCCCGGCCCGCTTTTTCACCGGCTGCCAGGGCCGCGGGGATGATGTCCGAAGGATGGCTGGGGTCCTGCTTCCAGTAGATGTCATTATAGTCGATGGCGCGGATGAGCAGGCTGTTCATCAGCGCTGCGTTGGGGGCGTTGGTGCGCAGGCCGCTGCCGATGATGGTGGCGTCGGGGACGCCGCCGAGCTTTTCGATATAGCGGTGGGCGGCGCGCATATCCTCATTGTTCAACGCCGCCAGAGCGCAGCCGAAACTGTCGAGCAGAAAGCGCCGCGCCTCCTTGCGGGCGGTTTCGGGAATCGCTTCGTACTGGAGATCGAGGGCGAAGCGGGCCATCTGTTGTGTGATGCTCATATGCAGTTTTCTCCTCTTGGGGTCCGGGTTGGCTTGGCAGGGCTAATATAAAAAATCCGCGCGAGAAAGCAAAGTAAAAGAGCACGCCGGCGGATGCGGGACCCGGATTCGCCTCGCGCGGGCAGCGGCGCCGGCGCCGCTGCTCTCCTGCCCGATGCCGGCTTCCGCCTGGCCGTCCGGCCCGCGCTCCTCCGCCGGTGCGCGCTCCCCTTCCCGTTTGCAGAAATCGCTTTCGAAAGCCGCGCAAAAGTCGTACATTATCCCCCCATAAAAGGGAAACAGTTAGTCACCCGGATGAACCGATGAATCTATCCTTTAAAAACAGCGTGCTGGTCGCGGCCTATCTGGTCAGCGTGGTGGCGGCCAATCTCGCCATCGCCGCCTTCGGACCCCGTGCCACCGCTCTGGTCGCCTTTCTGCTCATCGGCCTCGATCTGACCAGCCGGGACGCCCTGCATGAGGCCTGGCGCAGCCGTTCTCTTCTGCCCAAGATGGCCCTGCTCATTCTCGCCGGCAGTCTCATCTCCTGGCTGATCAACCGGGATGCCGCCGCCGTCGCTTTTGCCTCTTTCGCCGCCTTCGCCGCGGCCGGCGCCGTTGATGCCCTCAGCTACCATCTCCTGCGCGACCGGCTCTGGCTGGTCAAGGTCAACGGCAGCAACCTCCCCAGCGCTTTGGTCGACAGCCTGCTCTTCCCGACCCTGGCCTTCGGCGCCGTCATGCCCGCTATCATCGCCGGCCAGTTCTTTGCCAAGGTGGCCGGCGGCTTTTTCTGGTCCCTGATCCTCCATCACCTTTTCCAGCGGCCGGAAACGGCCCCGGGCCGGTGAAACGGGCGGATGATTTTCCGGTAAAAAAAAGCCGGTGCAGATGAATTCTGCACCGGCTTTTTGTTTATCCGGATGCGCCCTGACGGCCGCCTCCGCGCTACTTTTTCGCCGTCACCACCAGATTCTGCGATTTCGCCGCCGTATACTCCCCCCAACGCATATCGCCATAAATTTCGACAGCGCCAAATCCGGCTGCCTCAACCGCCCGCTCCACGCCGGCGCGGCGCCAGGGGTGGAGCGGCGTGCCCTGGAGGCGGTGTTGAGGCGGCTGCTGCGACCAGTCGATCTCGAGAATGTTGAAGCGCAGCAGCGGCGCGCCGAAATCGTAAAAGCGGATGAACTCGCGCTCGCCGTCGCGGTTGACGGCGAGAATCCGGCGCTGCCAGGCCAGGACCAGGTCATAGTTGACGAGCTGCAGCAGCAGCAGACCGCCGGGGGCGAGCAGCGCATGAAAACCCGTCAGCGCGGCCGCCAGCGCCGCCTCGTCGAGGAGATGGGGCAGCGAGTTGCCCAGGCAAAAAAGGGCGTCGAATGGTCCCTTGACCCGGGCGGTCAGCTGCTCCATGGCGGCCTCCACCCACTGCACCTCGACCCCCTCGGCCGCAGCATGGGCGCGCGCTTCGGCGAGCATCTCCGGCGAGAGGTCGGCCCCGGTGACCTCGACGCCCAGCTGCGCCAGAGCGATCGCATGCAGTCCGGTCCCGCAGGCTGCATCGATGAGCCGGTTGAAACCGTGGCGCTCCCGCCATTCGGCCAGCAGCGCCCGCTCCCCAGGCAGCCGCTCGGCGAAACGGGTCATCCCGTCGTAGCTTGCGGCCAGGCCGCGGTAAAACGCCGCCGCTTCATCGTTATCGCCATGCATGCTTATCCTCCCTCTCCTACTCCTTGCAGAAATAGCTGCGGTAAAGGTCCGCCTCCTCCTGCACGCTCCAGGCGGCAAAACCCTTCTTCTTAACCGCATCGATCAGCGGCGCGGGCAGAAAGGGGGTGGTGAGTTCGTAGATTTCGCCTGGCTGCAGCTGCTGGCTCTCGCTCACCACCTGCGCCAGGGGATGCTCTCCAGCCGCCAGCAGCGGACGGGCGTCCAGACGCCGGGTGATCTTGTCCGCTGCGAACCAGGCGGGCCGATCGTCAGATCCGGCGGGCCCGCCATAATTGCCGCACATCTGGCCGACCGCCGCGCGCAGGGTGTTGATCACTTCGGCCAGAGGCAGACCGCCGACCTCCGCCACCTGGCGCAGGGTGGCGATTTTGGCGATGGTGGCGCGCAGGACCGGAT
>JAKQKF010000164.1 GCA_029560815.1 bacterium
CCCCTTTGAGGAGGAGATCGCCTGCCAGCGCATCCGCGCCCTCACCAGCCGCTATCCCTTCCGCGCACCCCGCCTGCTCCAGGCGGTCGACGAGCCGGAATATGCCAGAATGCTGCAGGGGGCGGTGCAGATGCTCTTCCAGCGCAAATGGAGCTGGAATGAAGCCCACTATCGCGTCGGCGACTGGCTGGCGGAACGGGGCCGGCATGCCGAGGCGGCGCAGGAGTACCGCGCGGTCATCCGTGTCATGCCGGGCAATTATTACCCCTACCTCTTCCTCGCCAACATGCTCGCCCTGCAGGGCAAGGGGGAGGCGGAGGAGAGGATTCTTCTTCAGGCCGCGGCCCTGAGCCCGAATCTGCCTTTTGCTTTTGCCAAGCTCGGCGTGCATTACATGAGCCGAAATGACGGCCGCAAGGCCCGGCCGGTACTGGAGAGGGCCATCGCCCTGGCGGACAACAGCCGTGATTTTACCCCCACCGACCGCTCCCGGGTGCACTATCTGCTCGGGGTGGCCCTGGCCCAGGAGGGCGACTATGCGGCCGCGGAGCGGGAGGCCGAAACTGCCCTGCAGCTGGCGCCGGGGGAGGCGCGGATCCTCAACCTTTTACAGCAGCTGGCAGAGGTCATGCCATCATCACCGAATCCCTAATGCGAAGGATACACCTATGACCCCACTCGACTATGGCATCGTCATCACCTATCTGGTCGGTGTCCTCATCATCGGCCTTTGGAGCGAACGGCGCGCCAAGCAGAACCTGGATGCCTATTTCCTCGGCAACCGCACCCTGCCCTGGTGGGCCCTGGGGGCTTCGGGCATGGCTTCCAACCTCGACGTCAGCGGCACCATGATCAACACTGCTTTCATCTTTGCCCTCGGCGCCACCGGCTTTTTCATCGAGATCCGCGGCGGCGTCACCCTGATCATGGCCTTCCTGATGATCTTTATGGGCAAATGGAACCGCCGTGCCGAGGTGATGACCATGGCCGAATGGATGCATCTCCGCTTCGGCGACAAGCGCGAGGGGGATGTCGCCCGCCTCATCGCCGCCATCTCCTCG
>JAKQKF010000168.1 GCA_029560815.1 bacterium
CCGGGCGCTCACCGGCGCCCGGCGGGACAGCTTGATAGACGTAGAGTGCGGATCACTCCCAGCCGCGCATCTTTTCCATGAACTGGGCGCGCAGATAGAGATCCGGAGAGCCGCTGTTGGCCATATTGAGGGAGCCGATGACGGATTCGAGATCGTTCAGGCCCTGCTCCTTCATCCAGGTTTCGATATCGGCGAGCAGGTTCGGGATCAGGCCCAGCCCCTTCCTGTAAAAAGCCGACGCGATCTCCACCGCCCTCGCCCCTGCGAGCAGCATTTTGATGATCTCTTTGCCGCTGTGGATGCCGGTGGTGGCCGCCAGGTTGACACGGGTCTGGCCGGAGAGCATGGCCACCCAGCGCAGCACTTCGTGATGCTCTTCGGGCCGGCTGAAATCGAAAGTCGAATCCAGGCGCCGGGCGTGAATATCCATGTCAAACTGGGTGAAGCGGTTAAAGAGGACCAATCCGTCGAGTCCTTTCTCGCCCAGGCGCGCGGCCAGGTGCGGGAGCGACGAAAAGTGCCGGCCGATTTTCATCGCCACCGGGATTTTGACCTGCGCCTTGACCGCTTCGAGAATATCCAGGTAGAGCTGTTCGGCGTCACCTGCCGTGGTGCGGGGGTCGACGACGGTCACGTAGACATTGAGTTCGATGGCATCCGCACCCGCGGACTCGAATTGTCTTGCATAGCTTGGCCACCATTTTGCGGAGACACAGTTGATGCTGGCGATGACCGGAATCCCGACCATTTTCCTGGCCTTCTCCAGCATGGCACAGTACTCCTGCGGGCCGTACTGCTTGCCCAGTTCCGCGCGCATATAGTCATAGGCTTCCGAGTGCCCGACGGCTCCGGCGGCCAGGTTCCACTCTTCACCGGCGATGGATTCCTCGAAAAGGCTCTTCATCACCACAGCCGCAGCGCCGGCCTCTTCGCAGGCGCGGATCTTTTCCGCCGACTTGGTCAGCCCGCTGCTGGCGACAATGATCGGATTCTTGAGCTGAAGATTCATAAAGCGGGTTTGCAGGTTCATCTCGTTCCACTCCTTCTTGTCGCTTGCTCGTACGCGCCGGTGCGGGCCCAGGCAGGGATCACCAGCGATAGTGGCGAATATGCTCGCCGCGTTTCTGGATTTCGATCATCGAGGAGATGCCGATCTCGATATGTTTTGCGGTAAAGTTTGAAAAAACCTTGCGCGAGGATTCCTTGGTCTTGATGCCGTCCTTCTGCAGAGGGAGGTCCGAGACCAGCAGCAGGGCGCCGATGGGCACCTTGCTGACAAAACCGACGCTGAAGAGCGCGGCGCACTCCATATCGATGCCGATCGCCCTCTCCTCATAGAGGATCGCCTTGAAGGTGTCGTCGAATTCCCAAAAGCGATAGTCGGTGGTGTGAACCACCCCGGTGCGGTAATCCAGATTGTTCTCGACGATGATCTGGCTGACGAATTTTTGGATCTTGAAAGTTGGCAGGGAGGGCACCTGCGGCGGGATGAAGTGGCCGCTGACCCCCTCGTCGCGAATGGCGGCCATGGGCAGGATAAAGTCGCCCACCTTGAGCGAGCGATGGAGCCCGCCGCACATGCCGAGAAAAAGCACGGCCTGGGTTTCGATGGCGCTGAGCATCTCGATCACCATGGCCGCGGTCGGTGCGCCGATCTTGAAATCGATCATGCTGATGTTTTCACGGGGACTATGCACCGCTGAAAAGGCGGAGCCGGAGGTTATCTTCGCGCCGGCGCGCTCCTGAAAGACATCGAGGTACTTGTGAAAATTGGTTAGAATAATATTCTGCTGAAAATCGGCGGCCTCGGACCCGGTATAGCGCTCGAGCATGTCCCGGGCGATCCTGCGTTTTTCCGGATTATTATAGATCAGATTGTTCTGAAAGGGGTAGGGGAAGTGGATCGAGAGTGGTTTTTTCGGCATTTCCGCTCCTTTTGCATAAAGATACAAATAGTTGTGGATATAAAGCAAGAGTTACTTGCCGGATTGCCGGGCGGGCGGCCGCTCTTTCTCGCCCTATGCGCGGCGGAGCGTTCCGCCGTCCCTGAACCTGCTTTTTTTGCTTGGTTTTTGCAGCCGGGTTTCTATATTATCAGAATAACCGGCTGCACCGTCTCCTATAAAATGACAGAAAATCGGCCTATGCAGAACACCCAGATCCGCCACCGGCTCCTCCTCCTCTTCTTCTTCCTTTTCGGGACCTTCACCGGCGTCCGCGCCCAGCTCAGCGCCCCGCTCCTGGAGTGGCGGGACGATACCGGCGACACCACGACCAAAGCCACTGTCCATTTGCTCGCCCGGACCGCCTGGCCCGCGCGGGTGACGATCAACGGCGACTCGTGCCACCTCTATCGTACCGGGATCTTTTTCAGGACCGTAGCCCTGCAGCCCGGTCCCAATCTCATCCAGGCGACGGTGAAACCCGTCGTCGGTGAAGAGGCCCGTTTTTCGCGCACGATTTTCCGCCGCGAAACCGGCCCGCGCGCAGCCCTGCCGCTCTGGATCGACTCGACATCGGTCCTGCCCGCCGAATCCCGGGTGCTGCAAAGCCGCGACCGGCTGCGGGTCAGCTTCATCGGCGCCAAAGGGCACGCCGGCTGGGTCGATTTCAAGCCGGGCAAGCTGCGCCTCTATCTGCGCCGCACCGACCTGGCCGACTGTTCGCGCTACGAGGGGGAGATGCCCCTCTCCCGTCTGCAGCAGGACAAGGAGTACTCCCTGCAGCTCTGTCTTAAAAACAGCATCAAAGGGGCGAAAAAGAGCACTCTGCGGCGGGATGCCGGGGTGACCATTGTGGTGCAAAACCCGGAGCGTTTCCCCCTGCTCCAGCTCCTCCGCGAGGGGGCTCTGCTCAACCAGAGCCTGGGGTACGTTCGCCTCGGCCCGCCGGTGATCAGCGAGCTGCCGGCCGGCACCATTCTGCAGAGCAGCGGCCGCATCGGCAGCTCATGGCGTATCCGCCTCGATGAAGAGAGCGAGGGCTATGTCGCCGCCGATGAAGTCGAGGCCCTGGCTGAACCGGCGCTCCGCCCCGCCTATTACATAACCACCCTGAGCGCCGCGCCGGCGGCCGGCGCCGATCTCGTCACGATTCCGCGCCTCCAGCCCGTCCCCTTCTCCCTCCACCCAGATCCGGCCGGCCGCGTGCTGCGCCTCCGTCTCTACGGGGTCGAGAGTTCGAGCACCTGGATCACCCACCGCGAAGGGCTGCGCGTGATGGACCGCCTCAGCTGGGAGCAGATCGCCCCCCAGACCTATCAGGTCAACATCCATCTCCAGGAGAGCCGGATCTGGGGCTATACGCTCACCGCCGGGCCCACCATGCTGGAGCTGCGTCTCAAACACCCGCCGGCGGGAAAAATAAAGGTGGCCATCGAGGCCGGGCACGGCGGTTCCAATCTCGGCGCCGTCGGCCTCTCCGGACTTTTAGAGAAGCAGATCAACCTCGATGTCGCCCAGCGCCTCGAAAAGCTCTGCCTCGAGGCGGGTCTGCAGGTGCTGCAGGTGCGCGAAACCGATACCGATATGAGTCTGGGAGCGAAAAAAGAGAGGGTTGAGGCTTCGGACGCCGACCTGCTGGTCAGTATCCATGCCAATGCGGGGGGTACGGCCAACGGCTATCTCGGCGCCAACGGTGTCAGCACCTACTACCACAATCCCTTCTGGGGGGATTTGGCCCGCGTGGTCTACAAAAAACTGCTCGAACTGCCCCTGCAGGAGTTCGGCTGCGTCGGCTCTTTCAACTACAGGGTCACCCGTATGAGTTCGCGGCCGGCGATCCTGGTCGAGATGGCCTTCCTCTCCCATGCCGGGGACGAAGAAAAGCTCTTCCTGCCCGAATTCCGTCAGCAGCTGGCGGAAAAGATCCTGGCGGGGATCAACTCCTACCTCGAATCCCCACGCTGATCGCCAGGAGCGCGGTGCGCCGTCAGTTGAGCAGGACCATACGGCGCACCGCAGTGCGCAGGCCATCGCTCATTTTCAGCAGATAGAGTCCATCGGACACCCTGCTGCCTTTGGCATCGCGTCCATCCCACTGCAGCATCCTCTCCCCCATCCCGCTCATCCCCCGCTTCAGCAGGGCGACCTCTCTGCCGGTCAGGTCGAAAACCGAGATCGTGATCCAGGAATCCTGCGGTAAAAGATAGCTGAAGCGGGTCATCCCGTGGAAGGGATTGGGAAAGTTCTGGTTCAGTTCGAAGAGGGCGGGTGCCTTAACTATGGCCGTCACGACAGCGGAGTAGGTGGCGGTGCCGTCCCGGTCGACCTGCCTGAGGCGGTAGTAATAGGTCGCACCGTGTTCGACTGCGGGGTCCAGATAACTGTAGAGATGCGGCGTCCGGGATGTGCCCTCGCCCGGCCGAAAGGCGATCTCGGCATACTGCTTGCCATCCCGGCTCCGTTCGATCCCGAATCCAGAGTTGCCCGACTCCGAAGCCGTCTCCCAACTGAGCAGCACCCCCTCGCCGGTGGTCAGCGCGGAAAAATGGCTCAGCTCGACCGGAGTGGTCTGCGACCAACCGGCGATCTTGGCCAGCATCCACCAGACCGCGCGCCCCTTGTTCTCGCAGTTCTCAAAGCTGGTGTGGTTGTCCTCAACGGGGTAATACTGGGTATGCTGGATCGGGATCTGCTCCCCGGCGCAGACGCAATAGCCGGGGGAGATATAGGTTTCCATCTCGCCGTTGTACCAGGCATCCATATCGGCAAAATCGAAAAGAATCTTGTTGTTGCGCAGGCAATAGTCGCGGACGGCTTCATTGAAACGATGGCGGTTGCAGCCGGCGCAGCCATCCTCCTGGGCGTGGCCGGTCGCATAGACGAACTTGACGTTCGGAAGCTCTACCTCCAGGGATTCCATCTGCGCGAAATAGATATTGACGTCGTACCAGTTGGCCTCGCTGCACCAGAAGAACATCGCCACATTGATGGAGGGTTCCGCTTTCAGGTATTCCCTGACTGTGCCGAAATACTCAAACGGATCGAGGTTCTGGTACTGCATGCAGACCGTGTTCTCCAGAACCGGCAGGGTCCAGTCGACATAAAAGGCGTACTGCGGGTTCTGCTCGGCGATCCGCTCCATGCCGGTGAGGAGCTGGCGGCCGTGTGAGGCCGATGCGAAAAAGATGCGCGTATTCTGCTTGATCACCTCGACGTAGGAGGCGGGTATGCCGTCGAGGGTGGTGCAGGTGTGGTCGACGATCAGGGCGTGGGCCGGCTGGGAAAAGGCCAGCATGCCGGTGAGCAGGGCGCGCGTCAGCAGGCGGCCCCACACACGGCTCTGAAAATGGATGGACAATTGCATTATGTACCTCCTGTCTTAATTAGCCGGCTGCCCGCTCATCATGGCGCGCCACATCTGCCAGTAGAAGAGCATCGTCCGGGCCTGGAGATCTTCCGAACGCGGCAGCTGGCCGGTTTTGATTCTTCTGATCCCCTCACCATTCAGATCGGTATGGTCCGGATCCACCGCATTGATGATCTTTTCGACCAGGGGATTGCGCTGATGCAATCCGGGCTGCCCGCCCAGCTTGCGCGCGGCAGCCTCGGCGAGGGGATACTTTTTAATCTTTTCAATCAGCCCCATCTTTTCAATCGCATTGTAGATCCTGTGCACCGGATTCATACGGCCCCTGGTGCTGATGAGAACGCCACCGGTGCACCACGGCACCTCCATGGCGGCCGGGAACTGGTCCCGAAAAATCTTGAAGTAGAGATCAAGGTTATATTTGAGATGATAGGGGATACGGGTGACTGCGTTCATGAAATCCCTGCTCAGCCCCGGTGTGAACGGCAGTACATAGTTGGCATAGATCTTGAGAGGATTTGCTGCCGCCCGATTGCGGACACGGGTCACCATGATGAAATAGCGGACTCCGTACTCATCATCCGGGTATTTTTTTCGCTCCCGCGCGAGCACATCCTGGATACCGTCGTACATCTCATCGGCCAGCGCGGGGGCGAAGACGGTACGAATGCTCCGCCAGGTCGGCCCTTCGCGGGAGGGTACAAGCAGCCGGAAATAGTTATCAAATCCTCCCGCAGTCTGGATAGAGGGGTAAAGGCTGTTGCCCGGGCCAACTCCCTCCCAGATCGCCTGCAGTCCGGGGCCGCCGGCATCACGGCTATCATCCAGGCGCTGCTTGAAACAGAGCGAGAGCTGGGCAATGAAGAGGTTGAGACTCGGCGTCGTTATCTCGTTCAGGCTGAGGAATTCTAGATACTCCTGCGAGGAGAAGAAGCCCTTGGACGGAGTGATGATCTCCGGTACAAGGCCGTATCTCTGTGCGACAGCGCGGGCGTAGCGGCCGTCCGCATTCCGGTCTTCATCAGGATGATCGTGGATCATCACACGCGGCGTGATGCCCGCGCGGAGAAGTGTGCAGAGGAGCAGGCGCGAATCAAATCCCCCGCTCAGCAGCAGCGTGGCCGCCTGATTGTGCTCCTGTGCGGCGCGCATGTGACCCTCGAGCTGGTCGACCAGCTCGCCGGTGTCGATCTCCTGCAGCCGCAGCTCCGGTGCCGGTGCTTCCCACTGCCAGTAGCTGCGCTGCTGCAGCCGCCCTGCGCGGGGATCGTACACCGAGATGGTGCCGGGGCTGGCGATCTCGACCTTTTGTATCGAGGTGCGGTTGTCAATAAAGTAGCCGAGGCTGAGGAAAGAGCCCCATCCGAGCGGATCGAGGGCGTTATCGATCCCGCCTGCCGCCATCACTCCCTTGATATCGGTGGCCATGAGCAGCACCCCCTCGCTCATATGCTGATAGAGGGGCTGGCAGCCCAGGAAATCGGTGACGATGGTCAGCTTGCGGCCAGCATGGTCCCAGTGGAGGGCGGCAAAAGCACCATCAAGCTGCGACAGGGCATCTCCGGCCGCATCGTGATCCAGGTTACAAATCTGCTGCAGTCTGGCCGCGAGTGCACCCGAGAGCAGCAGCGGCACCCCGCTGACGACAAGAAGATTGCCCCCCTGAGAGGTGAGCAGATGGGGCACGGCTGAAAAGCGGTCGGAGGTCGTTACACAGCCGATGGCGCCGCCGGGCAACTCCATGATCCTGTAGGTATGGCCGGGATGGAGAGACTGCGCCCGGCACATCCTTTCCACGACCTCATGATGGTCAGTGCGGTGGTTGTCAAAACAGAGGGCCAGTTTCATGGCTCAGGTATCCTTGTCGATAGGGCCAGCCGGCAGGGAGTGAACTCGCACTCGGTTGACACGGCGGTAGATCGCCCGGTAAAAATTGATGCCGACAGTTTTTTTAATGGCGTTCTTGGCACATTCCGCGCATTGCATTCTGAAAACCAGCCCCCGCTCCCGCTCCACCAGCCTGGTGAAGGTCTCAAGCGAATAGCTTGCCTTGATGGGCACCCGGCCGAACACAGCCGGATTACTCACCTTGCCGGGGCTCATCATGGATGAGGTCAGCACCACAGAGTAGCCGGCCCTGCGCGCAATCGCAAAGAGGCTCTTATTGTAGCTGCCGAAAGGCAAACTGATCGCATGGACCGGCTGACCGATTTCATCCTCAATGACCCTTTTTGACTCTGCAAGTTCAAATAAAACAGCCTCCTCATCCAGACTCTCCAGAGCCGGATGGCTCCAGGTATGGGACTGGATCGAATAGCCCTGCGCCGCCATCTCCCGCAGCTGGTCCCAGCTCATCCAGTATTCGGAGCTGCCGATGTAGCGGGCGGCGACGAAAAAGACCGCTTTGAAGCCGTTCTCAACCAGGACGGGAAAGGCGTTGGTATAGTTGCCGATGTAGCCGTCATCGAAGGTAATCAGGCAACGCCTCTCTCCGGACTTTTTGCCTTCAGTCAGCGACGTCAAATCAGCCGACCTGTACCCCTTTTCGCGCAAGAGAGCGATCTGTCCGGCGAACTGGCCGGTATCGAGAGAGTATTCAGGATCGATATCGCGGATTTTTTTCAATCCCTCCGGCTGGTTGCTTATCTCGTGGTACATCAGTAGCGTGGTGGGCATGTTCTGTCCGTCTCTATTCCGTGAGGTCCGAGATGAAATAGCGCAGTTTCCCCGACTTTTCCGGCTCTATTCGGGGCACGAATTCGAAGGTAACTTTTATGCCATCCCCCAGAGTACGGGCGAGGCTCTCCTTGTAATGATCAGCCAGGGCATCGCTGAGACCCTCCTCCCTGACGATCCTGACGATCAGCTCGTCCCGGCGGCGCTGGATGCCCTGAAACTGCCTCACCCCCTCCTTGAAGGTGTAGGAGAGCACAGCCGAGAAGACCTGCCGGCCGGAGGGTGTGGTGATGAAATTGCCCTCGCGTCCCGACAACGCTTTGAGAACAGGAAAAGCGCAGCCGCAGCTGCACTCTTCCTCCGAAATCGCGCCCAGATCACCGAGCTGGTAACGGATCAACGGATTATAGAGGTTGTTCAGCTCGGTGATGACCAGGTTACCCTGGCCGGTAAAAGGCTCGGACTCGAGGCACTCCACATAGAGATGATCGCTGTTGATGTGGAGCATGCCCTGCGCGCACTCGAAGGCGATGATGCCTGTTTCCGTGGTGCCGTATTCATTCACGACCGGGCAGTGAAAAGCCTCAGATATAGCCCTTCTCTGAAAATCGTGCAGGAGCTCGCCGCTGGTGATGATCGCAGCGAGTCCGGAGCAGCCCGTGTCGACTCTATTGTCGCTGACCCAGGAAGCAAACCTGAAAAGGAGCGACGGATAGCCGTAGAAATAGCGCGGCCTGAAGTTGCGCAGGGCCGCCGCGAAACGGTGGAAAGCGGCCTCGTCCACCGCGAAAGCCGAGAGCCGGATCCGGTTCGCGAGCAGATCCTTTAGCTCCTCCCGGTAGTGCAGCCGTGCCCCGGCCGGCATCCCCCAGAATCTGGCCTGGCGGTCCCCGATGTCGATACCGTACCAGCCATAATTCCGGAACATGACCGCCCTGATGAAAGCGCTCTTGTGGCGGTCGATGGCAAGGACGAGAGGCGCGCCCAGGGTGCCGCTGGTGCTCTCCATGCTCACCCGACGGGAAGGGCGGGCGGGCTGGAGGCTCTCCCCTATTTCCTGCAGGGTCTGCTTGCGAAGCAGAGGGATTCGCCCGAGATCGTCCGGCCACCGGCACATTTCAACATCGATGCCGTTCCGTGCAAAGAGATCACGGTAATAGCCGATACTGGCGTTGGCGTGCTGCAGGACGCGGGCCAGCTTTTCCTGCTGCAGCCGCCCGATCTCCTCCCGCGAAACGAAGGGGAGCGCGCGAATTTCCCGCAGGCGTTTGAGTACTGCTTCGCGCCGGACGATGCCGATAGAGCGGTAGACGATCTGTTTGGCGAACCAGGGATTCATCCTGACCGCCTCACGATGCAGTGCCGCCCTGCTGGCGGCGGGTGAGTCCTTCCGCGCTCGTCTCTTTCCCCGGAGCGGCGAAGAGGGCGGGATCGTCCAGACGCGTCAAATCGGCAAAGGCGGCCCGCTCCCGGATGACGCGGGCGCTGCCGCCGGCGGCAACCACGATCGCCGGACGAGGAAATGAGAAATCGGTGGAGAAGGAGGTAAAATAGGCCCCCGCATCCATGATCGCCAGCAGATCACCGATCTCGAGCCGCGGCAGCATCTTGCTCTTGACGTAGAGGTCCATGGGAGTGCAGATCGGTCCTGCGATGCCGTAATTCCGCACGCGGGGCTGTTCCAACCTGTTGGCTGCGAATATTTCATGATATTCCCAGGCGAGGGGACGAGTCAGGTTTATCCCCGCATCGACGAGGGCTACCTCGTCCTTTCCGGCTGATTTGATGTCGCCGACGCGGGTGAGGAGGAGCTCCGCGTCGCTGGTCAGGGCCCGGCCCGGCTCAACCAGCAGAACCGGCAGCTCGAGCCCATGGCGGGCGCAGTGCTCCTTCAGCGCCCGCGCCAGAACGGCGGCAAAACCGGCGGGAGTCGGAGTCTGCTCCGGCTGCGGCGGCCGCAGGGGCTGACCGAAATCATGGTGAAGACGGGTTTCCAGACCGCTGATACTTCTGACGGTCGGCACGCCAAATCCCCCGCCAAGATCCAGGTAATGGATGGTGATCCCCAACCGCTCCTTCACTTCGCGCATCAGCACAGCAATCTCGGCGATGGCATTCTCATAGATAGCCGTGCTCTTCAATCCCGAGCCCAGGTGCACATGCACCCCTTCGAGGGCGCAGCTATCCAGATGAACCAGCTCGGTCATTGCGCGGAAGGCATCGCCGTTCTGAATGCTGAAACCGAACTGGCGGCTCCAGCCTCCGCGGGTGGTCACCCTGATGCCGACCCGCGGCCGCTGCCCTATCCTGCCGGCCAGAGCGGAGAGGGTTGCGATCTCGGCGAAAGAGTTGATGTTGACCAGTTTGATATTGCGTTCGACCGCGGTGCGCAGCCCCTCCGCCGATTTATTGGGGCCATTGTATATAATTCTCTCCGCATCGACCCCGAGCTCGCCGGCGAGCCATAATTCATAGGGCGAAATGACCTCGGCACCCGCCCCCTGGTCGTGCAGGAGCCGCAGGATGCCGGGGACCGGGTTGGTTTTGTAGGAATAATAGATTTCATACTCGATCCCCTGTGCGGCGAGGTTGCGGTCAAAGTTGCGGTAATTGCCGGCAAGCCGGGCTTCATCCACGACGAAGAGAGGCGTTCCAAATTCCTCCGCAAGCGCAGTGCATTCGCATCCGCCGATCACGAGTCCGCCGCTCTGACTGACCGCAGCCCCCCACAGGCTGTGAGGAAGGGCGGCTTGCCGATCCACGCGGAAAAGCGCAATGAATAACGTGATAAAAGGGTAGACTATTTTTTTCAGCAGCTGCATGAACCCGCTCACTTTCGCCGTATTTCCGTTGTGGAAACCGTTGTCATTCCAGCAGCAGCAGCTTGCGTGTAAGCCGCCGTTTTCCGCTGGAGAGGGAGTAGAAATAGACCCCCGAACAGAGCGGGAGCCCGCTGGCATCCATCCCGTTCCACGACACCTGATGGCGCCCGGACTCCATCCGGCCGCCGGCCAGGGTAACCTGCCGCCGGCCGCGGAGATCATAAACGGCCAGCTCCATCTGAACCGCCCGGCTCAGGGTGAAGGCGATCCGGGTCCTGTCGTTGAAGGGATTGGGATAATTCTGTTCCAGGTCGAAATCCGCCGGCAATTCCAGCGTGCTCTCCCGCACGCCCGCCGGTCCGGCAATGACGAAGACGCTGGTATCCTGAAACATGATCTGCCAATCGCCCAGTGCAGCGCCGATCTTCTCGCCCTCGTTGATCAGGTAGGCCCTGGCCGGCACAACCGCAGGTGAATCGGCACCCAGCCCGGCATCACAGGGCTGCAGAACATGCAGGAACTGCTGTTCGACAGCGCCTCCGGCGTTGCGGAACTGGTACAGATCCGCAGTCGCGCTGATGACCGTTCCCTCCGCGGGCCAAAGCCGCCTCAGCCACACATTCGCCCCTCCGTTGCCGAAACGGAGCAGTTCCGGGCTGATCGCCTCCGGTTGTCCGGCCGGATCGAGGATCCAGTCACTTCTTGAACTTGAGGCTTTCGTGACCACCCGGTCGTATATGAGGAAGGTATGGGTATCCTCCAGATGGACCACCGTTCGCACCGCCCGCTTCACTTTGGCGGCGTTGTAAGCGTTGGTCGCATCACCGACCATCAGATCAAAGTGCCCGCCATCGATAAAACGGACGATTCCGGGGCCGATATCATAGGTGCCGCCCGCAGTGAAAGGATCGGTGCCCAGAGAAAGAGCCGGAAAACTGCTCACCGTACGCTGCTTCTCGCCATCGACCAGCACGACATTCTGATAGCCCTCGATGAGCTTGCCCTTGTAATCGAGCGTAAAACTGTTCTGCGACTTTTGGTCCAGCGCGCTCCAGCGGAATGGCTGGCTGACGAACAGGGCGGCGATGTCGTCGACCGCGGTGAAACCGCTGCGCATAAAAACCCACCCCAGCTGGCGGAACCATCGGGTGAGCGGATAGCCCAGTTCCTGCGGCGGGCGCGGATTCACCCACTTGTCCTCGAACATGAGCTGATCGAAAAAATCCCACGAACCGGCATTGACAAAAAACGTTGGACTGGCAACCGCGCGCAGCCAGGCACCAAGCTCGCCGATCCTGCGCTGTTCGGCATCCGCGGAGAAGCGCCGGCGGGCATAGAGGCGCATCGGCGCCACCCAGGGCATGCGCGATCCGGCATCGGGATAGGGCGGATAGTAATAACCGTCGGGAAGAATCATGTAATTCTGGAATTCGACGCTGTTCCGGAGAATGCCGGTGCTGAAGAGCGAACGCTCGATGGTCTCCCCTGTGGCGGTGTAATGGGCAAAGAGAAGAGGAGCGATCTGCCACGGTACGACCGAACCATAGGTATAATAGGGCTCCAGATACTCGGTCATGGAACCGAAGCCTGCATGCCAGCCGCCGTCCCCGCCCTGAAGGTTGAGAACCGGCAGAATCCTGCCCACCCACCAGGTATCGAAATCGTCGAGATAGCCCTTCGCCTTTTCATTCACCGCCGCATAAGCGGCATCGCCGAGACGGGAGGGCTCGTAGAGGGCGAGGCCGACCATGAAATAGACATAGGCGGAGAGTTCTGAATCGATAAAGGGGTTCCCCTTGCCGCCCGCCTCCTTGCGGACGTGTTCGGCATTATCAAGGAGCAGATTCTGCAGGGTAGTGCGGTCCTGGGCCGAAAGCACCGCCTCGCCATTACTGTATTTCATCGGCAGCAGCCAGTCATAGCCCACCGAGCCGTAAATGCAGATCCAGTAGGCCCATTCGTAATAGAGCGAAATCTTGGCGAGTCCGAGCAGTTTGGCCCGCGCATCGGCATAGAATTCATCGGCGCTGTGGACCGGGCCGTAGGTCATGGTCGAATAGGGCTCGAGGGAGGAAGGCAGACTTTTCTCCCAGCCGTATCGGCGGGCATGTGCGGAAAGTATCGTCCACAAAAAGCGCCGGCCAAAGGTGCTGCCGTCGGCCCGGCCGAAACAGGCGGGATCGTCGGCGACCCCGCTTACATAGAAGAACTCGGCCTTGGATTGATCGTTATCCGGCCCCTTGATATTGACCGTTGCGCCATGCACAATGCGCCAGGCCAGGGTCCCTTCAAGGAGCGGATTCCACTCCGATTCACCATGCGCCCAAAGGCGCGGGTGGTGTGCGACCACCAGAGCGGCCGTCGATTTGGCGCCCGACCGGATCTCACGTTCCAGGGAGGAGGCATAATAATCGGCCGCATCCGGCTGCGCGGCCGTTGTTTTCCCGCCCGGCCCGAGCAGGAGGAGCACGGCTGCAAGTGCAGCCAGGCTGATGAACAGTCTGTTTTTGATGAAAGCTAGCATACTCTTCATTCCTTTCGTGCGCCTCGCACCCTCATCATCCGCAGGGTGAAGCGCCATAACCACCCGTCCCAAATCCTGCGCCGCTTCAAGCCGCCCGGCTAAAGGCCGGACGGAAGCGGCGGCCGCTCCGCATGTACGTCTCCGCGCAGAGCCCATTACCGGAGCAGCAGCAGTTTCTGCACCGAGATCCGGTCGTCATGGAGAATCCGGCAGAGATAAATTCCACTCGGGGCCGGCTCCCCGTTGCTGTCGCGTCCGTCCCAGGCCAGCTCCAGTGGGCCAGCAGGGCGGCTTCCCCTGGCAATGCTGGCGATCTTTTGCCCCAGGGCGTTATAGATATCGGCCTCGATCTCGATGGAGCGCTCCAGATGGCCGGAGATGGTGGTGTGAGCCCGAAAAGGATTGGGATAGCTCGGCACCATGGAAAAAACTGCGGGCCGGGAAGAATGGCCCGTATTGAGCCCGGCGGCCCCCTGAAACTCCCTTGCACCAAGGTCAGGGGCCACCCCCTCGTACTCAAGGCCGTTCAGCAGTCCGGCATCCAGGGCCGGACTGGCAGCGGTGAGCTGGAATCCCTCGGCGTCGACACTGGCGAAGAGGGGATCCTTGATGATGGATTGCAAAGCCGTCATCCCTTCGCTGCGCACCGGTGAAGGCCAGAGCAGATTGCGTTCCGCTACGATCGGGGTGGAAGGCACGTCTGCACGGAGATGGTATCCGCCCGCGGTGACGATGATGTTGTTGTAGATGCGGATATCCTGGGCGTTCACAATCATGATGCCGTCCGCCGCGTTGTTGTACAGGGTATTGTTGCAGATCTCGACATGGCTGATCCTGCCGTTCCACGCCTTGATGTAGATGCCGTGGGTCCCGTTGTTGGCGATGATATTGCGACGGATGATAACACTGTCCATGATCACGCCGGGCGTCGGGCTGTCGGCAGAGGTGCCCAGGATGATACCCGCCCGGGTTTTACAGTTGGCGACATAATTCTCTTCGATGAGGATGTTGTGGTACTCGCGGACAAAACCCGGTTCATCGCCAACCTTGTGCTCATCAAAGACGTGAATGCCATACTTGTAGGTGCCAAGTATCCGGTTCCGGCGTACAATATTGTCACGGCCGTAATGGAGATAGATGGCATGCGACAGGCCATTGCTGTTCTCAAAAATGTTGCCCTCGATCAGGCTGTGATTGCCGCTGAACTCCAGAGGGATGAGAAAATTACCTACAAAGCGGTTGTTAAGGACCTCGACATAATTACGGGCATCGGGGCTGCCGGTATAGGGCATGCGCAGGCTGTAGGTATTGCGAAAGGTGAATCCCTGGATGCGGATGTAATTGGCGTCGACGATCATGAGCCGCTCTCCGTCGAGTTCGACCGTCTCGCCGGGATAGGCCATCAGCGTCACATAGCGGCCGTCCGCGCCCCCCATCCCCCGCGCCTTGCGGATCCAGACCTCGCCCTCGTCGTACCGTCCACCCATTACCAGCAGCGTATCTCCCGGCGTCAGCTGCCAGATGGCATGATTGAAGGTGGCCCACGGCGCCTGAAGCGTGCCCGGATAGCCATCCGATCCGTTTGTCGCCATGTAATAGTGCCCGGCTGCGAGCGGGCCGGCCCACAGCATGGCGATAAAGAGAAGCACCCGCTGAGTTCGTTTGCTCATTTCGCTCTCGCTTTCTTGCTGGGTAATGCAGTGAAGCGCGGGCACACCAGGTCAGTCGGGAGCGTTGATAAGATGAGGAGAGGGCGTCGTGCGCGCGGCAGCGAAGCTGCGATGGAGCAGGAAAAAACGGCGGGAGCATGATGCTTCCCTGCACCGTCACCTCCCTGCTCCGGGGAATTACCCGCAATACAGCCAAAATTGTACCAGAGTTCTTGCACTCGTCAGGCCCGTTTAACTAACTTAATAATTAATATGTTGGAGAATGACGGCTGTTCCGCCGGTGGTGCTGCCAATTACGATTGTGCGATCAGCCTTACGCTTTCGTCTCGAACTGACCGTAAAGCCTCTTCATCTGCATATCGATTACATCCCAGCTGTACTTTTGCTCGATAAGATGCTGCGCCGCCCGGCCCATCTGCTCCCGGCGCGAGGGGTCGGCCAGCAGCCCGGCCACCCGTTCGGCGAAGAGCCCGGGTTCATCGGCAATGCAGAGGTGAACGCCATCGCGGGCTTCGATGCCCTCGGCAGCGACGGTGGTTCCCACCACTGCCTTGGCCTGGGCCATCGCATTCAGGACCTTGATTTTCGTGCCGCTGCCGCTGCGGATCGGGGCTATAAAAAGGGCGGCACTCTGCACGAGCGGGCGGACATCATCGACAAAGCCGAAGAGCCGGACCCTCGGATCGATGGCGGCCGTCTGACGCAGCTTTGCGGTCGGCGAATGACCGATGAAATCAATCGTAACCCCGGGCACCAGCCTGGTGATGAGCGGCCAGATCTGCCCGATAAAAAAATCGACGGCATCGGCATTGTAGGCCGTAGCCATCCCCCCTACCCATACCAGACGACCGGTGGTCTCTTCGCCCTCGACCGGCCTGAAATAGCCGGTATCGACTCCGTTGGGAATCACGGCAAAACGGCTTGCGCCGCTCATCTGCTGAAGATAATCGCGATCGGCCGTAGAGACGGTTATGCAGAAATCGAAACGACCGCACATCTCGCGCTCAAATCTGTAGAGCTTGCGAGACTGATAGAGAAGATAGGAGCGCAGGAACGGATTGGCTGTCACCTGGCACCGCCGCTGCAAACGCAAGGATTCGACGTTGTGATTGGTGACCAGCACCGGCACACCCTCCATACCGTCGCGATAGAGAGCGCAGGCCAGCATGTCGAAGTGCACCAGATCGATGGCGCAGCGCTCCATCAGCTCGCGGATCCGCTGCCGGGCCGCTTTGATCAGATAGCGTTCCGCGATCAACGGATGAGGCTGAAACAGGTTTTTAACCGCTTCCCGGAGAAAGGGGAGATTATACCCTGTTCTGGGGACACGAAAAATATCGACTGTCTCGCACAACTTGCCGAGCTGGGGGATATGGTAAAAATCTGCATTCCCCTGGGAAAACCCGACGAAGAAGATCCGGTGATCCTGCGCCAGCAGCCGGAGCACGTTGTACGAGCGCAGATGGTGGCCTCCCTGAGGAGGGTAAGGATTTTCGGGTGAAAGGAAGAGGATATTCATGTTCATACTTTCGGACTAGGGCTGTGTGCAAGATCAGGAAAAGGGCCAGCCCGGATACAAGTTATGCCGCCGGCGGGGAGGCGATCAATTGGTCGTAAAGCCTCCGGTAGCGACCGGCCATGGTTTCGGCGCTGTACTCGGCGGCGGCCTTTTGTGCCGCCGCACGGCCGAATTCATCCGCCATCCGCCGGTTTTGACAAAGCATTCTGACAGCTTCTTCCATCCCCGTCCGGTCGCCCGGGGTGACGAGTAATCCCGCCTTCCCCTCTTCGAGCATGTCGGGGATCTGCCCGACCCTGGTGGCGACGATAGCGCAGCCGGCCGCCATGGCCTCTAGCAGCGCCATGGGCGCACCCTCGGTCCATGACGGCATCACAAAGAGGTCCAGCACAGCGAGCAGTTCAGGGACCGCCTCCACAAATCCCGGAAAGAGAACCCTTCCGGCTATCCCGAGCCGCTGCGCCTCGGACTTTAAGGCGGATGCCAGCGAGCCGGTGCCCGCCAGGAGCAGCACGAGCCGCTCATCCTCCATGAGCAGCCTGCTGCAGGCCTCGAGGAGGAGATGCTGACCCTTCTCCGGATCGAGGCGTCCCACGCAGCCGATCACCCGGCTCTCCGGCGCAAGGCCATAGCCCTGCAGGATCATACCGCGGTCGACTATCCGCCTGAAAGGCCGGATATCGATGCCGTTCGGGATGATGGTGATCTTGCCGGCGGGCAGTCCGGCGCGCAGGAGATCTGAGTACACCGAGTCGGAGACCGCGGCGAGATGATGAAAGCGGCGCAGGATGCGCCTGTCGACGGCCGCATAAAAACGGCCGCGTCCGCTGTTGACAATCCAGGGGTGGCAGGTGCCCAGACGTGCTGCCTTGGTCCCCCGCGTCGCTGCTACAGCGTAGAAATCGGATTTGTAGCCGTGGGTCTGCACCAGGCTGATTTCCTCCGCGCCGATATAATCATTCAGGTCGCGAATGGTACTGCGGTCCAGGACCGAGCGGCAGGGGAAAATTCGCCGTTCGATTCCGTGTCGCTCGGCAAAATCGATCAGCTCCAGATGAGGGTCGCCGGCATTATTGATCACGCCGATGACGGGAGTATAGGCGCTCCCCTGCAGCGCCAGGGCGAGCTGGGCCAGCATGTTCTCCGCCCCGTAGAAACCGGAGCTGCTCTGCAGCTGCAGGATCTTTTTTTTCATCATCGCCGTCATGGTTTCCTGTTTTATCCCGCCGCGATCCCGGCTGCGGCCGCCGCCGACTCGCGCAGGCGGGCAGGCAGACGCAGCAGCCCGAGCAGAAAGCCGCTTCCGTAGCTGACGTGCAGAATCAAAAATATCAGCGGGAGTACGGTCAAATAGCGCCACCCGCAGCGGCGCGCGATCTTCAGCGAACTCGCCAGCGAGAGCAGCAGGTAGGGAAGCAGAAGGGCCGCCAGAGCCATCCATCCACCGGGTGTCAGCAGGGTCAAGGCCAGGGCCGCCAGCAGCGTGATGACAAAAAGCGGCGGGACAAACTGGCGCAGCTGCATTCTCAACAGATGGCGTCTGAGAACAAGGACCTTGTAAAAGCCGTACTGAAAATACTGCTTCCACAACTTGCGCAGCGAGGAGCGCGGATGATACGAGGCCTGGATGGCGGGCGAAAAATAGATTTTGCCGCCGGCGCCGCGCAGCCTATAGTTGAATTCATCATCCTGACAGCGTGTGAAGGCTTCGTCAAAGCCGCCGATCCGGTCAAAGACCTCACGGCGATAAGCGCCGAAGGCAAGGCTGTCGACGTAGCCCGGCCGGCCCGAGGTGCGGAACCGCGCATTCCCCACGCCGAATGGGCAGGACATCGCCTCCGCGATCGCCTTGCCCATGAAGGAATCGTTGATGCTTTTAATCGCTCCGCCCACGCATTCAGCCCGGCTCTCCTCGAGCAGGAGCGCGCATTGCCGCAAATAGTCCGGAGCAATGGCGGCGTGGCCGTCAACCCGCATGATGTAACGGCCGCGCGCGCGTGCCAGGGCGATGTTGAGGGCGAAGGGGACCGTCCGCCGGGGATTGTCGAGAAGATAAAGAGTACCGAATTCACCCTGCATGGAGACCACAGTCTCTCTTGTTCCGTCTGTGGAGAGGCCATCGACGACGAGGATTTCATAACGGTCCCGCTCATACTCCTGGCAAATGATCGAAGTGAGACACTCCCGGATCGTGGCGGCCTCGTTGTAAACGGCGACGATGATGGAAAAATCGATGTTCATGCAAGGTCCCATTCCTGACGATCACTTTATGCCGAGAAGATCGAGCGGCGATAGATGATGTTGCCCAGAACCCGCCGGCTGTTCCTGTCAATAAGAAGAACAATCGAAAAATAGACCATGATGCCGGCCAGCATCTCGATGAAAAGCGAGGTGATCCCCCCATCCAGATGGATCATCCGCAGTGCGCCATACATCACGCTCGCGGCAAACAGATATTTCACCAGGCTGAAAAGGTCCACGCCCACCTTGAGATGGACTGACGAGAGCTTCATCATCACCACCGCGACCAGAGCATAAGCGATCAGCGTCGCCACCGCCGAGCCCAGTATGCCCAAGATCGGTATAAGGAGGAGATTCAGGATAACGTTGAGGATGATGCCCGCCAGGTTGACTTTGAAGAGATTGGTCGTCTTTTTAACCAGGTAAAAACCCGCGGCATAGATAAAATGGCCGTTGTAGATGAGAATACCGATCGCTACATAGGGAATAATGCCGCTGCCGGCTGCATACTTGCTGGAAGCCAGCAGAGTGATGAGCTCACTGCCGACGCCCCACATGCCAAATACGATAGGGATGCCGATCATGTAATAGTAATTCTGCATGGAGACCAGAAAATTCTGCGTCTCCTTCACTCCTTTCTCCTCCCAAACCTTCATGTAAATCGGCATGATCGCCAGACGGTAGGGCACACAGAAAAAGCTGATAGCATAATCGACCACATTATAGCAGGCGGAATAGATACCCACCGATGAGGAATCCATCAGGAGTTGAAGCAGATAGCGATCCCCCGTGGCGAGCAGAACGAAGGCGATCTCTGAGCCGAAAAGGGGAAAACCGTAGCTCATGGATTCCCGGATCAGGGGGATGGAAACGTGACGGAAGCGGATCTTTTTTTGATAGTAAAATACTCCCATCAGAACGAAGGCATTGAGGAGATCCACGACCGCCATGCCGGCAAAGAAACCCAACAGCCCGAGCCTGAAATAAAAGACACCCAGCAGGCTCGCTCCGAAACGCAGGAGATGCAGATAGATATTGACGATGCTGTGCCACTTGGCATTCTGATCGGAGCGAAAGAACATCAGAAAAATGTCGTTGATGCTGCCGAAAACGACCAGCACAGGCAGGAGATAGACGATCCGCAAAAAGTCCGGCTGGAGCTGAGTGCTGAAAATCAGCCGTGCGAAGATCAGGTAGAGCAGCGAAACCCCCGCCCCCAGGATGAGGATGCCATAGAGAGCGGTGGTGTAAAGATAGGTGATGTCAAGAGCCCGCTTGCCGTTCTTGAACTCATAATAGAAGCGCAGCACGGCGTGCTGAATACCCAGCTTGGCAAATATCAACAGCAGGGCGAGGGTGGTCGTCGCCAAAGCCATCACGCCATAATCGGAAGTGGTAAAGGTGCGCGTCCAGATTGGAAAAGAGACCATGCTCAGTATGGTCAGGACGAGTGTGCTGGCGAAATAGATGGAGGATTGCTTGACAAATCTGCCGATATAGTTGGTGCCCATGGTGCCCTGTCCTTCGTGCTGCCGTATGATGAGGTGACCGGGCCGATCCCGGCCTCATCAGAATCCTTTAACGGAAGAGATGAAAATAGAATCTGCGGTAATTGCCATCATAGTGGTTAAGGAACATCCTGAACAGCTGCGTCATCCTGGCATCTTTCCGCTCGCTGTTTCGCAGGTATTTGATCCGGAGGAAATCGTAAAAATGGAGGGGGAGCAGCTCTTTCTCCACTCCCAGCCGGGTGCAGTACAGCTGCACCTTGTCGTTGAAATATTCGGTCAGGGGATTGGCGCTGAAGAAGAGCGTCTCGAAGCGATCCAGATCCCGGGCGATATCCCCCCGGTTCTGTGCGAAAAGGGCCGGTGAAAAGAGACAGAAGAGATCGAAGAGGGGAGGATAGCCGCGCATCAGGCCTTCCCAGTCGATGACATGAATGCCGTCACCGGTCATGAGAATATTGATCGGCGAGAAATCGCCGTGCTGCAGGAAGGGATCGTACCGCCGGGAGTCCGCGGCGCCTGCCAGCATGGTCAACTCTTTCAAGCCGGAATCGACAGCGGAGTCCGGGCCGCCGGAAAGGGACGGAAAGAGAGCGAACTCCTCATCGATCCCCATGCGGGTTCGGCAGGCCGACTGAAAATGGAGCAGCCACTCCACAGCTGGATCGAACAGGGTTGTCACGCGGCCGATGCGGCGCGAATGATCTTTTCTGATCAGGAGACTATAAAGCGAAACCCCGTCGAGGAAGGTTTCGAGGGAGATATAATTGGCGCCGTTTCTGCCGGTGGCGATCACCCGGGCAATCGCGGAACGGATCAGGGGATCATCCGCGCAGAGCCGGCCCAGTGCCATGAGGTTTTTGCTTTCGCGCGTGAGGTGGCTGTCGTCATGCTGCCGCATACTGACCACCTTGGCGATCGCAATCGGGGCACGACCGCTGTTGTTAAAAATCTGCAGAGTGTGTTTGTTGACGCGGGCATGCGTTCTGAGATAGAAATGCAGCGCATCGTGCTCCGGGCTGACCCTCGCCGCAATGAACTCCGGGATGCCCGCTTCTACCGCCGGGCTGGCTGGAGGAGCCTCAACGCTCTCCGGCCTCCGGGCGAGGACAAGGAATTCGGAGGAGAGCCGGCGCATCAGTCCTGACCGGGTGAGCACTGTTTTGATCCAGTACCGCACGCTGGTATGATGGCTTTCAGTGCCTGTCTTCTTGAGCAGAAAGTAGGTGAAGGCCCTGCCTGATTCCAGCGGAAAGATCTCCAGCGGCGACCGGCCATCCGGCAGCGGAGTGAAAAAGTACAGTTGATCAAAACCGGCAGCAGCCAGCAGCCGGCGATAGCCCCGCATTGTGCCGCTCGCCGGTCTGCGTCCGCCAGCACGAATTCCCCGCATGCGCGCGAGGCTGTAACGGTTCTCCGCGTGCACGAGCAGGGTTCCGCCCGGTCTCAGCAGTTCCCGCAGGCGGCCCGGTTCTACGGAGTGGGGTGCGCCGGAGGCTGCTTCCGGCCACCGGCCGCTGCGGTCCATGACCCCGTTAGGGGTGATCAGATCGAAACTCTCCGCGAAAAAAGGGATTTCTCCGCCGGCGGTGACAATTATCCGGACATTCCCGAGCCCCTGCTGGCGCATGCGCAGACGCGTGATAAGCGCCTCACCGATGTCATGCACCAGGGCATAAACCTCCGCAAAATTAAGCGCGAGCGCGTAGGTGACCGCCCCCAGACCCGCGCCGATCTCGAGCACGCGTCCGCCGGGAGCGACGGGTAAAAGGCTCGTCCAGCTGGCCAGATTGGGTTCGTTGATCATCTTCAGCTCCCCATCGAGAGGCACGCCTCTTCTCTGCAGCATTTCACGGCAGCAGGGCGTGATGGTCTCTTCGGCCAGGAGGCTTCTCAGCTCGCCGGCGGAGAGCCCTGCTCCGTCCCGCTGGCGGTCCAGCAGCACGATGTCATCGACGACATCACAGCGGAAGGCACAGGTGGCGCAGCGCAGTTCCTCCCCGGACTCCTCCAGGGGAGAAGCGCACTCCGGACAGCGGAAGCTGATTTTTTTCAAGGTGGGCAGCATACCAGGGCGCTTTCAGTTAGCCGGCGTTATCGGTTCGGGTTCAAGGAAGGGACGCTGCGCTTCAGCCTCTTCTTCAACAGGACTCTCCTCCGTCTCCTCCAGGGCTGTTTTCTTTCTCTCTGCATGTTCTCTGAACTTGATCATGATCGCCGACAGAATCCAGAAATGGCTGCCGACGGTAAAATAGTGCCAGTAGCTCCCGGCGATATTGCCGGCCAGCATCGCCAATACGCAGGCGACCATCCCGGCGGCGATTCCCCTGGAATAGGGATCGTCAGTGGCATAATTGAGCTGAAGTGCGAGCCCGAAGATCATAAAATAGATGAGCAATATCAGCCCTATGCCCACCAGCCCGGATTCCACCGCCGTCTGGACGTAATTATTATGGAAGCTTCCCCAGGCCCGCTCCCATTCGTTGCCGGCGCGAATATCCAGCAAAGGAGTGATGCCGAAACCTGCACCCCAGACCGGGCTCGCGCTGATCATCTCCTCCGCCTGCTTCCACATGCCGATGCGCTGCCTGGAGGTGCCGTCAAATCCGTCCTCCGAGGTGGTCATTTCGATACGTTCGATGACGGCGTTGGGAAGGATGGTGCGCCAGAAGAGAAAAAGGAGCCCGATCCCTACAATGATCTTCCGGTTGTTCACCATACCGATGCCCACCCAGCCAGCAAAAGCGGCCAGATAGCCGCTGCGTGAAAACAGGAACATCACGCAATAATAGGAGAGGCCGCTGATAACGATGTAAAACAGCTTGCGCCAGATGACAGTCTCAAAGGGGATGAGCGCGACGAAAAGGATCGCAAACTGGGCGAGAAAGACCGCCAGCGAGTTGCCGTTGAGGGCCACGCCCGTGTTCAGAAACTTTTCCTTCAATTCATCGCTGTAGTGCGAGGTGTCCTGCAGCGCCATGACATTGTAAAAATTCCGGTCCAGCACCAGCAGCGTGAAGGCCATCGTGAGCACGAGATACTGCAGGATCTTGCGATCATCGATGTTATTGACGATGGCGAAGTAGAGAATAATGGGAATAATATAGTTTTTCCAGGAGACGAAGAGCGGATGGCCTATCGACACCGGACTCGGCAGTTCGAGAAAGGAGGAGCCGATCCAGATGCCCATATAGCTCCACGCCAGCCAGATCAGGATGGGCAGATTGAGCGGTGTTTTTTTCCAGCCGCGCCCCGGCTTGTTGCGGTCCATAATCCAGCGGATCACGATGGCGATGATGACGAAATCGTTGACATCCTGGCCGCCGGGATAGATATTGATGGAATCGAGGACGTTCTGGATGGGCAGGAAGAGGGTCAGAAAAAAGATCCCGGGCTCGATCCGCCAAAAGATCGTCGCCACGATGACCAGGATACTGGCGATATAGAGCACCAATGTGAAATAGGGGGTCAACCCCCAGCCAAGCTCCAGCATTTTCCTGCTCCAGTTACTTCGATCATCCCCTGCCGGGGAGTGCTGCGATGTGACGGGCCGCGACGGGTTCTATCCGTCCAGCCGGAGGTAGCTACTTCTCCGCCGTGCTACCTGCGGCGGGCCGCTCCCAGAAATACCAGGTCAGATGGCGGCGCAGCTTGCGGGCATTTTCTTCGGCCCGGGGAGAGTGCCACCAGGTCTCTCCCTCCGCGAAGGTTACGTCCGGCGGTTGCTGCCGCTGCCAGCGCTCATGAGTACGCTCCTTGTAGGATGCGGTGGTCGAGAGCACGCGGGCCGGCACCCCCATGACGATGCTGTCCGGAGGCACATCGGTCATGACGACCGAATTGGCTCCGACGATCGAGCCGCTGCCGATGTGGATGTTGGGCATGAGCACGGCATTTTCGCCGATCACGCAATTGTCGTCGATGATGATGGTGCCGAATCCCTGCAGGTTGGGCGTCTCCTGGCGGAATATCCAGGTGGCGCCGTCGTGGGTCAGGAATTTGACGCCGGTGGCGATGGTGACGTGATTGCCGATCCGGACCAGCCAGGGCTCGGTCCCGAGCGAGTCGGGAATAATCGCGCAGTTTTCACCTACACAGGCTCCCAGCTTGCGGAAATATTCGGCCCTGGTAAAACGGCCGTATTTGTGAAGCTCCCAGCTCAGGCGCCATTCGCGCCATTTGGTGCAAAGAATGCTGCGCAGCGCCCCCATACTATTATTCCTCCCGGCTGAGGGCTGCCGTAAAAACCTCAGCCATTTTGGCATAACCGGTATCGTTCGGATGGACATTGTCCCTGGCGTTGGCCGGATCGAGATTCCCTGCGCCATCCGAGAGTGCGCTTGCGATATCGATGTAAAGATAGCGGTTCGCGGCGCAGAATCCGGAGAGCCAGCGGTTGAATTCCGCAACCCGGCTGTTGATTGGATCACCCGCTCGTGAACGGTCGCGTTTGGCGGTAACCGGCAGCATCGCCAGAAAGATGGGCCGGATACTGTTCCCCTGCGCCAGCGTGGCCATCATCTGGATATTTTCCTGCAGCAGCGAGATGGGCATGTCGTGGGAGAAATTCATTTCACACAGTTTGATCACGACGGCCTGCGGGCGGCGGTTGACGATATCATGCTGAAAGCGCAGCAATAGCTGGCTCGAAAACTGCCCGTCGATGCCCATGTTGCGGTAGCGTTTGCCCGGGAAAAACTTGGCGAAATCCCAGTCCGCTGTGATCGAGGCGCCGAGAAATATGATCTCAGCCGAATCCTTGTCCGCCTCACCGGAGCCAAAGTTTTTGGTCGTCTCGGGCAGCCATTCATTGGACTGCGACCAGGCGGCGATCATTTTTTTGCGGTAATCGAAGGCTTTCCAGACGACGAGCAGTCCGATCAGATTGCCGATGAGCGACACGATCAGAATGATGGTCCAGATTTTTTGCATCTCACTTCTCCTTGATGTTAATCCGGGTTTGCTGAACTGCAGTTCATTTCTGGTTACTTGTTCACACCGGCCAGAGCCTCTGCATAAGCGGTCTCGAGTCCGCTGATCATGACCGGTGTCGAGAAATTTTCCATCACCCGCCTGCGTGCGGCGGCGCCGAGTCGTTTTCGCAGCGCGAGATCATCCAGAAGGAGGCCCATCTCCCGGCCGAGCGCTCCGGCATCGGCGGCAGGCACCAGCAGGCCGCTCTCGCCATGGACCACCGCTTCGGGATTGCCCCCCACCCGGGTGGCGATCACCGGCAGGCCCGCGGCCATGGCTTCGAGCAGGGCATTGGAAAAACCCTCGCTCAGGGAGGGCAGCACGAAAAGGTCCATCATCCCGATCAGCTCCACCGCATCCGTGCGCCGCCCCAGCCGCTTCACCCGCTCCCCCATGCCGTTCTCCGCGATCAGCCCCTCCAGCAGGGCGCGATAGGAGCCGGCCGCTTCGGGATGCTGGGCATCGGCGTCTCCGCCGATGAGCACGAGCTGAATCTCCGGCCGCTTTTCCCGAGCACGGGCAAAGGCCTGCAGGAGATACTCCACTCCTTTCACCGGCCGCCAGTTGGCGACGCAGCCAATGATGGGCAGATCGGGGTCAAGTCCATTGTCCCGGGCCAGCCTGGCCTTTCGCTCCGGATCAGCCGGGGAAGGCACCTCCACGCCGTTATAGATCGTGCGAATCCGCTCCGGTGCAATATGTTCCCGCCTTGAGATCTCGGTGCGCATGAGCTGAGAGTTGGTCAGGGTTTGCGCGACTGCGGGATTCATCAAACGCCGCAGCCAGAGGTGGTGCGGACTGGTTTCAGTAAAGCCCATGTCCCGGCGGCTGGAGATCCAGACCGGATTGCCCCACAGCCTTTTCCAGATCGCGGCAAAAAGATCCGAGCCAAGATGAATCGATTGAATCAGGGAGATCTTCTCCTCCCGCATGATCCGTCTCATTTTGAGCGCTGCTGCGCAGGCCCCGCCATCCCAGGAGCGATTCAGGCCGAGGGGTTCGACGCGGATCCCCTCCGCGCGCATGCGGGCGATCATCGGACTCTCCAGTGGCTGCAGGGGAGCGACGACCGGCCGGAATCGGCTTCTCTCCAGTCCGGTGACAGTCCGAAAAAGATTGTTCTCCGTCCCGGCGTTATCGTAGAGGATGTCGATGAGATAGAGGATGCCGACCGGCTCTTCACGCATGCCGCCCGCCTTTGCGCGGCAGCAGTTCCCGCCAGCCGCCCGTCAACTTGTGGAGAAAAGCGAGCCCTACGTCCCCCGTACCGACGTTGATCCTTAAAATATTGTACGGATCCAGGGGGAAACGGTTTACCCCGCCGTAAGCGCTGAAGAGAGCGCTCAGCCCGGTCCGCGCCGATACATACTCCTTCAGTTCACAGGTAAAATCCTTCTCCTTGCCGAAGGGATAGGACATCACCACCGCGTCATGGCCCATCTTTTCGCGATAGAGGCGGAGCGAAGTTTCGATCTCATCGGCGGCCTCCTCCAGACTCAGCCCGGCCATGTTGCGGTGGGTATGGGAGTGGACACCCACATCGACCCCCTCCCTCTCGCATTCTCGCAGCTGCTCCCAGCTCATGTTGCGGAAGCGGAAGTCAGGGGCGAGATGGCGGTCGTGGTCGAAGGGCGTATCCTCCCCGATCAGGGCTGTGGAGACAAAAAAGAGCGCGGGGACGGCGTAGCGCGTCAGGATCGGCAGAGCCTGGGTGTAGTTATCTTCATAGCCGTCATCAAAAGTGATCAGGCAGGCATCCCGCTGCAGCCTGCTCCCGGCCGCAAGCAGGGCGCTCAGTCCGGAGAGAGAGAGCATCTCAAAGCGGCGGGTCAGCAGCCGGATCTGCCGCTCGAAATCATCAACACCGATGGTCATGCCGTCCCGGCAGAGATCGCTGACACGATGGTAGTAGAGCACGACCAGCCGGCCATCATGACGGCGGAAGAGCTGTTTCTGCAAGCCATGGAGGAAAAGGATCAAAAGATAGTAGACACTCCGGGCTGGCCTGCGCAACAGCCCCCGCCATCGCCGCTGTCTGATGAACAGGCGCCATCGCAGTGCGCCCCGCTGACGGAGAGTGGGAAAAAAGTACTGTTTTCCTCCCCCGGTCTGCCTCTCCCGTTTGCAGCTCCCGCGCGCCACCCGGCGCACAGCTTCGGGATAGAGATGAAGCGCGGTCTCCGAGAGTCTGGCCTGCAAATCTTCCAGACTGTCGCCGGAGAGGATCGGCACCAGCTCCTGCAGGACGATATCGCCGGTATCGACCCCCTCGTCGATGAAATGGATCGTCACCCCCGCTTTCTCTTCGTTGTTCCACATCTCCCAGAACCCCGGCGGCGCTCCGCGATAGCGCGGCGCTTCGCCCTGATGCAGGTTGAGGGTCCCGATCGCAGGCAGCGTAAAAACAGCCGGCCGCAGAATCGGCGTGCCGCAGACCAGAAGCAGATCGCACGCGAGGGAGCGCACCAGTTCCACCCCCTCCTGCGAATGAAGCTTGCCGATCTTGTGCAGGTGCAGGGCATGGCGGTCGCAGATGCTTTCCAGATTCCCGGTCCGCTCCGGGCCATAGAGCAGACGACCGATGGTCGCCCGCCACGCCACCTGTGCCAGCTCCACCACAAGGTAGCCCGCCCGCCACGGCACATAAATCCAGCCGTGCTTGCGCAGATTCCAGCGGAAGGTTGCCCAGCTCCGCCGCTGCGGAAGCCAGCGGATCACATCAGCAAGCTCGATTTCTTCAATACGGAGGAATTGAGAGATCAATCTCGCGATGAATGCGTCGTCCAGCGAGGTGAGCAGCACCGCTCTGATGCGTCTGCTCTCGTTCATAGTATCTCCATCGGCATCGCGGATCCTGATATCGCGTGAAGAAAAGACCATCAGAGACCGGCGGAGGGTTCCGCCGGACAGCTGGCGATCACATGAAGGTCACATTCAGCTTTGGCACCTCCAGACCCTTTTGTCTGGCCTCAACAAATGTGCTGATGCGCTGCACCGAGTCCAGATTTTCGGGAATGATCTCATCATCTTCGATGCGCAGATCGAATGTCTGTTCGAGAAAGGCCACCAGTTCGATCACACCGGTCGAATCGACAAAACCGCTGCTGCTCAGGGAATCGTCGTCTTTCAGTTTGCCGCCATCGCCAAATAGAAACGTCTCCGAAATGTAGTGATGAACCTGGTCTCTGATCGACATCTCTTTCCTCCATCCATTGTTCTTGCAGTACACTTCATCGCTCATGCGCCTGACCGCCCTGCTCAGGCCGTCCGGCCGGAGCGCCCCAACTCTTCACTCCCGGCTGCCGCCGCCTCATGCGCCAAGCTGTCAAACCGCAGCGCCGGCATACGCAGGAAGGCCGTGCCGTTCTTTTTACTGCGGATATCGGCGACCACACGCTCCACCTGTTCGGGCGCGAGCGCAAAACGCACGGCCAGCTCTTCCGGCGTCGCGCCGTTCTCGCTCTCCTGCCAGATGGCATCCATCACCCCGAAGGGGATGCGGAAGAAGAACTCCTCCTGGGTTACTTCAGCAGGGTAGGTATCGGTCGTCGGCGCCCGTTCGATGATTGCGGCCGGAATCTCAAGGGCATGCGCCAGCATGTAGATCTGGGTCTTGAACAAATGGATGATCGGCATTAAATCGGCGCCGCCATCTCCATGTTTAACAAAAAAACCCATTTCATGCTCGTTTTTATTTCCGGTCCCCGCCATGGCATAGTTGCGGCGTTCGGCATGATAGTAGAGCATCGTCATGCGCAGACGCTGTTTCATGTTTGATGCCGCGACGATCTGGCTGTACTCCTGCGGTCCCAGCCGTTTGCTCTCTTCCTCTCCCCCGGCACGGATCAGGGTGAGGCTGAAGACATTGAGACGGTTGTCGGCCAGGGGGGTGGACTGCAGCGTGATTTTGAAAGGCATCCCCGGCTCGTAGTCAGGGAAGAGGCGGCGGACAGCCTCATCCCGCCGCCGGTAAGCCCCCATCCCCTCCAGGCCGGCGGTGATATCCTCGACGCCAAATTCTATACCCAGTCTTTCAGCCAGCTCCCGTGCCAGCACCAGACTCTGGGGGGAGGAATCCCGCTCCGGCAGACCCAGGGCGACCACCCGGCCGGCGCCCAGCGCCTTCACACTCAGGGCGGCGACGACCGCTGAATCGATGCCCCCGCTCAGGCCGATCACAACACCCCTTTTTTTCAGGCTCTGCTGGACGCTCGCTCGGATCCAGCCGCTCAGCCGCTCGACCTCCCTGGCGGCATCGAATTGCTCTCTCGGAGTGCCTTGCACATCGCTTCCTTTCATTAATGAGTGGAACAGCGGCCGCCTGCAGCGGTGAAAGCGGAAACGTTCACCCGAACGCCTCTTCTCCTGCAGCGCTCTCAGCGTTCCGCCAGCATGGCGGTCAGCCTCTTTTTATCGATCTTGCCATTGGGCGATTTGGGCATCTCCTCGATGAAGATGACCTCGCGCGGCACACAAAAACTCTCCAGATTAGCGGAACAGTGGCGCAGGATCTCCGCCGTGGAGAGATCGCCCCCATCCTGCCTTTGTACGATCGCCACTACGGCTTCACCGAGGAGAGGGTCGGGCATGCCGACCACGGCGGCCTCACCGACCCCTGCGATCTGGTAGAGCACATTTTCGACCTCGCGCGGACTCACCTTCTCGCCCTTGCATTTGATGATGTCATCCTTGCGGCCGACGAAGTAGAGAAAGCCCTCCTCATCCCGGCGGAAAAGATCGCCCGAATAAAGAACCCGCTCGTAGGGATGACGGCCCTGCCGCAGCGCCCTGCTGGTCTCAGCGGGCAGGTTCCAGTAGCCCTGCATAACATTCGCGCCGCGCACCACCAGCTCACCCGTTTCGCCGGGAGCGACCTCCCTGCCCTCCTCATCGACGATCAGAGTATCGCAGTTCGGCATCGCCTTGCCGACAGAGCCGGGCCTGCGGTCGATCTCCTCGGGCGGCAGATAGGCCACCCGTTTGCACTCGGTGAGCCCGTACATCGAAAAGATGGTGGTCTGCGGCCAGGCCGCGCGCAGCCGGGCGATGAATGCGGCCGGCAGGGCGGCGGCGGTGTTGCTGACGTAACGCAGATCGGGAAAGCGGTATTTTTCCCACCCCGCCAGGCTGAAGAGCAGGCCGAAAATGGTCGGCACCCCCGGGAACCCGGTCACCTTTTCCTCGATCATCCTCTGGATGATTACCTTGGGATAGATAAAATCTTTCTCGAGGATGAGGGTGCCGCCGAAGCTGAGTACCATGAGCAGCTGGTAGAGCCCGTAATCGAAGGAAAGCGGCAGGACGCTGAGCACGATATCCTGTTCCGTGTTCTCCAGATAGGTGGTGATGGAGGTGACCGCCGAGTGCATGTTGAGATGGGTCATCATCACCCCTTTGGGATTGCCTGTGCTGCCGGAGGTATAGATGAGAGCGGCCAGATCGATGTCGATAATCCGTGGCAGATCAGCCCCGACCGGCGGCGCGGCGAAAATTTCAGCCAGCGCAGGGGAGTCCGCCCCCTCGTCGCCGGGCGTATCGAGCATGATCACCCTGAGCCCGGCGAGATCCGCACGCAGCCGCTCGAGAGGCAGCCGGCGCGCCCGCTGCGAAATGAGGACGGCGGCGCCGCAATCCCGCAGCACATAGACCAGCTTGTCGTACTTGGTGGTGGGATTGAGGCAGACAAAGACCCCTCCCGCCATCAGGACGGCATAGATCGCCACACAGGTATCGGCCGAATTATCCATGTAGAGCAGAACCCGGTCGCCGCGCCTGACGCCGATGCCGACCAGATGGCGGGCCAGGCGATCGGCCGCCGCCCCGAACTCCGCATAGCTCAGCGTGACGCCGCCCGCCTTGAGCGCAATTTTGCCGGCATGAAGCGGGACATTCTGCAGAAAACGGTCATGTAACAGCATGGTGCCAGGCCCCCTTTTCACTGAAAGCGCCGGTGTCTCCCCGTTTGTCATAGATGAGCCAGTCGTTATGCACTCTCCGCACGGGAGCGGTAATCCCGCCGATGAAAAGCTCCTGCAGCATCCCCGTCGTTAAAATCATCATCAAGGCCATCTCCTCCCGCGCGGAAAGGGTGCTCTTCGGATCGAAAAGCCTTTTGGTCAGCAGCTCGACCTTGCCGGCGTTGAACCACCCGTCCGATTTCAGCCGGTCGTTTTGCAGATAGGGCTGGAACCGCTCCATGGCGGCGAGAAACATCTCCCTGATCGGAGCACGATAGGGCTGTTTGGTCCGGTTCACCACCTGGCTGGGCAGACAGTCTGCGAAGCTCCGCTTGAGAATCCACTTTTCATCCAGCCCGCGCAGCTTGAGACGAGGCGCGATGCGCAGGGCCAGCTGAATGACCCGCTTGTCCAGAAAGGGATAACGGCCTTCGATGCTGTGGCTCATGAGCATGCGGTCGCCCTGGGAGCAGAGCAGATAGCTGCCGAGAAAGATGTAATATTCCAGAAAATGGGCGCGGGCCAGGGGGTCGAGGCCATCCATCATGCCGTTGATTTGATGGTGAAGCTCCTCCACCGGATCGTACTGGCCGAGCATGGCGAGCTTGTCGGCATTGAGAAACTGAAGGATGAAGGCGCCGTTCTGCCAGCGCAGCCGGTGAGAATAAAAGGGATCGCCGACTTGCGTGATGTCCCGCAGGAAGAACTGGCGCCAGAAAGCGGCATTGCGGGCATCCCGGCCGTCCAGATAGGGATAGATCCTCTGCAGCAGCAGCTGGCGCCATGCCGACTGCGGCTGCCGGGCGATGAAAAGACGGACCTTGGTCTCCTTGTAGATATTGTAGCCCGAAAAAAACTCGTCCGCCCCCTCGCCGGTCAGGACCACCTTGAATCCGCTCTGGTGGACGCGCTGTGAGAGCAGGAAGAGGGGGATCGGGGCGCTGCGCAGCAGGGGCTTTTCCGCATGCCAGATCACATCGGAGAGATGGGCACCGAGATCGCTGTTCTTGGTCGCCAGCGCCGTGTGTTCGGTGCCGAGATACCCCGAGACCATCTGCTGGAAAAAGGTCTCATCATAGTGCGGATTCTCAAAGCCGATCGAAAAGGTGCGCAGCCGTCCGCTGTGCAGCCGCCTGATCATGGCCGTAGTGATCGAAGAGTCGAGTCCGCCACTGAGGTAGGCGCCGACCGCCACATCCGCACGCAGGCGGATGCGCACCGCATCCTCGATCAGTTCCCGGGTGGCCTCGATTGCGGCTGCGGGCTCCTTGATCTGCTCCACCTCGGCGCAGGCATATTCCGGATGCCAGTAGCGCACCTCCTGCAGGTAATCCTCCTGCACCCGCAGATAGCAGCCGGGCTTGATCTCCCGTATGCCGTTGAAAGGGGTCTTGCCGGGCAGGGGCGACCAGAAGACGCAGGTCTGGGCGAGCGCGATTTCATCGAGCGACTTGCGCAGCCCGGGCAGGGTGAAGAGGGACTTGACCTCCGAGGCGAAAGCGAAGTAGCCGTCAGCCAAATAGTAGAGCGGACAAATGCCGACATGGTCACGCGCCAGAAAGAGCTGCCGCTGCCGCGTGTCCCAGATGGCGAGCGCAAACTGCCCGTTGACAAGCTTGAGCATGTCGGCACCGAATTGCTCATAAAGGTGGAGGAGCACCTCGACGTCGCAGCGGGTGAAAAAGCGGTGGCCGAGGTGGCGGAGGCGCTTGCGCAGCTCGATATAGTTAAAAATTTCCCCGTTGCAAACCAGCCAGAGAGTGCCGTCCTCGTTGGAGATGGGCTGTGAACCGCCGTAAAGATCGATGATGCTCAGACGGGCCTGCCCGAGGGCCACCTGGTCATCGAGATAGACGCCGCATTGATCCGGTCCGCGGTGACGCAAACTGTCGACCATCGACTGCATGAGAGGCAGCGGCTCCCTGGTCAGGCGCGACCAGGAGAGGACACCAGCGATTCCACACATAGGTTCCTCACGGTTGAATGTCGGAAACCGTCTCGTTGACTTTAGAGAACTGATACTCCGGGACCAGGTCGGACAAAGCCCGGCGCACGGCATCCGCCGAGTGCAGAAGGCTTTGTTCGATGAGCTGATCGATGCGCGGCGCCAGCTCCGGCAGAGGGTATATCTGCTTGGGCACGATGCGGCTGATCAATTTGTGGCTGGTCGACAGACAGCTCTCCTCCTCACCCACCAACTCCTCGTAGAGCTTCTCGCCGGGACGCAGGCCCACCTGCTTGATCTCAATATCGGTGTAGGGCCGGAGGCCGGAGCGTTTAATCATATCGGCGGCCAGCTTCTCGATTCTGACCATCTGCCCCATGTTGAGGATGTAGATCTCGCCGCTCTCGCCGATGGTCACCGCCTGCAGGATCAGATTGACCGCCTCCGGGATGCTCATGAAAAAGCGTTCGATCCGCTTGTCGGTCAGGGTTACCGGTCCGCCCGCCTGGATCTGCTTCATAAAGAGGGGCACGACACTGCCATGGCTGCCGAGCACATTACCGAAACGAACGGTGATAAAACGCGTGTTGCTGTAGGGCGCAAAGGCCTGGAAAAAGAGCTCGGCCACCCGCTTGGTCGCTCCCATCACGCTCGAGGGATTGACGGCTTTGTCTGTGGAGACAAAGACAAAATGGCCCACACCGTAGCGGTCTGCACAGCGCGCCATGACCCGCGATCCGAGGATGTTGTTGCGCACCGCTTCATCGGAATTGGCCTCACTGAGCGGGACATGCTTCTGCGCTGCTGTGTGAAAGACAATCTCGGGCCTTGTCTCGGAGAAGATCTTTTCCATTTTCTCCACGTCGGTAATATCGCCGAGGAGAAATCTCAGCTCCGCATTGGGGCTGACGGGCAGCTCGCTCTGCAGTTCAAAGAGATAGTTCTCACTGCGGTCGAGCAGGATCATCTGCCGGGGATGCTGCGCGAAAACCTGCCTTACCAGCTCGGAACCGATGGAGCCTCCGGCGCCGGTGATGAGGATGCGTTTGCCGGTGATAAAATTCTGGATCGCGTCGAGATCAAGGCTCAACCGCTTGCGGCCGAGCAGGTCGGTGACATCGACATCACGCACCTTGGAGAGGTGGATGCGGCCGCTCACCACATCGGCAATGGCCGGCACGATGCGGTGTTTCAGCTTGGTCTTTTCGCAGTAGGAGAGGATATCGGCCAGTTCTTCGGAGGCGATATTGCTGATCGCGATAAAAATCTCCTCGGCGCGCAGCATTTTGGCGGCATGGGGGATATCCTTGCGGTTGCCGAAGACCTCGATGCCGTGCAGGGCGGTGCCGATCTTTTGCGGATCGTCATCGATAAAGCCCACGATCACATAGGGGTGACTGTTCTTGTTCTGCTCGCGGATGAGCATCTCGCCGACGCTGCCGGCACCGATAACCAGCACCTGTTTGGCGACCAGATAGCTCTGTGCGGGCTCTTTTTCGCTCTGGATGCGCAGGAAGAGGCGGACGCCGGCCATGGCACCGAGCAGGAAGAGCCAGTCGATGAAAAAGATCGAACGCGACAGGACACGCAAACCGATGAAAAAGATGACGATAACGGTGGCAAGGGTGCTGTAGGTGACCGCCTTGGCCATCTTGAAAAGATCCGGCAGCCCGATATACTTGTAAAGCCCCTGATAGAGACGGAAGTAGATGAAAAAAAGAGCGCGCAGGGCGACCACGACCGGCAGGCTGCGGGTAAAGTTATGCAGCTCCTCTCCGGGGATATGCCAGTCGAAGCGGAGGCAGTAGGCAAGAAAATAGACGCTGATGACCAGGAACATGTCGATGACGAAGAGCACCGGCCAGCTTGATTTCTTCTGGCGGTAAAAGGGCCGGAAGAGTCCGGAAAGGGTCGCCGAAATGCCCAGCCAGATCCAGCGCAGGTCATTGGCGAAGCGCGGATTGGCGGCGTAGCGCAGATCTATTTTCAGCTTTTCGGGCATGAGATAGTTGATATAATAGGATTCGACATCCTCGAGGTTTTCCGGCAGCATCTCCGCTTCATCCCTGCCGATGATCTGCGCCGGCCCGACCAGACCCGGCCTCACCTCCAGCACCCGGCGCTGCTCCTCCGTGTAGAGATCGACCATGCGTGGGATCTCGGGCCGCGGCCCGACCACGCTCATCTCGCCCTTGAGGACATTGTAGAGCTGCGGCAGCTCATCCAGCTTGGTCAGGCGCAGAATCCTGCCGATGCGCGTCTCGCGCGGATCGCCGCGCGGACTGATACCCGGCCCCTTGGCAGACGCATCGGCCACCATGGTGCGCAGCTTGTAGATGATGAACGGCTTGCCAAAGCGCCCCACCCTCTCCTGACGGAAGAAAACCGGGCCTTTCGAAGTCGCCTTGATGGCAACGGACAGGATCAGTAAAAATGGGGCCGAAATGACCAGGCCAGCGATAGCGAACAGAATGTCAAAAGTGCGCTTGATCATGGTATACCATCCCCCTCTTTGGGCGATACCTCGCAGTACGGTGCAGCTGGCGGCGCAGAATGGAGCAGATATGGGCCACCTCTTCGAGCTTCAGAGTCGGATACAACGGCAGGGAGATGGCGCTCCGGTATTGTCGTTCCGCCTCGGGGAAATCCCCGGGGCCATAGGAGAAAGCCTGCTGATAATAGCGGTGCAAATGCAGGGGGATGAAATGGACACTCACGCCGATGCCCGCATCCTTGAGCTCCTCAATCAGATCATCCCGCTGGTTAGGCGGCCGCTCCCCGCCCAGGCGGATGATGTAGAGATGCCAGGCATGCCTGGTCCCGGGCCTCTCCTCGGGCAGGATCAGGTCGGGGATGCCGGCCAGACCTTCATGATAGGCCTCGACGAGCCGGCGCCGGCGCTCCTGCATCGCCTCGAACTTGCGCAGCTGCACCAGGCCAATGGCCGCCTGGATATCCGAAAGGTTATACTTGTAACCCAGTTCGCAGATCTCATACCGCCAGCTCCCCTTGGCGGAATAGCGTGTCCAGGCATCGCGGGAAAGGCCGTGCAGGCTGAGCTGACGCATCAAGTCGGCGGTGGTCTCCGAATCGGTGGTGACCATCCCGCCCTCCCCTGTCGTCAGATTCTTGGTCGCGTAAAAACTAAAGACCGTCAGGGTGCCGATGCTCCCCACCGGCCGGCCTTCATACCAGGTTCCGATCGCATGAGCGGCATCCTCAACCACGCCGATGCGATGGCTGCGCGCCAGACGCATGATCTCGCTCATATTGCAGGGGTCGCCGGCCATATGCACCGGCACGATGGCTTTGGTTTTTGCTGTAATCGCAGCGGCGATCTTGCCGGGATCGATATTGAACCCCCCTCTCTCGACATCGGCAAAGACCGGCCGGGCGCCCGTATGCACGATGGTCTCGCCAGTCGCCGAAAAGGTATACGGGGTGGTGATCACTTCGTCACCAGGCCCAACTCCAAGAGCCAGCAGGGCCAGATGCAACCCCGAGGTGCAGGAATTGACCGCCACCGCATATTTGGCCATGGTCAGCGCCGCCACCTCTTTTTCGAACTGCGCGGCCTTGGAACCGGTGGTCAGCCAGCCAGAGCGCAAAACCTCTTTCACTGCAGCCACCTCATCGGCGCCGATGCTGGGCAGATGGTAGGGAATGCGGCGTTTAAGCCGGGAATCGGCCACTCTTCCTCCTGATTAACTGTTTTCCAAATCCGTATAGTGATAGGAATAGTATTTCTGCTGATAATAGTAGGGCAGCACCTCACCCATGTCATTGAGAACCACGCCGAGAATCGGCTTGCGGGTCTCCTTGAGCAATTCCACCGCCCGCTTCACCACCTCCCGGTTGGTCCGGCCGGAGAGAATTACCATGATGATGCCATCGACGTTCTCCGCCAGTTTGAGCGTGTCGCCGACATTCAGGACCGGAGGGGCATCGATGACGATGGTCTCGTAATAGAGGCGCAGGTGGGAAAAGAGCTCCTCGGTGCGGCCGAAACTCATCAATTCAAAGGGATTGGGCGCAGTGCGGCCGGCAGAGATGACGTGCAGTCCCGGAAATTTGGTCGTCTGAACAGCCTGGGTCAGCTCCAGCCCCTCACTGAGGATCTCAGTCAGACCATTGACCTGCTCCAGCTCCATCTTTTTGTGCAGGGTGGGGCGGTTCAGATCGCAGTCGAGAATGAGATGATTCTTCTGCGTCGCCAGGGCGGCCGTGATCCCGATGTAGGCCGCGATGGTCGTTTTGCCCTCCCCGGCAATGGCGCTGGTGACCATCATCGTCTGGGGAACCTGGCCCTGCACCGGCTGCTTGAGCCGGGTGTAAAGCCTGAAAAACTCAGCAAAATAGGGCGAGCGTTCGCTGTATTCCGAGATGCCTCTCAAGGTGCCGTTCAACTTCACATCTTTCTCCCTATTGGTTGAAAATGCGGAACACAAGCATAAGCGAAACTATGGCCAGGATGGGAATGGCGACCGCCACTGCGTAGCGCCTGTGCCTTCTGCGCGTGATCTCCAGACGGGTCTCGATCTTGGGGATAGCCGCCAGCACCGGGATTTTAAAAAGCGTGGAGACATCCTCGACTGAGCGAATGGTCACATCGAGAGTCTCCCGGATCATGACCAGGGCCAGACCGATGCCGCATCCCAGCACCAGGGCGATAAACATCCCGCGAGCCCGCTTGGGACTGATCCGCTCAAGCGGCCGCTGCGGCGGCGAGATCAGCTTGAAGCGCATCTTGGTCTCAGTCACCTGCGCCGACTCGCGGATCTGTGATCCCTGCGTCGTCTGCAGGAGCGCCTCGTAAATCTGCCGATTGATCTGTACGTCCCGCTCCAGCTTGGTGCGCACCCCCTCCTGTGAAGGCTGACGGCGCATGGTATTGGTGTGGCCGGAGATGATGCCGCTCAAGACCTCACTGGAACGCTGCAAGGAGGCTACGTCAGCCCGCACCTCCTCCAGACGGATGGCCGCAGCGACAATTTGCGGGCTCTGCCCGCTGAAGGAAGAAGCGACCGTGCTGCTGATCCGCTCATAAAGCTCTTTCTTGAGCTGCCCGATCTCCTGATTGAGAAGGATGACCTCTGCATCTTTCCAGCTGAATTTCTTCAACATCTCACACACATCCTGGGAGCGGCTGATAAGACGCGACTTGATCTCCTGCACCTCGGCATCGAGCTGGCTCCGGTAGGTGAGCGGGATGTCGTGCAGGGGGCCGTTGAGCAGCTTTTGCATCTGATCGCGCTTGGACTGCAGATCGATGTCCGTGGAGAGCTTGACCGACTGGACTTCGGTGAGCTTTTCACTGCTCAGCTGGCTCTCGCTCAACCCCTCTTCCATCATGGATTGCCGGAAAGAGTTCAGACGGTTTTCGCTTTCATCGAGCCGTTTGCGGTAGATATCCAACTGCTGGGAACTGAAATCGCTGGCCACAGAGACCGTCTGCATCTCGTTGTGCTGCGATTCCGCAATGGCCGTTCTGGTCACGACCGAGGCGAGCCTGAAAGCTCGCTCCGAAGAGGGAGCCCTGGCGCTGATTTCGATCAGATTGTAGGCGCGCATCCTGGTCGAAATGTGAGTGAGCAGATACTCCAGATAGACCTGCCGCGCGATCACCTCGCGATCGAAGTGAGGATTCTCATAGCCGAGCTGGGTGATCCTGGCATTCAGTTTGGGATCCTGGCGGATATCGGTGCTGTCAATCAAACTGGTCAGAAAATCCTCGCTGGTGATGCGGCGCCGGAAGAAATCGATCTCGGTGTTGGCCGCCGCATTATTGGGTACAAAGCGCAGCGAACTGCCGGAAAGCAGATCCGTATCGATGATCATCACCGTTGCGGCCGACTCATAGACGGGATTTGCCGTAAAGGCGTAGTACAATCCCCCTGCAATCGCCAGAAATATGCTGACCAGAATATACCAACGGCCGCGAAAGAGAAGCTGCCACCACATTTTCAAGTCACGGCTGTTCATTTTTGCCATGGTCTTATACCTCATTGTAACGGTTTCTATCGATCAGCCACCACACTATAGGCCAGGGAGGTGAGCACAGCCCCGGTGAAAATCATGATAAAATCCCAGGCCACACTCTCCCGGAAAATATTCTTGCGCGGAACGTAGATGGTATCGCCCCCCTTGACCATGAAAAAGGAGGGGGAGCTCTCATCGGCATATTTTTTAACGTTGACCCTGGTGACGCTGGAAAAGGCCCCGTTTTTGCGGATCACCCGGACCTGGTTCAGTTTGGCTGTGGCGGTCGGCCCGCCGGCGGTGATCAGGGCCTCGAGCAGGTTGAGCTCCTTGTTGAAGGTGAAAACTCCAGAATTTCCCACTTCGCCATAGATGAAGAGGACGTTGGGCTGCGCCTGCATCGACTGGATGCCGGAACCGGCGACATTGCCGACGACCGCGGGGACGTAAATGTTGTCGCCCGGCTCGACCACGGGCAAGAGCTGGAAATTGCGGTTGCGCAGGATCTCGGCCACATCCACGGTCATGGTGCGCGGCTCACCCTCCGGCGTCTTGCGGATGACCAGCACATTGTTGAGGTTGGCTGTCTCCAGGGGTCCGCCGGCTTCGGAGATGATATCCCAGAGGTTGGGGATGACCTCAAAGGTATACTTGCGAGGCTCGCGGACATGGCCCATGACGTAGACCTTGCGGCTGCCGTACTCGGTCACCTTGACCGAGGCGTTGGTGATCCGGCGATTATAGAGGGAGATCCGTTCCACAATCTGCTCGGAGAGCTGGCTCAGCGTCAGTCCATCAGCCTTGATTGTGCCGCCGATCGGCAGATTGATCTGACCCGAGGCATCGACGCGGGCGGTGATATTGAGCTCGTTGTCCTGCCAAAAGGTCACTTCGAGCATATCGTCCTTGCCGATCGTATATTCCTGCGCCCGCGCATTGAAAACCAGGAGCAACCATAAGCCTGCTGTGATCAGGGATCGAAATCTGCTGCGCTTCATCATCCAGCTCCAATCTTTCATTTCGGTTATGGCAGGGTGGTCCCGTATACCGTGTTGCTGCCGGTCGACCTCTGCATCATGTCATAGACGTAGATCTTGTAGTAGTAGGTGGTATTAGCGGCCAGACCGACATCATCGTGCATGGTCGTGGCTGCATTGTTGATGATCACGATGGGAATTCCCGAATTGTCGACCGAGGCGGTGTTCGCCCGGTAGATGCGGTAGCTGAGAAACCCGCTGGCGCGGCTTGCACTCCAGGTCAGGCGCATGGCCCCGGCGGCGCTGGCGGCGGGCGCAGCAAGCAGGACCGCATCCGGCTTTTCATCCGGGTAGGTCGTGACCGAGACGGGATTGCTGGCGCTCATCCCGCCCGACTGATCGACGGTGTAGAGCCGGTACCAGTAGGTCGTATTGGGCTCCAGCCCGCTCTCCTGATACTGTGTCGTCGACCGGGTGGCGATCAGGGCAATCTGCAGGTCGCCGCTGCCCACTTCGCCTGTGCTGCCGCGAAAAAGGCGATAATGGGCAAAATCGGTCTCGTTGTTCTGGCTCCAGCTCAAAATCAGGCTCGTGGTGGTCACGTTGAGCGGGGACTGGAGTACCGCGGCCTGGGGCGCAGCATCCGTGGAGGTCCGGCCGCTGACGATATTGCTTCCGGACATAAGTCCCTGCTTGTCGATGACGTAGAGCCGGTAATAATATTCATGATTATAGGCCAGCAGCGAATCGACAAAATTGTTGGCTGTCGCCATCGAAAAAGCCGCCACCATCAACGAGGTGGAGTCGACCTGCGGCATGTCGGCGCGGAAGAGCTTGTAGAGCGAAAAATCGGCTTCCGCATTGACCGTCCAGGTCAGGTTGAGGGCGTCCGTCCTGCCGCTGATGCGGTCGGGCTTGAAAAGCTGGACCGGCCGCGGCGGATTCTGGATGGTCAGAGTCTGCGGCGAGACAAAGGGATCGGAGACGTTGCCGGCGAGGTCGGTAAAGGTGCCGGCGAGTGAGAGATTAAAGATATCCTCACAGGGCGGAATGGTGTAGGCATGGGTGTAAAGACCGTCATTGGCCTTGACATCTCCATGCGTGCCGTCGTCATGCAGTCGCACCTCGCCGAGAATCGAGCCGAGATCCACGGCTGCGCTGCCGTAGGGTTCATTGGTCCGCATCTGAAAGGTGACGATCTCTCCGGTACGGCGTCCGCCGGCAGCGCCGCTCATTTCCAGAGTGTAGATCGCCGCTCTGGTATCCAGCTGGATGTCGTCGGCGACCGGTGCTCCGGTCTGGTTGCCCTCGCTGTCCAGGAAGAGGGCGTAGATGTATTTCTGCCCATCACCGGGCGGGAAAGCCCAGCTGATCTGTTCGCTGTAGAGCTGCCAGTTCGCCCGCGCCATATTCGTGTCCGGAGCGACCTTGACGTAACGCGTCCCGCCCGGAGCGATGAAACGCAGGGTGACGGTGGTTGAGTTGGTGTAGAGGGCGCCGTCGTTGATGAGCAGGGAGTAGAGGCCCGGCCGGGCGGAGACGGGCTCACCCGGCGCGCCACGAAATCCCGCCCGGTTGCCGGCGGCGACGCGATAGAGATAGCGCTGGCCGTTGAGCAGCCCCTCATCATCATAAAAGGGGGCTGCACAGGAATCGATCAGGAGTGAAGGGGCCTGCAAACTGTCCGCGCGAAAAATAAAATAGCGCTCGATCTCGCCGGCGGGTGGGTTCCAGGTAAGATGGACCGAACGGTCGCCGACCCGGGCGGCCAGGTGGCCCGGCGCGGCGGGATAGTTGCTGCCCGGATTGCGCACCGGCTCGGTGAGCTGATTGCAGGCCAGCAATGAAAGCAGCAGCACCCAGGCCGCCAGAACAATGCGGCTCTTCATCGGAGGGCCTCCTGTAATGGGATGGAATAGGAAATAGAAAAGCCGTTGCCCTGCGGGACGGATTGGCCGGCGCCCGGGGCGGCGAGGAACTCGATCTGGCGCAGGCTCTTGGGAAAGACCAGGATCGCATCGAGAAAATTGATCAGATGCACCCCGGCGGCGGCATAAATCATCGCCCGCCGCCACTGGTCCGCCTGCCGCCAATCCTCGTAAGAAGACTGAACCGCCTGCCAGGCCGCCTCCTCCTGATCCAGCTGCAAACTCGCGACCCGATAAGCGTCCTGGCGCAGGCGATGTTCATCCTCATAATGAAGCGAACG
>JAKQKF010000176.1 GCA_029560815.1 bacterium
GCTGGCGATGGCGAGGATCTCGCCGGCCGCCTTGAGATCATGGCGGTAGACGCGGTTCTCGAAAGCGATGGCCAGACCGCTGTCGGCGGCCGCGCCGATGCGCAGGTTCTCGAAACCGTGATAGGCCAGGCGCCCGTAAAGAGCCTCGTACTCATCCGTCTGGGCCTGAAGCAGCGCGCTGCCGATGAAAAAGAACAGGGCAAAGGTGCGTCGAATGGTCATCGATGTCCCGGCAAAGTTGCTGATACGGTGCAGAGCAGAGTTAAAAGGGGTGTTGGACGGTCAGGTTGGCGAGCAAAGGATGCGGAACAAAGGCAGTATAACCGTGAAATTGAGATACTCTTCCCCACACGTCCCCTATTAACTAATATTAATTAATAATGTACAAAAAAGCAACAAAATAATTTATAATTCGCCAATTTTTTCTAGTATCGCTTCCGCGCGGGCATGGGCGACCTGGCAGAAAAAGGGGGTCGCCCCGTCCATGCGGCCGGTCTCCAGCCAGGCGTGGGCCGGGCACCAGAGGCAGAGGTTGACGATGGCGCATTTGCGGCAGCTGGCCAGGAACTGCGCATCCTGCGAGCGCATGTCCCGCACCCGCGGCACCAGTTCCTCCCAGGCCTGGCGCAGCGGCACCTCGCGCAGATTTGCCGTGGTGCCCGGGGCCCAGAGCGACTGGCAGAGGCGGAAGGTGCCGTCGTAGCCGATGGCGCAGCTGCCGTTGCCGGCGCCACAGTGAAAGAGATGGTTGCAGCCGGCATGGGTGAAAGCCTCGTTGATCAGCTCATCGCAGCCCTTCAGCATCGAACCGAAACGCTCAGCGTCCGCCCTCTCCATGGCCGTCACCTCTGCGGGGGTGAGCCGCTCCGCTTTGATCTCCTCGTTGCGCACCGGATCGCGATCGTAGCGCAGATGGAGCTGGGGATCGAAGCGGTAGAAATCCTTGGTTCGAGCCCGGCCGAAAGCGGCGATCGCCTCCATATCCTCGAGGTTGGAGCGCAGGGCCATCGCCTTCAGACGCACCCTGATGCCGGCGGCGAAGAGGGCGTCGAGCCCGTCGACGAACCGCGCAAAGGCGCCCGACCGCCGGGTGACACGCTCGTAGGTTTCGGCCGAGGCCCCGTAGATGGTCACCTCGATATCGCGCGGAGGATATTTCTTGAAGAGCGCGATGTGCTCCGGACGGATCAGGGTGGCATTGGTGAAGAGCGAGATCAGCAGCCCCTTGCGCTTGAGCATCATATAGATCTCGGCGAAATCGGGCCGCAGCAGCGGTTCCCCGCCGGTGAGCAGACACCAGAGAGCGCCCAGTCCGATCGCCTGATCGGCGATATGGCTGATCTCCTCGAGGGAGAGTTCCCTGGCCCGGGCGGCCTCATCCCCCGCCGGCAGGTTGATGTAGCAGTGGCGGCAATTGAGGTTGCAGCGGGCGGTCAAGTCCAGGTCAAAGCTGAAAAGGGCGCGTTTGGCCTCGAGTTTTTGCCAAAGAGCGAAATCCTGAATCTCGATCGAAGAGGAATGGGTCATGCATAGAACCTTTTATAGACCGGTCGCAATAGCCAGCGCACGGGAAATATCAGAGGACGCAGGAGCCTGAGCCGCGACAATCCAGCGATTAGGATACGCTCAATCCCCAAACCGATGCGCACCTCCCGGCCGCGGTGCTCGACCCTGGTGACCCGGCCGATGATCTTCTCC
>JAKQKF010000312.1 GCA_029560815.1 bacterium
CCAACCTCCAGGCCCGCTGCGGGCCCGTTGATGCGCTCCCCCTCTACTGGAATATGCATATTGGCGGGCATAAATTCAAGCGGAAATTTGGCGCACGGTGAGGATGCGCAGGGGGATAATTTTTCACCGCACTGCAATAAAACGGCCCCGAATGGGAGTTACATATGCAAAAGGCCGGCCCCCCGGATCTGCTGCGCTAATCCCTGACAGCGGGAGTAGAACCCATGTCCAGACTCGAAATCATCGGTTTGATTGTCAGCTATGTGTACGCCTTTTCCCTCATGACCATCGTCGAGGCCGCGGGCAAGCGCCTGCGCTGGCCGCAGGACCTCAGCCGCAAGATCATCCACATCGGCGCCGGGATGTGGGTCTGGGGTATCCTCTGGTTCTTCGACGAGCTGCGCTGGGGCATCATCCCCTTCGCCACCTTCATCTTGCTCAATTATATCTTTTACAAACGCCAGACCTTCTCCCAGATGGATACCGAGAAATCTTCTCCCGGGACGGTCTATTTCGCCCTCGCCATCACCCTGCTTTTCCTTTGGCTGTGGCGCCCGGCCGGACCCATCGATCCCATCCCGGTCGGGATCGCCGGCATCATGGCGATGACCTGGGGGGATGCCTTCGCCGGATTGATCGGCAGGCGTTACGGCCGCAAGCAGTACCAGTTCTTCGGCCACTACCGCAGTTACATCGGCAGCGCCGCCATGGCCGCTTTCAGCCTTGCGGCGATCTGGCTGACCCTGACCTTTCTGCCGGACTCGGCGCTGGCGCCCTTCAGTCCCGCCATTGGCATGGCCGACCGCCTGCTCATGACCCTGCTCGGGGCCGCCGTGGCGACCTTCGCCGAGGCCCTCTCGCCGGCCGGGACGGACAATCTCACCGTGCCGATTCTGACCTCTTTCTTTCTCTGGCTGCTCTGGCCCTGAGCGTGCCGGATGTGAAGCAGGGTGGAGGAAGCTGATCTGGTCCCAGGAAGGCTTAATGCGGGGATAGAATCAGGGCAGGGCGGAGACGGCTCCCGCGCGCTCATTTTCAAACCAGAGGATATAGTCGGCTGTTGTGACCTGGCCGTCGAGATCCAGATCGGCGGCCACGTAGCCCGCCGTCCCTGAGCGTGCAGCGCCTTGCCAGAGCGCAAAATCATTCTCATCCACCGCCCCGTCCTGATCGGCATCGCCCGCCCATAATCCCCATTGTCCCGCCGCTAGTTCCCTGGCCCCTCCACTGCCGTAGTACTGTCCGATTCCGAGCGTAAAATCCCAGCTGACACTGCCCGAGGTGAAGGCCGGGGCGGCCGCGCTCATGGCTGCGGCGTGGCTGCGGTGGCGCAGCACGATATAGTAGGATTTGCTTTGGAAGATGCCCGAGACGGGCAGGGCGGCCGTCCCGGACGGGTCGACAATCCGGCCATCGCTGAGCAGGAGGGCGCTGACCGCGGCCGCCGGGGTTATGCCGTCGGCCTCACGCAGCTCGACCAGGATCCAGTCGACCGCATCCGCGGGCAGGGCTGTCGCAGCGGCCGGGGCTGCAGGATAGGGGGAGTTCAGGGGGAGGAGTCCCTGCTGGCGCAGGCTGGTGCGCATGGTCCCGCCGCCGGACCAGGGTCCCTCGAGAAAGGCGCGCAGCTGCAAGGTCGCTGTGCCGGGCAGCTCGATGGCGGCCTCCTCCCGATCCGACCAGGGCTGCCACTGTCCGTT
>JAKQKF010000213.1 GCA_029560815.1 bacterium
CCACGCTGAAACACGCTGCTCCTCCTCCGCGATGGCCTGAAGAAAGGCGTCCGGATCTTTCAGGATCTCCCGCAATCCGATCAGGATAAAATCGAGAGTGGCTTGCACACGCAGCGCATAGGGCTTTAAAGAGTGGGTTTCGATGAGAAATCCCGCCCGGTTGCACACCGTGGCGTAGGCATTGGAGAGCATGGGCCGCCAGACGCCGATGACAAAACCTTTTTCAGGATGATCATAATCGAGCGGATCGGCATAGGGGCCGATGAGCAGGTTCTGCGCCGCGCATCTCGCCTTGACACCGGGCAGAAAGGTCTCCCGCGTCCATCTGGCGACAGCCCCGCCGAACGGCTCATGTTCGTTGATATTCCAGGTGAGGAGATACTGATAATCCATGCCGTCGGTTGTGTGGCAGTCATAGAAGAGGTGCGGCATCCAGCGATGGTACATTTGCAGCCAATGACGCATTTCCGGCGCATCGGCTTTCATAAAATCGCGGTTAAGATTGAGGCGCGTCGCGGTGGCCCGCCAGCCCATCTCCTGCGGGCCGTTCTGATTGATGCGATTGTAGGGCGAGAATCGTTCATGTCCATCCACGTTAAAGATCGGGATGATCAGAAAAATGAAATTATCGAACAGGTCGCGATGCTTTTTGTGGATCAGCAAGTCACGCGCCAGCAGCATCACCGCGTCCTTGCCCTCGCTCTCGCCGCTGTGAATGGCGCCCTGAATAAGGACGACTGGTTTGCCGGTCCGGCGCGCTTTCTCCGGAGTGAAGGCCTTTTCCGAAGAGATGATCAACAGGGGAAGCGAACGCCCCTCGGGGCTCTCGCCGAAGGACTCCAGCCGGGCATAGGGTGACGCCTGGTCCAGTTTCTGGAAGAAAGCCATGGTCTCCGCGTAGCGCGGCGTTGCCAGACCCTGCGATTTTTCAAAGAAGGTCAGCCACTCCTGCGCCTGCGCAAATGCGGGCATCAGCGTGACGAAAACCCCGAATATAAAGCCAGCTCCCCTGATCGACGTACCAGACACAACCGTTCTCCCGATTACGAGTTTGAGCGTTTGAAAGCACCCCTTTAAATGTGTAAATATGTAATCAATCCGCGCCAACCGGATAAGAGGATCATTCAACAGCCGTTGAAATAAAGAATGCTCCTTTCCGGAGCAGGAAAAATAAAAATACATCACTCGTTCGCCCGTCCTGATTCAAGGGAGAAACATGGTTGACCTGTCCAAATATAGGTGGAGCTTAAAAATTACAGCCAAACGATTTCCAGGAAATTCATTTGCTCCTTGATACAGCGCCCCTTATATTATTCTTATACCAGCCGGACTACAACAGTGTGCTGTCAGGTCGATCCCGGCAATAAATTCAAGGGCATCCAAACCAAACCGACCAATGAGATGGAGTGGGCCATGCTCAATAAGCTGTTGGTTTTCTTGCTGCTCGTTTTATCTCTGCCCCTCCGGCTGCCAGCCGGCACGACCGGAAAAATCGCCGGCACCATCAGGGACGCGGAGTCGAAAGCTGTTTTGGCGGGCGTCAATGTGCTTCTACCCGGCAGCAGTCTGGGGGCCACCACCGGAGCGGATGGCGCATTTTTTATCCTCAATGTTCCACCGGGCCGCCATGCTGTCCAGTTCTCGATGATCGGCTTTGCCGGGATGACCGTGACGGACGTGCAGGTATCTTCGGATCAGACCACGCGTCTCGAGGTTTCGCTGCAGCCGCGGGTCCTCGCCGGCGAAAACGTGACGGTCACAGCCGACAAGCCTCTCATCCAAAAGGAGACGACCTGTTCCGTAACAAGCCTGACGTCGGAGGAACTCCGGAACATGCCCGTCCGCTCCTTTATGGAAGCCATCGTGCTGGCCAACGGATTCATCGTCAACAACAAGGGGGCCGTCGACGGCAGCCAGAGAATTTATATCCGCGGCAGCCGTGCCAACGAATTCGCCTGTTTGATCGACGGCATTTATACCAAGGATGAGCTCTTCGGCGGGGCTGTGGCGGATCTCCCCCTGCAGAACATTCAGGAGCTGTCGGTTATCTCCGGCACCTTTAACGCCGAATATGGTGAAGCCATGTCCGCCGTGGTCAACATCGTCACCAAAGAGGGCTCACCGGAATACCATGGCCAGCTCCGGCTCAGCGGCGATCAAATCGGCATCCATCGCTACGACAACAACACCGCCCGCATGGAGGCCAGCATGAGCGGACCGGTTAAAGTGCTGAACGGCAGTTTTTCGCTGGCCGGGGACCATTTTTCCACAGATACCTGGCTGCACGAGCTTGAGAGCCATGTCCACGACCGCTCCGGCCATCCCCTCACCCGCCTCCATTATCCGCTTACGTTTACCAGGAATGAACGCTACAACGGCAAACTGGTCCTCCATCCCCTGAAGAATATCAAGATGGTGGCAGGCTATAACCGCTATTTCGAAAAAGTGCGCCCCTATGACGGGAAGTATAAAGAGATACCGGATCGGCTCGGCCTCGATTTCAGCTCCAGCCATCTGGCGCATATAACGATTACCCATACTCCCAATCCGAAGACCTTTTACACCCTGCGGGCATCCTGGTACAGCCACGCCATCAGACACGAGCATACCTCCGACCTGGCGAGTATCCAACCTCCCAGATTTAATCCCGCCGCTTTCGGCGGCACCTCCAAAAATGAATATTACGGGCCTTACCTCCACCACGTCGAACTGGATACACTCTTTTTCCCCCGCGCGGGACTGCCGGACAGCGTTGCCATCACCAGCGACAGCGTCTGGGTCCAGTCGGACGACAGCTTCTGGATGCTCTATCAGGTCGGCGAATATGCTGTCGCGGGGGATGTGACCAGGCAGGTCCATGCCAACCATATGATCAAGGCGGGCGTTGAATATAAATATAATACAGTCGCTGATGACCGGCTGATGGGCATCAACGCCAAGGGACCCGGCCTGCACGATCAGGAGACGCACTACCGCTGCGAGCCGGTCAAGGCCGCGGCCTTTCTGCAGGATAAGATGGAATTCAAACGGCTGGTGATCAACGCCGGCCTGCGGCTGGATTATCTGGACGCCCGATCGAGCTATGCGCCGGACCTCACCCGGCCGCTGGAGCGCAAGCCGGCCAGCCCGAAAATGCAGGTCAGTCCGCGGCTGGGCGCGGGGCTTTTCGTGACCGACAAGCTGCAGCTGCATTTCGGCTGGGGCCATTTCTGCCAGTTCCCGGATTTCCATATGCTCTACAGGCGGACCGACCTGAGCGATCCGGCGGGGCCGGTCAACCTCGGCCGGGGCGGCGTGGCGCTCGTCGGCAATGCCAACCTGAAGGCGCAGCGAACCATCGCCTACGAGTTCGGCGCCGACATGGCCCTCTCTGCGGATCTGAGCGGCCGCATCGTGTTCTTTTACAAGGATATCGAGGATTACCTCACCACCCGGTTTTTCGATATAGAACCCATCCCCTACGCCTCCATCGTCAACCTGGATTACGCCAGGACCGGGGGTGCCGAGATCTCACTGAACAAGCGGTTTTCCAGGCACTGGGCGGCCGGAATCCAGTATACATGGACCCGCTCCGAGGGCAATGCGGATGACTGGCTGACCCACTATCTGGAATATCTGCTCCGTACCACCACAGGGCCCGTCCCGACCCAGAAAATGGTCGCCCCGGGATGGGCCAAGCCGCATCTCCTCACGGCGCAGCTGGATATCCGCGAGCCTGATGACTGGGGCCTCCATCTCATCGCGTCGATCAGCAGCGGCGAACCCTATACTCCGACCGACGCCAGGGGCAAATATATCGCTGGGATCAATTCCGGCCGGATGCCCTGGTACGGCAGCATCGACCTGAGGTTGAACAAGGATTTTCACTTGTTCAAATTGAGGCAGGAGTTTTTCATCAATATCTGGAATCTGCTGGATCGCAAAAACGTCTATGCCGTTTTCGGCGATTCCGGCAGGCCGGATTATACCCCCAATCCCGCGGTCTCCGAGGAATACATGCAGGAGCCGAACCGGTACGGTCCACCGCGGATGATAGAAATCGGCATCCAGGCTGGCTTTTAGAAGGCGCCCCTGTTTAAGATGATCTCTTTTACTTTTTTGCGGTCCAGGTACCGATCTTGCTATGTTTCTGGTTACAACAATACACATCGCCCCCTTTATGCGATCCCGCGAGTGTGCCTTCCATAAAATTATAGGGGGTTCCTTTATAGTACTCTTGTATAGCGGTGGCCCCATCTGCTTTGACCAGACCGGTTAGATACGTGCCGCATGGCTCGGCCAGATTGCTGCACTGCAAAGTCATTGGGCCTGTAATAGTGCCCGCCGAATCGACAGCCATAGTACCCGTGCCAGTCCATTGACCCTGGCTATCAGTTGTGGAAAATTCAATTGTCCAGTTCCCTCCATAAGGGTGGTAATAGGTCGCCTTTTTGGGACCTGCCGGATTGCTGTCCTCTTTGCAGCTTGACGCCAGACAGAGGATGCCCAACAATAATAGCACTGCATTCCTTTTCATACAGCCTCCTGCTTGATGCATTTTGAATAAAAAGCAGAATAGCGATTCAATACTTTTTCATCTGATCCCACTGCTCTTTGGAGATGGTTTCATCAGGAAACGATTGTCTTTGAATATGGACTGAGCATACTGAGACAGATTGCAGCTTTAGCTCAACTGTCTCATAGCATCGGGTAGCAGCACAAAAACGTTCTTTAGATTTATCCTGATTTCTATTACTTACGTTGAATGGTCCACTTACCGACTTGCGCATTTTTGGTCGAACTTTCACAAACAATCCCACTGCCGGTATTGTTTGTTTTCATCGAACCGGCCAAGAGCCATAGCTTTAAATAACTGCCGTCCGCAGTGTATTCTACCTGAATTGAGACGGCACCGTCAGCTGTGACATTACCGTAGAGCGAAAAAACATACGTACCGCTAGGATTAGTTCCATTCCACGTACCTGCTGCCTTTCCCGCCGAATCAACAGTAACAGCTGCAATGCCTGATGTTTGACTGGAAATATTCATTTCCCAATTCCCTGTAAACGGGTTAGATAATGACTTCGTGTCTGGCTTGGAAGCAGCCGGATTGCTATCCTCGTTGCAGCCTGCAGCCAGCACGAGGATACTGAATACTACAAAAACCAGCAGATGTTTCATAATTCCTCCCGGTAAACTGTGTCTAACTTGAGCGAAAATTTGCGCCAGGCGGGGGCAGAGCCCCCCTAACCCCCGCCCGGCAGTATCCCCCTGTTGTGAATCGGAAGATCCTTATCCTCTAAGAAATAATTAAGGTCTGAAACCGCCTGTTCTGGCCTTTCAGGAGAGTTCCAGTTTCCAGCAGTCAAGAAATATGCCATGAATGCTGCTGAATTTGTGCTGACCCAAGATATTAATTATATTATATCGATAACTTTCTCTCGATTGCATGACTGCAAATTGATTGCAGTTGCATCACCAGAACCGTACGATACATTTTATCGTTGCTGATTTTTATTCAGTTGGGATTACCAATTTTGGTAAGAAAAAAATGTAATTTTACCAGAAGGGATAAAACAGAGCAGGCGTTCGGATAGCACGGCCGGGTGAATTAGAGATTTTGAAGCAAGGGATGCAGGACTGGCCGAGCGGGAGCGGGGTACGGGGGATCGTTCCGCCCGATAGACAGGCAAGCGAATCAATTACAGGGGGGCACGTTATTTTGTGCTGGGCGAAAGTTCAGGGGCGATCGATCTTCAACCGGACGATCTTGTTATGCAGGGTCTGGACCGGCATTCTCAGCGCCCGGGCGGCGCGGGATTGGCTCCAGCCGTTCTCCTCCAGAGCCTGGCGGATGAGGAGGGCCTCGTAGGCATCCATCCTCTCTCCGTAGGAGAGAATCGCAAGATCCCCGCTATTCTGCGCCTCCCTGTCAGCGAGCTCTTGCCATAGATCACCAGGCAGCAGCTTCCTGTTAATCTCAACGCTTTCGGCGGGAGCAAGCGTCACCAACCGTTCGATCATATTTTCCAGTTCGCGTACGTTGCCCGGCCAGCTGCGTCGCTTCAGGAATGCCAGAATTTCGGGAGAAAAAGAGTCAGCCTTTTTGCGTTGATGGGCGGCGCTCTTTTTAAGAAAGTGATCCGCCAGCAGGCCGATATCCTCGCGCCGCTCTCCCAGGGAGGGGACTGTCACGGGAAAAACATATAGGCGATAATAGAGATCCTGACGAAACTGTCCGAGTGCGACCTGCCGCTCCAGAGAGGAACTGGCGGCGGCCACGACGCGCACATCGACCTTTTTGCTGTGGTTGCTGCCGATGGGACGGATCTCCCCCTCCTGTAGGAAACGCAGCAGTTTCGCCTGCAGCTCCAGGGGCAGGTTGACCACCTCGTCCATGAAGAGGGTGCCATGATCGGCCTCGCCGATCAGTCCGGTGCGGTCGGTATTGGCTCCGGTAAAAGCGCCCCGGACATGCCCCATAAGCTCGCTCTCCATCAAGGCGGCGGGAATGGCGCCGCAGTCGATCGCCACGAAAGGGCCGCTCCAGCGTTCGCTCATCATGTGAATGGCTTGGGCGACCAGCTCCTTGCCTGTCCCGCTGGCGCCCTGCAAAAGGACGCGGACATCGCAGCGGGCTGCCGCTTCGATGCTTTTAAGCAGGGCGATGAATGTTTCACCCCGGCCGAGGAGACCGAGCTTGGCATACTTTTCCAGCAGGGCGGTATCGGGCAGAGGCTGGATGAAAAAACCCTGCAGATCCTGGATGTTGCGCAAAAAGGGGGAAACGATATGGCCCAGTTTTTCGAGCAGGAGCAGGTCGGTCTGGCTAAAGCGCGCTCCCGACGTGTGGTTTATCAGGACCAGGGCGCCGATGAGAATATTTTCATTGCGCAGAGGGATACCGATAACCGAGCGGTAGAGGTCGCCATGCAATTTTAACCCCTTGAAGCGCTCGTCCTGAAGGAGGTCTGCACTGAGCAGGCTTTGATCGTAGCACATGATCCAGCCGCTGGTATTGCGCTCGATGTCACGGAGCAACACATCAGCGGTCCTGGCGGAAACGCGGTTGATGGTGCGCAGGGTCTCGCGCGTGCGCGGATTGAGTAACAGCAGAAAGGCATGTTCCGCTTGCAGCAAGTGGGCAGCCTGATCGGTTATGATTTGCAGCAGCTGCGCGGCAGCGCAGGGTTGATTGAGCCGCGCGGCCAGATCGATCAGGGTGTTGAGCGGGGTACTGCTCTCGGCATCGGTGGTCTGAGGGTCGTCATACTCAAGCATTTGTTTCCATCCATCGGATTATCGCCGCGTCAGATGGCGTTGTTCCAGCTCATTGAGACGCACACCAGCAGCAGCGGCCATAGGCCGGAATTCCGGATCGCATTCCCGCCAGAGCAGAAGGAAGTGCTCATAGTTTTGCCTGGCCTCTTCAGGGCGGCCCCATGATTCATATATTTCTGCCATTCTCAGCAGAGCTGGCGCCCGGTAGGGGATATCATGGATAAAGAATTCGGTCAGGGAACGGTACCAATTCACGGCCTCTTCATCGCGGCCCAAACGGTGCAGCAGCTCGGCGCGGAGAAATCGGGCGAAGGCCAGGGAGTAGGCCGGGCTGTAGAGTACAGGCCAGCGGATGACCGGCGTTTCCCGTTCAAGAAGCTGCAGGGCGATGGCCTCCCTTCCTTTCTCCATCTCGGCGAGGGCTTGCAGGGTGTTCCCCCAGATGCGCAGCAGCGAGGCGGCATCCGGCGGTCCGCTTTCCGCGGCGAGATGCTGACGGTACCGGCTCACCTGGCTGAAATCTCCCTTGAAATGGCTGAGCAGTCCCAGATGATACCAGCGAAAGTGCGGCAGGAGTTCGCCCATCGGCGCGAAATCAAAATCCCAGCCCAACCTGGGTAAGAGCGTATGAGGCTGCCACTGCAGGAGAGGATCGAATACCCCGCCCGACCGGGCCGCGTTGGCATGGGGCCGCCACCGCTGGACTGGACTGCTGTCGATATTACGGACGGCATCGGCAGCCAGATAGTAGTAGAGCGGCCGATAGATGCCCCGGAACACCTGCTCATACTCAGGGAGGAGGCCGGCCAGGGTATCGATCGCCGCTTCGGCTCTTCCCCACCGGCCCCGGCCGATCTCGATGGCCGCCAGCAGCATGTAGCCATGGGCCCGGACCTGCATGGGCTCGGACTCGCTGACGAGGAGGCGAGCCGCGGGAACCGACTCGGCGATATCCCGGGCGAAGATAACGCCATTTTCCACCCCAACCACCCGATCGCGCAGGGTCTGCAGCGACACCCGCTGGAAAAGCGCCTGCTGCTGCGGCCAGTCCTGCGTCAAGAAGAGGCGTCCCATCTCCATCCCCCAGACCTGAGAAGTTGGATATTCAAGCTGCCTGAACCGGGTCAGGAACGAATCGATTTCGGCGCGGTTGCCTCTCTTCAGCGCCGCATAGGAGAGGCCTTCCCAGGTGATAAAGGCATCCGGATCGAGTACCAGGAGTCTTCTTCCGGCCTCCTGATTTTCCAGCATGGAGCGGCCATACAAATTGGCCACCAGGGGCCAGCGGGTCGCAAGCAGATCCAGAGCGGAGAGATTATCAGGATTTTCTGCCAGTACAAGTCTGGTGAGATCTACGGCCTGTTCATTCTCGCCAAGCACCAGGCGCTGATAAGCCCAGAGCAGCCTGCGCTCCTGGATGGGCAGTTTTTCGCCATACAGGATGGCCTTGTCGATATCGATCCGGGCCTGCACCGGGTTGAGCAGCCACCTCTGGTCAAGACCGCAGCGGCGAAACCAGGCCAGACTGAAAGTGGAATCAATTTGTGCCGCGAGGGTAAATAGCCGGTAGGCGCCCCCGATGTCGCCGCGGCGTTCTCTCTGGATGGCTTCCAGGTAGGCTTTCAGGGCGGGCAGGGATTGTGTGGTCATGCCGCCGAGTCGGCTCATACGTTCCGCGGGCGTGCGGGCGTGACAGGTGAGGACCTGCATGGTCAGGCCATCCGCGAGTGCAGCCAGGTTGCCCTCTTTGCTTTCACCGGTAATGGGCTCGGGATTGCCGTTATCATTGTCGCTTTCATAGAGGGAAGCACTGCAGCATAAATGGGTCCCTGAAGTGATCAGACTTCCCATCAAACAGTAGCCGGCGCCAAGAGATCGGGCTATGCGCTTCGCCTCATCGAGACCGACGGCGTTGTTCCTGCCGGTTCCGATCCGGTCCAGAAGCATACGGGAATCGATGCAGCGCCAGTCGCTGGTTCCGTTCAGACTGGCAAAGAGTAAGTCCATTATCCCCTCCTGTACGGAGGCTGATTCGGCAACTCCGCTCACAGTGAAAGGAAAGATGGCAATGACCTTGCTGGATGAGGCCGCGGCAGGCGGCCGGGGTGGTCCCGCTTGACGAAAAAGCATGAAAGCGAGGAAGAGAAGGCCGAAAAAAGCCGCAGCGCTGGTCAGCCGGGGCCAGTGACTCCTGGCATCGGGATGTTTTTTCGCGGCAGGCTTTAGCGATGCCAGGAGGCGGCTGCCGGGATTTGGCTCTGCTTGGGGCTGGAGGCCGATCTGCAGGTCATGGATAAGCTCATCGGCATTCTGGTAGCGTTCGGCAGGATCCTTTTCCAGACCATGGCCGAGGATGGCGGCAAGGCGCGGATCCAGATCCGGCCGCCAGCTCCGCGCTGGAACGGGCTCTTCATTGGTGATGCGGTAGATCATGGCGGTATCCGAGTCGCCGCGGAAAGGCAGATGGCCTGTGATCATCTCATAGAGCACAACCCCCAGGGACCAGAGATCGGTGCGCTGGTCGACATCATCGCCGCGAGCTTGCTCCGGAGACATGTAGGCGACAGTGCCCAGGGTTGAATGGGATTTGGTGATGCGGCTGCTGGCGGCCAGCTTGGCCAGTCCGAAATCGAGGATCTTGACGACCTTTTCAGGGGTGATGATGATATTGGCGGGCTTGATGTCACGATGGACGATCTTGCGTTCATGGGCTTTGGCCAGCCCCTGAGCAATCTGGATGGCGATCCGGATGGCTTCCTGGCTCTCAACGGGGCCTTTTTCAATCCGGGTCTTGAGGGTCTCACCTTCATAGAAGGCCAGGGCCATGTACATCTGGCCGTATTCCGTCTCGCTGATCTCGTAGACAGTACAGATATTGGGATGGTCGAGAATAGAAGCTGCCTGGGCTTCGAGAATGAAGCGTTCTTTCTCTTCCTCGACCGCCGTCAGGCTGGGAGGCAGGAATTTTATGGCGACCAGACGGCCTAGGCGGAGGTCTTTAGCTTTATAGACCACACCCATGCCGCCGCTGCCGAGTATCTGCAGAATTTTATAGTGGCAAACCGTGCTTCCGATCATACAAGCCGGATCCCCCCTCAGAGAATGGACTGGTGGAGAAACTGTAATCGGGTGTGCTATTGGCGATGACCGCAGATTTCTTTTCCATCCCTCTATCGCTGCAGCCAGTAATGCAGTGCTTATTTGTATATAGCGAATCAGACGGTACAAATCAAGCGAAATTGCACAAATTACTGGCTGCGAAAGCACTTGACCGGGCGGATGCCATGAAGCCGTAAAATTGTGCCAAACCTGCCTGGAACCGGATACGGGAACAGGATCGCGGCGCGTGAATAAGGAGAGGCCGCCCGGGCCCGCATTCAGCTGCGCGATTGCGTGTGCTTTTTCATTCTCCCCCCCCCGACCCATTTGACGGCATTGAAGACCAGCTGCCGGTAATTCTCATTCTCGTGCGCGTGATGATCATGCCCGAGCATGAGATAGACGATCCTGGAGCGGCCATAGCTGTTCGTCCAGGCGACGGTCTCTGCGCAATCCGGATGGGAAACGGAGAGCAGCGGATGGATATCCGGATTTATCCTGATATTCTGGTAGCCTTCATCGTAAATGGTGAAATCGGCGACATTTCGGGTCACCGGGTGATGCGGATCGACGACCTTGATCTCGAGAGTGATATCTTCAGCGTAGGTTGAGCCCTGGACGGCTGGATCGCCATGGTACTCCTTTTCAATGTATTTTCCGCCGACTATCTTTTCAAATTCATCCCAGTGCTGGTACGAAACCAGGCTGTGATGCAGGAAAACCATCCCCTTGCCCTTTTCGAGCAGGGCCAGAAAAGCCGTTCGTTCCGCCGCGCCGATCTCCTGCCACATATCGTAAAAGACCAGCACGTCATAGGGTTCGGCCACACCGCTGCTTAACTTTTTGTTAAAATCCGGCTGCGAAAGGGTGTCATAGTGAACATTTTTAAAACTGTCAAAAACCTGATATAAAGAGGGCTCAAAATCGTGCCCGCCCGTAATGACCAGGATGTTCTCCATTTTCGCGCCCCGTTGGCAATCAATCGATGTCAGCGTCAGCAGTACAGCCACGGTGATTTTAAGCAGATTCGATCCAGCCATTTTTACCCGCTCCTGAAAGTGTGTTGCAGCTTTTAGTCAAGGTCTGAGCTTGCGGTACCAGGGCAGTCGCGCCAGCGGCACATCGATTTTCAACGTGACCGGACCGGTGACGAGGCTGCCATCGTCACCCTGCCATTCACCTTCCGGGAAGATCACCTCCCGCGACCGCCGGCCTTTGTGGACGACCGGCGCCACCAGAATCCTGTCGCCGAGCAGGAACTGATCCTTGACGCCGTGCCAGCCCTGGCCGGGATATTCGTACTCCAGGTTGCGCACCATCGGCTCGCCCGAGAGCGCCGACGCCCGGGCGAGGGCCAGAATCTCATCCCCCATCCGGTGATGGAGCAGAGCCATGTTTCTGCAGATGGCCAGGTTCTCCGCGCTCAGCACCCGCCAGGGCGCGACGGAGAACTGCATCATCGGCATCAGCGCACTGACCTGTGCCGACCGCACAATCAGTTCTTCATCGAGCACGGAGGTATCCTGAAACGAGGTCCACTCTCCGCCACCGATCATATCCGGGCAGCCGAACTGGTAGCCGAGCAGGCCCGACGCGATCATATCCGGTATCAGCACCTGCAGATCGCTCCAGGTGTGGCTCTTGTCTCTCAACCGCTGCGCCAATGGCTGTCCGGCCATTTTCCAGCAGGCACGCAGTTCATTCAAGGGAAAATCGAGTCCCAGCCTCGCATAGGCTTCACACTGCTGATTCGGATCAAAATCCCCGTGCGACCAGGTGCCGAGATAGCTCTCGGGATCTCCGGCATCCAGCTTGAAGCCATCCACCCCGTAGGCTTTCACCAGGCCATACAGCTGATCCTTGAACCATTGCTCGCCTGCCGGGTTGGAGAGATCGACCAGGGCGCTGACGCCGTTCCACCAGGTTACGCTGGCAGGACGCGTTTTCTCCTCATCCGCAAAGATCAGGAGCCGCTTCCCGGCCAACTCCCGGTACACGGGCGAGTCGGAGCTGACGAAAGGCACTACCCAGAGCATGACTTTGAAACCCATGGCATGGAGCTTTTCGATCATACCTTTTGGATCCTGGAATTTTTTGCAGTCAAAGCTCCAGGTGCCGTAGCGCTCCTGCCAATTGTCATCGATCATGAGGACGCCAACCGGGAAGCCATTGCGGACAATATCTTGCGCGTATTTGAGAATATCATTTTCATTCTGGTCGTACTGCAGTTCAATCCAGGTATTGTACTGCGGGGCGGTGAAAAGCAGGGGATCGGGAATTTCGCCCGCAGGCGGAAAAAATTGCCTGCCGGCATGGAGAAACGCTTCTTTCAGGGTTCCGCCGCCGCTGCCGGTAAAAACCGCGCCCCGGGTGGTGTCCAGGATGATCTTTTCCCCGGTAATTTCTATCCTGAGCGGTTCTTCACTCCAGATATACCGGCCTTTGCTGGAGAGAAAAAGAGGCGCCGCCTGATTGGCCTTGCAGTCCGCGAATTGATCGTAGCTGAAAGGCGCATCATTCAAAGGCGAATTACGGCCGTCCAGTACAGCCCCTCCCCACCATTTTTCCCCCGCCAGCAGCTGGATCTCTTTGCGCGCACCCTCCCCCCTCTTTTGACTGCAGGCGGTGAAAAGCAGCGCACAAAAAAGAGCGATGGCCAGAGCGTGGGAGCAGGCGATTTTGTTCATGCGGGCTTCCTTGATGTGATGTGAATGGCGTCGAACGGGGTCCGGACTCCGCCGGTCTGATATTTCACGACCGGCTTGAGAGGAGCCGTGCTCACTTTTTCATCTGTTTGAGCGCCTTGTTGATAAAGCGGCCGAAGTCCTTGTCTTTCTTGCGCTTCTCCGCATAGGACATCCCGTAATATTCCGACTCTTTTTTCAGTTTCAGATAACTGTCGTAGCGTTCCTGGCTAAGGTGGCCCTCCGCGACGGCCGCCCGCACCGCGCAGCCGGGCTCCTGGAGATGACTGCAGTCGCTGTAGCGGCAATCGGCGCCGAGCGCGAGGAGGTCATCGAAGCCCTGTTCCACGCCCTCGCCGGCGCCGAGGAGGCCAAGCTCGCGCATGCCCGGGGTGTCGATGATCATGGCGCCGTTTTCGAGCAGGACGAGCTGGCGGCGCGAAGTGGAGTGGGTGCCTTCGCCGGTTGCGCTGACCTCTTTGGTGCCGAAAGCCTCACGGCCGAGCAGGCGGTTGATCAGGGTGGTCTTGCCGACCCCGGAGGAGCCGAGCAGGCAGCAGCTCCGTCCCGGCGCGAGCAGCGCCTTGAACTCTTCGAATCCCGCGCCGGTGAGGTTGCTGAGCGAGATGATGCGGGCGGTGATGCCGGCCGTGCGGATGGCGGCGATCATCTCCGCCAGCGCCTCCGGCGTGATCAGGTCGGTCTTGGTGAGGAGGAGGAGCGGCTCGACCCCGCCGTCGGCCGCCATCACCAGATAGCGGTCCATGCGGCGGATATTGAAATCGAAATGGCAGGACTGGACGATGAAAGCGATGTCGATGTTGGCGGCGATCATCTGGAATTCCACCTTATCGCCGGCGCGGCGGCGGCGCAAAAAGCTCTTGCGCTCCTGCACGCCGTGGATGACAGCGGCCGAGTCGCCGTCGTAAAGCTGCACCTCGACCCGGTCACCGACGCAGGGCAGCTCGGCCGGTGAGTCGGCGAGGTAGTAAAACTTGCCCGCGAGCTCGGCGGGGATCTCGCGCCCGTCATGCAGGATCATATAGGATCCGCGATCGACCGCGGAAACGCGTGTCACCTCGCGCCCTTCCGGCTGCAACTCTTTTTCCATGGGTATATCCTTCAGATTGTAGTGAATATAATCTTACAAATACAGCAGCTAAAAAGCAAGCAATTCCAGCCTCAAAAACCGCAAAAAAATATGAGCTCGATCACAAGAGCCGAAAGATGGGCTACGCAATCAACCGATTTAGTCGCTATATTATAATGCAATGGACGGGACAGCAGGGCGGGCAGGAAGGGCAGCGGACGATGAAGCGGAGCAGTGTGTGTGGCGTGGCTATCATGGTGGGGATTGTGCCCGCCCTGCTGGCACAATCCGGCACGCGGTACTCACAGGAAGAGGCCGAACGCAGGCTGGCGCGCGTGCAGGAGATCGCGGCCGCCAGCAACGGCCGGATCGAGATCACCGTCATTCGCGTGCCAGCCGAAAGCGGCGCCAGAATCCATGGCCCGCTGGCCGAGCCGCTCCCTGCCGAGGCGGAGTCAGCTTTACAGCTCCCGGCGGCCCCGTCAGCGCCGGCGGATCCATTCTCTCCGCTGCCGGCGGCAAAGAATAATCTCTCCGCGCCGGAGGCTTCCGGCGTGGCCTGGGGCGGCGAGTTCACGCCCCGGCAGGATCCCAACCTCCTCTGGCTGAACAGGTTCGACCGGGCCCTCGCCCTGCATCAGAAGGGTTCCAGCCGCGCCGCCCTCAAAATTCTGCTGCGTCTCACCTATACCCATCCCGACCATCCCCGCTGCGGCGAGTGCTACTACCAGATGGGCGAGTCTCTGACCGCCCTCGGCGAGCATGCGCTTGCGGAGCGGGCTTTCCGCCAGGTGCTGCGCTATCCCGAATGCGCCCGGTTCAGTGACGCCCTGCGCAGGGTGGAATAGCCGAACCCCTCGACGACAGCCGCGCCCGGCTGTTTCTCCCGGCAGAGCGGCGCGGTTTTGACCGTTCCCCGCCTCAAAATACTTTTTAAAAAAGCCTTTTTAACTTGACATAGAGTAACAAATAGACTATCTTAAAGAGTCGAAACGTTTCGACATTTTTACCCGCTTATAAGGAAATGACCTATATAATAACTTGATATAAATTACTCATTAAATTAAAGCGTTTCGATGAATGTGACGATTCGAGATGTCGCCCGCACTGCAGGTGTTGCGGTTTCCACCGTCTCCCTGGTCCTCAACCGCAAGGGACGCGTCAGCCGTGAAACCGAGCGCAAGGTGCTCGAAGCCATCGAAAAGCTCCACTACCACCCCCAGCGCTCCGCACGCGGGCTCGTCACCCGGCACAGCGGCAACCTCGGTTTCATCCTCAGCACCGACCACTTTTCCAACGCCGAGCCCTTTTATACCAAGATCTTTCTGGGAACGGAATTCGAAGCCCGCTCGCACGACTATTACGTACTCCTCACCACTATCGAGCACCAATTTTCAGAGAAAAATATCCCCCGCTTTCTGCTGGAAAAAAATGTCGATGGCGTCATCCTCGCCGGCACAGTGCCCCTTAAAATCATCGAATCGATCAAAGAGCGGGATCTGCCCTGCGTTCTCATCGACTATTTGCCTCCTGCGGGCAATCACTCAGCCATCCTGATCGATAATGGAGACGGCATCCGGCAGGCGGTCACCCATCTGCTCAGCAAGGGGCATCGCGATCTGGTCTTTGTCGGCGGCGACAGCCAGCATCCCGGCATGCGCGAACGGCGGGATGCTTTTCGCCGGATCCTGGCTGAGAGCGGTCTCGACGCCGATGAAAAGAGAATCAGTGCCGATTTTCTCCTGAGCGGCGCCCAGGAGGGGTATGAAGCCGCCCGCCATTTCCTCGATAACAAGCTCAAGCTGACCGCCTTCGTCGCCGCCAATGATGCCATCGCCAGCGGCATTCTGCGCGCCTGCCGCGACCGCAAGCTGCGCATCCCCGAGGATGTCGCCATCACCGGTTTTGACGATGTCGAGACCGCCATCACCGCCCGTCCCACGCTGACCACACTGCATGTACCCAAGGAGGAGATGGGCGCTTTGGCGATCCGCCTGCTGGCGCAGCTCATTGCAGGTACTGCTCAGGCAGGCATGAAAATTGTCGTCCCGGTGCGCCTGGTGCGCCGGGAATCGACCTGATTTGTGCATTCACTTCTGACTCTGCGCTTTTTCCACCACCAGCCCGGTTACCAGAATTTCGCGATCACCAGATAGTTGTGCGTCCGGATTCGACATTAGAAATGAGAGGAGGTGAGACGGCTTTTTGTATCACGTCACCTTGACGGATTCAGGCTGACAGCCCGGTTTCCCCGCACTCCACAGATCGAATAGCCGCGATGGGCTCGCCTGTTTTCCTGGATGTTCATCTGCTGTTCACTGCAATCAACCTGGAGGAGTCGTCATGAACCATTGCAAACATACCCTTTGGGGCGTATTGATCCTCTGTATCGGCCTGTTCTTGCAGCCGGCCCTCGCCCAGATCAATACGATCTCCAACGGCGATTTTGAAAACGCCGAACTTCCCGCCAACTGGTACAAAGTGGACGCCAATGACGCGGAGGTCGTCTGGTCGACCGATCAGTTCCGCTCCCCCCTGCGCTCCCTGAAAATTTCGGAGGGTGGCGGCGCCGATGCTCCGGCCTGGCAATCCGGCAACATGGCCAAACTGGAATGGAATCCCACCACCGGTATCCCCCCCAATATCGAGATGGTCATCGGCGGCTGGGTCAAAACTGAAAATGTCAACATCTCCCCCGCTTCCGCTGCCGCCATGGTCACCCTCAGCTTCTCCTTTTACGACAAGTCCAAAAACCTGCTCTTCGGTCAGCCCGTCACCATCCCGGTGCCGCAGGGTCAGGCCAGTACCGGCTGGACCGAGATCAGGAACAGCGCTCCGGTCATTCTGCCGGCGGATGCCGACTCGATGATCATCACCTTCAGCTTCGGCGCGGAGGCCACCGGCACGGTCTGGCTGGATGACATCTTTATGAAGGTGGCGCCCGGGGCCAGCGGCTGGATAGGTGATCTCTACAACGCCAATTTCGGCGTCCCGGCCGGCTGGTTCTTCTGGAAGGACCGGATGAGCGAGGGCGAACAGGATTACGGCACCGTCTCCATCACCGACCAGTATGCCCATCGCGGCAGCTACTCGCTCATGATCGCGGATGACGCCGCCAATCCCGCGGAAGTGGTCGCCATCTCGGACCGTAATCCCGTCGAGCCCGGCCGTTCCTACGGCTTTTCCGCCTGGGTCAAACTGGAGAACACCATCCTCAATCCCCTGCGGGATATCGAAAAGGCGATCTTTTTCACCATCACCTACCACACCGGCGAAGCGGGATGGGCGGAGGTGGGCGGAGAAGATTTTGTCGTGGTCGACCAGTCCAGGGCCGAATCGGACTGGCGCCTCTACTCTTTCACCTTCCGGGTGCCCGACAACGCCTCACGCATCTCGGTGCGCGCCCGCATGCAGCATCAGGCGACCGGGAATACCTACTGGGATGATATCCGCATCTATCCCCTCGGAATCGCCAAAGCCAATCTGAATTTCGATGAATCCCTGCAGCCCGCCAACTGGTCCGGTTATGCCCACGGTGACGCGACCGTGGAGTGGGCCGCTGACGCCTGGCGTTCGGCCGAGCGCTCCCTGAAGATCAGCAAGAGCGCCGGCACCGCTGATCCCCTGTGGATCTCCGGCAACATGGCCAAGCTGCAGTGGAACCCGACCACGGGCATCCCGCCCAATCTCGAGATCGTAGTCGGCGGCTGGGTGAAAACGCAGAACGTCAACGTCAATCCTGCGACAGCAGCCCAGGAGATCCATCTCGCCTACTCCTTCTTCGACAAGGACAAGAACATGATCTTCGGCCAGCCGGTCGTGTTGAAGATTCCGCAGTCGCAGGCGAGCAGCGACTGGACCGAGATCAAAAACGACGCCCCCGTCGTCCTGCCCACCGATGCCGACTCTATGGTCATCACCTTCGGTTTCGGAGCAGAGGCCACCGGCACGGTCTGGCTGGATGACATCATTATGAAGCTGGCGCCCGGGGCCAGCGGCTGGATCGGCGATCTCTACAACGCCAATTTCGGCGTCCCCGAGGGCTGGTTTTTCTGGAAGGGCGGCATGTCCGAAGGCATCGGTGACGAAAAAGGCATTGTCACCATCACCGACACCTACGCTCACAGTGGCGTCCATTCCCTGCGCATCTCCGACAATGAAGCCAACGGCGATGAGGTGGTGGCCATCTCCAACCGCAATCCGGTCCTGCCCGATACCGAGTACCTGATTTCGGCGTGGGTCAAGCTGGAGGGCGCCACGGTCAACACCACCAAGGATGTTGAAAAGGCGATCTTTTTCACCGTCACCTATCACTCCGATGCGCCCGACTGGGCTGAGCGCCACGGGGCGGACTTTTTCATCGTCAACCAGAGCGCGGCCGACCGCGACTGGGCGCTCTACAGCTTCCGCATCAAGACCGAGCCCCTCGATCAGCGCATCTCCATCCGCGCCCGTCTGCAGCACCAGGTAGCCGGCAATACCTACTGGGATGATTTCCAGGTCATGCCCATCGCCCAGAAGGCAGACGGCATGGGGTTCGAGGCCGATCTGCCGGCCTACTGGACCAAGGTCAATGAGAGCGGAGCGACGCTGTCGTGGACGAGCGATGTCGCGCGTTCGCCGCAGCGCAGCCTGATGATCCAGAAAGCGTCGGGCAACGAAACGCCGGCCTGGCAGACCATCGCCAATATGGCCAAGCTGCAGTGGAACCCGACCACGGGCATCCCGCCCAACATCGAGATCGTGGTCGGCGGCTGGGTCAAGACCGAGAACGTCACGGTCAATCCTGCCACGGCCGACGGCGAGATTCATCTCGTCTATACTTTCTTCGACAAGAACAAGGCGGTGATCTTTGGCCAGCCGGTTGTCCTCAAGGTCCCCCAGGGCCAGGCGACCAGCGACTGGACGGAGATCAAAAACGATGCTCCCATCGTTCTTCCGGCCGATGCCGATTCCATGAGCATCCAGTTCGCTTTTGGCCCAGCAGCGGTCGGCACAGCCTGGCTGGATGATATCTTTATGAAACTGGCGCCCGGAGCCAGCGGCTGGATCGGCGATCTCTACAACGCCAATTTCGGCGTCCCGGCCGGCTGGTTCTTCTGGAAAGACAAGATGAGCGAAGGCGAGATGGATTACGGCACGGTCACCATCACCCGCGATGCCGCCCATACCGGCGATCACTCGCTGCTGCTCGCGGATGAAGAGAGCAATCCCGCCGAAGTGGTGGCGATCAGCGACCGCAATCCGATCCTCCCCGGACGTCTCTACACCGTGCAGGCCTGGGTGAAAACCGAGGGTGTGACCATCAACACCACCCAGGATGTCGAAAAGTCGGTCTTTTTCACGCTGACCTATCATACCGGTGAGGAGGGCTGGGCGGAGGTTGGCGGCACCGATTTCTTTGTCGTCGACCAGAGCGTTGCGGACAAGGATTGGTCCCTCTACAACTTTACCGTAGCGCCGCCGGCCAACGCCACGCGCATGTCAATCCGGGCGCGCCTGCAGCATCAGGTCACCGGCAAGGTCTACTGGGATGATTTCGCCGTGGTTGAGGGCAATGTGACCCGGGTTCCCGGCGCGGAAAACGCCACTCTGCCGGCCATCTATCGCCTCGCCCAGAATTATCCCAATCCCTTCAATCCTGAAACGCGCATTACCTTCTCCATCCCGCAGGACGGATGGGTCAAGCTGGCGGTCTATGACCTGCTTGGCAAACCCGTCCGCACCCTGATCTCCGCCAAAACCAACGCCGGCGAACATCAGGTTATCTGGGATGGACGGGATGAGACAGGCCGGATGGCCTCCTCCGGTCTCTATTTCTACATCCTGGAGACCAAAGATGCACGCATGATGCGCAAGATGGCCCTGGTCAAGTAAAACCGCGCGTGCCACGCACCCGTTTGGGTGCGTGGCACGCCGCCTTTGATGGAGTCTTCCATGCGACCTAAACTTGTTGTTGGGCTGCTGGCGGCCATCCTGGCGCTGGCGGCACCGCTGATGGCCGGAACCACCGGAAAAATAGTCGGCCGTGTTGTGGATGCCGGCTCCAAAGAGGGACTGCCCGGCGTCAACATCATCGTCGAGGGTACGGCCCTCGGCGCAGTAACCGATCTGGATGGCCGGTATCTGATCCTGCGGGCCCCGCCGGGGGTTCATACCCTGCACGCCAAACTGCTTGGCTATACCGGGATGACCTATAACCGGGTGCAGGTATCGATCGACAAGACGACCACGGTCGATTTTGCCATGTCGCAGACCATACTCGAGACCGGGCAGTCGATCACGGTCACCGCCACCAAGCCTCTGGTTGAGCGGGACCTCACTTCCACGGTCGCCACGGTCAATTCCGAGATCATCGGACGGCTGCCGGTCGACAATATGCAGGACGTCATCAATCTGCAGGCCGGCGTGGTTGACGGCCACTTTCGCGGCGGCCGCAGCGGCGAGGTCGGCTATCTCATTGACGGCATCTCCATCAATGATGTCTATTCCGGCAATTCCGCCGTGCAGGTTGAGAACACCGCGGTGCAGGAGCTGCAGGTAATCAGCGGCACCTTCAACGCCGAATATGGCCAGGCGATGTCCGGCATTGTCAACGTGGTCACCAAGGAGGGCGGCGATGCGTACCACGGTTCGCTCACCAGTTACGTGGGTGATTACGTCAGCTCCCATACCGACATCTTTTGGAACGTCGACGCTTTCAATCCGATCTACAATCTTGAGGGTACGCTGAGCGGGCCGGTCCCCTTCGCCCGCAACCGTCTCACCTTCTTCGCCTCGGGCCGCTATTATGAAAGCGAGGGGGCCCTCTACGGACAGCGTGTCTTTCTCCCCTCCGACTCGGCCAACTTTCCCAGCAGCGATGTGCGTGACTGGTACATCGAGTCCCATAGCCAGGGCCGGCGTTTCACATCCCAACAGGATTTCAGCCGCTATGCCGACAGCCTGAAAGGGAGCGCGGAAGAGGTCGCCATGCGCCCCAGCCGGCGTTTGACCGGGCAGATCAAGCTGGCGTACAGACTTTCTGACGCCAACAAGCTCGAGTACGAGGGGCTGGTGCAGCGGCAAAAGTACCGGGAGTATGATCACCAGTTCCGTTTCAATCCGGACGGCGACTTTTGGCGCCATCAGCTGGGCTGGAACAACAATCTGACCTGGACCTCGGTGCTGAACCAGCGCAATTTCTTCACTGTCAAACTGGCGCGTTTTTATACCGATTACAAGCAGTACGTCTACAAGGATCCCTACGATTCGCGCTATGTCAATCCCAAGCTGCTCGACGCCGCCAGCGGCAACGCCTTTCTCACCGGCGGCCAGCAGATGTGGCATTTCCTGCGCAACACGACCACCAGCGTCGGCAAGGTGGATCTCACGTCGCAGGCGACCGACGAGCACCAGTTCAAATTCGGCCTGGAGTATCGCCAGCACCGCATGTGGCTGCGCTCCTTCGAGATCCGCCTCAACCGCGACACACAGTGGCAGCCCTACGTCCCCGCCGTGACCAAAAACGTCCAGAACAACGACGAATACCTCCTCCATCCCCTCGAGGTTTCCGCCTATGTGCAGGACAAGATCGAGCTCGCCTATATGGTCGTCAATGCCGGCGTGCGTTATGACTATTTCAAGTCCGACGGCTTGATCCCCCTCGATTTTCTCCAGCCCTCGGCCTCGCCGCTGCGCACGCCCAAAACGAGCCAGCAGCTCAGCCCGCGTTTCGGTCTCTCCTATCCCATTACCGACCGCGGGGCGATCCACATCTCCTATGGTCATTTTTTCCAGATCCCCAATTTCGAATTTCTCTTCTCCAATCCCGATTTCGAGCTCTATGCCACCTCCGATTACGGGAGCACCTCACCGCCCGAGAGGGTGCCCAACACCATCGGCAACGCGGAGCTGAAACCGCAAAAGACCACCATCTACGAGATCGGCCTGCAGCAGCAGCTGGGCGAGGAGCTCTCCCTGGAGGTGACCGCCTATTTCAAGGATATCCGCAACCTCCTGGGCACGGAGATCCTCCACACCACGACCGGCATCCGCTATGCGCGTTATATCAACCGGGACTATGGAGGGGTCAAGGGATTGACCTTCGCATTCGAAAAACGGCTGACCGCCGGATTCGGCGCGACGCTCGACTATACCTATCAAATCGCCCGCGGGGATGCCTCCGATCCGGCCTCGGCTTTTCTTGATGCGCAGGCCGGCCGCGAGCCGCAGAAGCAGCTGGTTCCGCTCAACTGGGACCGCACCCACAGTCTCAATCTTTCGCTCACAGCCGGCAACGCCAAAGTCTGGTCCGCCAGCGTGATCGGACGCCTCGGCAGCGGCCTGCCCTATACGCCGACCCAGCAGAATGTGCGCACGGCGGTAGAGAACAGCGAACGCCGGCCTTCTTTCATGAACTTTGACTTCTATGCCTATCGCAATTTCAAGGCCGGCGGCCTGAACTTCAATGCCTTTGTCCGGATCTACAATCTGCTGGATCAGAAGAACGAGCTCGATGTCTACAGCGATACCGGCCGCGCCAATTATACCCTGTCGGCGCTCGCTTCGGGCACCATTTTCGGCGTCAACAGCCTCTCCGACTATCTGACCCGTCCCAACTTTTATTCGGACCCACGGCAGATACTGGCGGGCATCGGTCTGGAATTTTGAATCATAACATGAGAGTGGTGATTATGAGTCGCCTGAAAATACTCTGCTGCCTGCTTCTGGCGGCAACCCTGCAGCCGCTCTGGGCGCAGCGCAAGGCCGACCCGCAGGTCGGCGCGCTCGCCAACACGCGCTGGGGCACCATGGACGGCAATGTGGTGCGCACGGTCTTCGCCAACCACGGCGAGATCGCCAACTGGGATGAGCCAGCCTGGCCCTCCGGCGAGTGGCCGAAGGGCAGCGGCCATACCTATGTCGACGGCGTCGCCCTCATCGTCGCGACACCGATCGTCGACATTCACGGCAAGCGCTATCACGACGTGGTCACCCGCTACCGCGAGGACATGTCGACCTCCCCGGAGGGAATCCCCTGGGGGTTCGCCCCCCTGCCGGGCTATTTCAATGCGGATGTCAAGACCAACATCCACAACTATCCGGCGATGAGCAACAACCCGACGACCTGGCCCGCCACCTGGCCCGACCAGAATGCAGAATGGGACGGGCAGTGGAACGGCTTTTTCGGCCGGGGCAAGACCAACGCCGACCTCGAGACCTATTTCGTTTTTGACGACGATCCCGATGAAAAATATCTCTACTACCCCGATCCCGGGGACTCGTCGCGCCGCGGCCTGGGCATCGAGGTGGCTTCCCGCCTTTTTCAGTGGAACCAGGTGCTCGCCCAGGACTGCATCTTTTCGATCTATTTCATCACCAATGAAGGCAAGGCGGATTACGACAGCACCTATTTCGCCTTTCATATCGACTGGGGCATCGGCGGCCATGATGATTCCGCCGATGATGCCGGCAGCTACGACCTCGACCTCGACATCGCCTGGGCCTTCGACGGCAACGGCTATGGCAGCCCCAACAACTGGGCGCCCGTCGGCGTGGCCGGCTTCGCCTTTCTCGAAAGCCCCGGCATCTTCCGCGACAGCCGCGATAACGACAATGACGGCCTGATCAACGAACGGCGCGACAGCGGGCCCGGAGTTTTCCTCGCTGCCGCCCCCTACGGCGTCGACGACGTCAAGGCCTTCACGGAATTTTATCCCGACCGCGCGCTCAGGCCGCACTGGTCCGGCGACGAGAATATCAACTGGGATCCCTATCTGGATCTGAACAGCAACGGCCAGTGGGACGACGGCGAGCCCCTGAATGACGATCTCGGCGCTGACGGCCTGGACCCCAATGACGGCAATTATTCGGGCCCCGATGCGGGCGAGGGCGATGGCATCCCCACGCCCGGCGAACCCGATTTCGATTACCTCGACAAGGATGAATCCGACCAGATCGGCCTCACCGGCTTCCAGGTCTTTGTGCTGCATGAATACAAGATGGAATACGATGAGGCCTACTGGAACGGCCTGAAATCGGCCCCGCCGCCGCGCGAAAAACTGGTACAGAACACCAATCTGGGTATGTTCTTCAGCTCGGGACCCTTCGGATTAAAGGCGGGCGATACCCAGTTCTACTCCATGTCCCTCCTTTTCGGCGAGGACCAGAACCAGCTGGCCCGGGCGAAAAAAACCGTGCAGCAGATCTACAACGCCACCTACCAGTTCGCCCGGCCGCCCGACAAGTCGCGCCTGACCGCCGTGCCCGGCGACGGCAGGGTCGTGCTCTATTGGGATGATACCGCCGAGAAATCCTGGGACCCCTTCCTGCAGGAGCACGATTTCGAAGGCTACCGCATCTACCGCACCACTGATGCCGAGTTCTCCGAAGCCCAGGTCATCACCGACGCCTATGGCAAGGCCCGCTTCCGCAAGTATATCGCCGAATTTGACCTCGGCAACGGCATCAAGGGGCTCCATCCGATCGATATCGAGGGGATCAAATTCGACCTTGGCGAAGATACCGGCCTGCGTCACTATTATGTCGATACCGACGTCGAGAACGGCCAGACCTATTACTATGCCGTGGTCCCCTATGACCGGGGGCTGGTGACGGTCTCGTCGACCGGCGAGCTTTCCGGCATTTCGCCCTCCGAGGCCTCGAGCGTCATCCGCGTCAGCGCCGCCGGAGTGGTGGAATATGTCGATGTCAACTGCGCCGTGATCACTCCGCGCGCGCCCGCCGCGGGCTACCTGCCGCCGCAGCTGGCGGACGGGATCCACCATCAGGGCCCCGGCACCGGTCAGCTGGAGGTGGAGCTGCTCGACGCCAACGCCCTGCTAGACAACGCCTCCTATGAAGTGACCTTTCACGACACCTCCGCCTTCGCCCTCAACCGCCGCGCGACCTATGACGTCATCAACACCACCACCCAGACCACGCTGCTGGAAAATGCCCAGCTTGAGGAGGCCCTCAGCACCACCCCGGTTATGGAAGGCATGGTGCTGCACGTCCTTGGCGACACCGCCTGCCAGGTGATCGAGGCCGAGACCGGCTGGGTCAAGGGCGATCACAACTGGAAACTGCGCGTGGGCATGAATCCCAGCCTGAGCGGCCGGTTCATACCATATCCCGCCGATTTCGAGATCACCTTTTATGACCACATCGTCGATACTTCGCAGGCCCTGCTCTTCGGCCAGACAGCGGCGGCGGTTTCCTTCATGATCTTCAATACCACCGAAGCGCGGACGATGGATTTTCTCTTCGGCGACAAGGACAAGGACGGACTTTTCTCGCCGGGGGATTCGGTCACCATCGTCATCGGAGAGCGGCTGGGTGATCCGCTGCCCACACCCAAATCCAGATTCAAGGCCGCCTGGACCTTCTTCTATGATCAGCCTGGGGAGACTGGCGACCGGCCCGCCGCCGGGGATATTTTCCGCGTACGGACCACCAAGCCTTTTCGCGACGGCGAGAGCTTCCGTTTCACGATTCAGGGTGCGCGCGAGAGCGCCAGCCTGGCGAAAGATCAGCTCGCGGCTGTAACCGTGGTCCCCAACCCCTACTGCGCCGCCGCCAGCTGGGAGCCGCGCAACCCCTTCCGTTTTGGCCGGGGCGAGCGCCGCATCTATTTCAACCATCTGCCGGCCCGCTGCACCATCCGCATCTATACAGTGCGCGGCTATCTGGTCGATACCATCGAACATGACAGCAGCATCGACGACGGCTCAGAGAGCTGGGATCTGGTTTCCAAGGACGGAATGGATATCGCCTACGGCATCTACCTTTTCCAGGTCGATGCCCCCGATATCGGCACCCGCATCGACAAATTCGCGGTCATCAAATGACCTGCTGGTGAAAATTTTACGGATGGTCATATGAAAAAGATCGTCACAGTTGCATTCGTATTGCTGACGGCGGCGGGGCTCATCGCCGGCGATGTCGCCAAGGTCGGCGTCACCGCTGCCCCTTTCCTCACCATCGGCGTGGGCGCGCGGGCGACGGGTATGGGCGGGGCCTTTGTCGGCACCGCCGATGACGCCAGCGCGCTCTACTGGAATCCCGCCGGCATCGCCCGCAGCGGGGATATCCAGGTGCTGCTCATGCACACCCGCTGGCTGGCGGATCTCAAATTCAATTTCGCCGGCTTCACCCTCCCCCTCGGCGCATTCGGCACCCTCGGGGCCTCGCTGACCTACCTGGACTATGGCGAAATGGCCGTGCGCACCACCGACCAGCCGGACGGGACCGGCGAGATTTTCAACTCCAGCGATCTCGCCGTCGGCCTCAGCTATGCGCGCAGTCTCACAGACCGCTTCTCCGTCGGGTTCAATGTCAAATACATCACCCAGAGCATCTGGCACGAGAACGCGGACGGATTTGCCATCGATTTCGGCACCCTCTTCATCACCGGTCTGCACGGCCTGCGCATCGGCGCCACCTTGAGCAACTTCGGCACCGACATGCGCTTGGAGGGCAAGGACCTGCTGGTCTATCAGGACATCAATCCCAACATCCTCGGCAACAATGACCGCATCCCGGCGGATCTGCAGACCGGGGAGTGGGCCCTGCCGCTGACCTTTCAGTTCGGGCTGGCCATGGAGCCCTGGAAAAGCCCGCTGCACCGGCTGACCATAGCGGCCGATGCCATTCATCCCAGCGACAATACTGAATCGATCAATCTGGGCATGGAGTACGGTTTCCGGGAGATGCTTTTCCTGCGGGCCGGCTACCGCGACCTCTTTTTGCGTGACCGCGAGCAGGGCCTCACCCTGGGGGTGGGCCTGGCCACGCGTAATCTGGGCAATGCATTGATCCAGCTGGACTATGCCTATGCCGATTTCGGCCGGCTGGAAAACGCCCAGAGGTTTTCGTTCAACCTGGCCTTCTGAGGAGGGGCATGCATAGCATCCTTGTTGAAAAAACAGGCGGCGCGGGGGGCGTAACATGACCTCCGGAGCGTTCAAATGCATGGCCGCTCTCTGGCTGCTGCTGTTGTACCTCTGCGCCGGGTGCGGCGCCGGGGAGACAGCGGAGCCGCTGAAATCGCTCGCGCAGGCCGGCAACGAAAAGCGCGGCCAGGTGGAGGCCGGCGGCCCCTATGCCGGTGCAGAATTTCACGACAGCCGGCCGCTGCCGGCCCGCATCAGCTTTTATTATCCCGTCGCCAACAGCATCGACCTGAGCACCGATTACTGGCGGCGCGGCGAGTCGCGCCCGCTGCGGCTGGCCCTGAGCCATGACGGCCGGACCGATTCCATCGGCAC
>JAKQKF010000257.1 GCA_029560815.1 bacterium
GACGTCATCCGGGGTGATGTCGGGCACCGGGGCGGCGGCTATCGGCTCCTCCACGTCCTGCCCGGACGGGGTGGCTGCGCCGGCCGGCCCCGCGGAGGCTGCTGCAGCCTCCGGCCCGGGCCCTGCATCCGCCAGCAGAGCGGCAATATCCTCGCCCTTTTCGCCGATGACCGCCAGCAGTCCGCCGACCGGCACCTTGCCGCCATCGGGGACGACGATCTTGAGCAGGGTGCCGGCATCGAAGGCCTCAAGCTCCATGGTCGCCTTGTCGCTCTCCGCCTCGGCGACCACCTCGCCCGCCTCCACCGTCTCGCCTTCTCTTTTATACCATTTCAGCAGCACGCCCAGGGTCATGGTGTCGCTCAGCTTCGGCATGGTGAGTTTGCTTGCCATATATTTCCTCTTTATCTTGGCTAATCATAGTCCAATCATTAAACTCGCGCAGAGGCGCGGAGGCCGCAGAGAAAAAATCATCTTTCAGATTTTCTGTTGTCCATCCGCTTTGCTGACACTTCTCCGCGTCTTGGCGTCTCTGCGCGATTTCCCGGTTTTGTCATCTGCCTTGCAGAGCCATACTCATGTCTAAACGTAGAGCACTTTTTTGGCGGCGGCGGCCACCTTCTGGGCGCTCGGCACCACGGCATGCTCGAGGTTGGCCGCGTAGGGCATGGGCACATCCTCGCTGGTGATGCGCAGCACCGGCGCATCGAGGTGGTCAAAGGCGTTGAGGGTGATGCGGTAGGCGATCTCGGCGCCCACACCCGCATAGGGCCAGCCCTCCTCGACGATGACACAGCGGTTGGTCTTCTCGACCGAGCTGATCAAAAGCTGCTCGTCGAGGGGCCGCAGAGTGCGCGGATCGACCACTTCGGCCTCGATCCCCTCGCCGGCGAGGATATTGGCGGCCTCGAGGGCGACGTGGATCATCTTGGACCAGGCGATGAGAGTCACATCCTTGCCGGGCCGCTTGATATCGCCGACGCCGATGGGAACGATATGCTCGCCTTCGGGCACCTCGCCCTTGTAACCATAGGCCACCTCGCTCTCGAAAAAAGCGACGGGATTGTCGTCACGGATCGCCGCCTTGAGCATCCCCTTGCCGTCGGCCGGTACGCTCGGGGCCATGACGATCAGACCGGGGATGTGGCAGAGCCATGATTCGAGCGACTGGCTGTGCTGGGCGCCGAGCTGATGGGCGGAGCCGTTGGCGCCGCGGAAGACGATCGGCATCCTGATCTGGCCGCCGGACATGTAGCGCAGTTTGGCGGCGTTGTTGACGATCTGGTCCAGGGCCAAAAGGGAGAAATTCCAGGTCATGAACTCGATGATCGGGCGCAGTCCCGACTGGGCGGCGCCGACGCCGAGTCCGGTGAAACCGAGTTCGGCGATCGGGGTGTCGATGACACGCTGCGGGCCGAATTTTTCCAGCAGCCCCTGGCTCACCTTGTAGGCGCCCTGGTAATAGCCCACCTCTTCACCCATAAGGAAGACATTGGGATCGCGTTCCATCTCCTCGGCCATGGCCTGGTTCAGGGCTTCACGAAAGGTCAATTCTGGCATACTCTGCTCTCTATGTTAAGTAGGTTTTAATAATCAGGAATAGATTTCAGTATAGAGCTCTTCCATGGCCGGCAGGGGGCTCTTTTCGGCAAAGTCGACGGCGTCGAGAACGATCTTTTTGATCTCGTCCTCGTACTCTTTTATTTTTTCCGCGGTGATCACCTTGTCGTCGAGCAGCTTTTGCTGAAAGATGAGGATGGGATCCAGCTTTTTCTGCTCCTCCACCTCCTCCTTGGTGCGGTAGTGGGAGTGGACCGGATCCGACATCGAGTGGCCGCGGAAGCGGTAGGTGCGGGCCTCGATCAGGGTTGGTTCGCCGTCGCGGGTGGCGCGAACAACGGCTTCGGCGACGGTGTCATGGACGGCGAGCACATCCATCCCGTCGACGGTGGCGCGGGCCATGTCATAGGAGCAGGCCTTTTCGGAGAGGTCCCAGACCGCGGAAGCGCGTTCCATCGGAGTGCCCATGCCGTAGCGGTTGTTCTCGATCATATAGATCACCGGCAGGTGCCAGAGCTTGGCGAGGTTGAGGGATTCGTGAAAGGCGCCCTGATGGACCGTGCCCTCACCCATCGAGCAAAGCACAACTTTGTCTTCCTTGCGGTATTTGGCGGCGAAGGCCATGCCTGTGGCCACCGGCACCTGGCCGGCGACGATGCCGTGGCCGCCGAAATAACCTTTCTCCACATCGAAGAGGTGCATCGAGCCCCCCTTGCCCTTGGAGACGCCGGTGGCCTTGCCAAAGAGTTCGGCCATCACTGCAGCGGGCTCGCCGCCCATGGCGAGGATGTGGCCGTGGTCGCGGTAGGCGGAGATGAACTGGTCGCCCGGGCGCAGGGCCGAGACAGCGCCGACACCGACCGCCTCCTGGCCGATATAGAGGTGGCAGAAACCGCCGATCTTTTGCATGCCGTACATCTGCGCCGTCCGTTCCTCGAAGCGGCGGATGAGCAGCATCATGCGGTACATCTCGAGCAGTTTTTTCTTTTGCATGTGGTATCCTCTGCGGGTCAAAAAAAAGATGACAAGCGGTTGAAATTCGTTAGTAATACAAAAATCAGGGGTTTATTATTTCATCGCCGTTCATAAATCTCTCGATGATCGCCATCGTCCGCGGGATGGAACGCCGCAGCCGGGCGGAGGTCTCGGGCGGGATGGTTTGCGGGCTGAAGGGCACGTACTTGACGTACTCCCGGTTCTCGCCGGCGCGGCGGCCGTATTTGTAAGCCCAGGTAAAGTTGCCGGCCGCATCGAGCTGCGCATCGGGAAGGTCACGGTTGGGCACGCTGATGTAGAACCGGCTCTCCGCCAGATCGTTATCGGCAAGAAGCCGCGCCTGATGGAGATGATCATAGAGTTCCCGCGCCGTATTGATGGCCGGATCGACCAGGTGAACGGTATCGGCCAGGAAGGGGCGATAGATAAACGCTCCCTCCTCCCGGTAGGCGCGCAGCCGGCCGATCTCTGCTTCGAAAACATCCAGGTAGAAGGGGTAGTGGGTGCAGCCGAGGATGAGCACCTTGAGAGGCTTGGCGCTCTGCGCCCGGCGGAGCTGTTCGAGCAGGGAGACGAGGTTGTAGGCGATATAGTTCTCGACCGAATTGATCTGCAGGCGGCGGGGATGCTCCCGGCTGCCATCATAGAGCATATGGTTTTCATCCCAGTCAAAACCATAACGCGGGAGGATGGTGGAGTCGATGACCGCATGGGGATGGAGCAGGGCGGGTCCGCGGTATTCCGGCCGGGGTGCGGCGGCGCGCGGATCGATATAGGCGATCTCGCCGTCGACCGCGCCGGCCAGACCATGGCCAGGCTGCTGGAACATATCAATTCCGCCCGAATAGCCCGGCGCCGCCAGCTGCTCCGCTAGAGCGTCGGGATAACCATTGGCCGCGACCGTGCCCGGGGTCGCCATCACGGCGAGGGTGCCCGCTTCCCCCCTGTCGAAATGCTCCAGGGCGCCGCGCACGCCGGCATCGATGACCCCGATCACCTTGAGATCAAGTCCGGCGCGGTCGAGAAAGCGCTCGATCTCCCGCTTGCCATAGGCGGTGGCGGTGTTGCAGGCGATGACGATCGCCTTGACCGGCTGCTTGTCGTTTGAGGGCCTGGCACTCTGCGGGGCTGGGTAGTATCTGGTGCCGAGCAGGAACTGCAGGTCCTTGAAGATATGCTCCCGCAGCAGCGGAAGGTTGTTCTCCTGGGCATAGTCTCCGTAGGGCATGTTGGCCTGGTCGCCGAGGTAGATAAATTTCTCATGGTTGAAATCGGCGGTCCCGTCGCCATCGGGGTCGGGGGCATGGCTGTTGTTGTCAAAGCCGTCGAAGCGGACGACGGCGTCGAGGACGGTGAGCCCGCCGGTGCCGGAGTCGAACATCCCGACCGGCAGGGTGCGGTCACCCTGCGGGTAGGCGGCGGTATCGACGTAAAAAAAGCTCTCCGGCTGCGTCAGAATGACATCGCGGATGTCGCCCCGGATGGGCGCAACGGAGGGGCTTTTCTGCAGGTAGGCACAGCCGTACAGGCAGAGAAGAGCTGTGACAAGGATGAATTTTTTGATCATTTCACTCCCTCGATAGCGTGCACAGGGGTTTCACAATCGGAGAGGATGCCGAAACTCCTGCCGAGTCACAGGGGGTCATCGTCCCGGCGTACCACTGGTCACGAGAGCCGGTGCGATTGTTCGTCGTAATGGCCTTTCAGTTCATCGATATGAGTCTCCTCCCAGAGCGGCACCTTGTCTATGTAGGCCGCCCGGCCGATGATGTGC
>JAKQKF010000281.1 GCA_029560815.1 bacterium
CGGTCGACCTTTTCGCGCGCTGCCGCGACGAGCTTGTCAAATTCTTTCAGATCGGTGATGTACTGGCCGCTCTCCCTCTCTTTGGGGAAGAGGATCGGACCGCCGTTCTGGTTGACCGTTGCATGCAGCCTATTTAGGAACTCGATATTGTCGTTGGAGCGGACGATGCGGATGTGACCCCAATCCCATGGCCCCAGCGCTTTGCCGGATCTCGGCGTTTCCGGCTGGGCTGCAGCCGGGAGAGCGGCCAGGAGCAGCGCCACAGCCAGTGCGGCGGATCTTTGGGTGATTCCTGATGAATGTTCCATGAATTTTTACACTCCATGTTAATGGATGCCCTCCCGGGATTCAGATGCCCTTCCGCCAGCCGGACTCGTCAAAGGTGCTGAGCTGGATTGGGAACGAGCCGTCCGGATTGAGAGGCTGTGCACAGGCCCAATGGACCGGTCTGCGCACGCCCTTGGTTTCAATCTCGGCGCGCAGTTTCATCTTTTTGCCTTCCATGCCCTGCGGCAGGATGAAATTGCACTGCCGGAGCCGCCCGCCGTGGGGATGGCCGGCATCGAGGCCGCCGCCCATGCTGAAGCGGCCGTCCTCGCTCTCGATGTAGACACGCAGAATGCCGGGCACGCCCGCCACGCCGTCATTGGCGATGGCCAGGATGACCTCGGAGGTGCCGTACCGCTTCCGCTGCCAGATCCACGATGGCCGGACGCGATAGCCAAGCCGGCGCTGCAGGGTATCGAATCCCGCCGGGTACTTTTCATAATAGGTGCGGAGGTTGTCCCCCTCGGTCCAGAGAGCCCAGTAATTGGCCCCCATGTCCACGCAGTGCAGCATGGATTTTTCCTTGAGGTTGATGCCGGCCTCGTCCAGGGGAATATCATTGATGTCATATTCGCGGAAGCGTCCCTGCTCCATCACGGCGGCGAGCCAGGGCGGCCGGCTGGAGAGGTGTTCGATCTGGATCGGCTCCTCGATAAAGAGGATGCTGTCCGAACGCAGCCAGCAGCCGGCCCTGACCGCCATATCCAGGCAGGCATAATTGCCGGTGCTGCTGATGTCGGGCTGGGTGTTGATGGCCAGAGGGACTTTGTTCCAGGTGTCGATCTGGTAGCGGGTCATCTCGAGCATCGTTTTTTCAGCGGTGAGGTAATCGGGGAAAGGGTTGGGCAGGTTATTGGTATGACCTTCTCCCCAAAAGCCATACATCATCATATCCATGAATTCGACCAGGGGATGGTCATTGTATTCGGCGGCCAGCAGGTCGTTCAGCTCGCGGAAGGCACTTTTAAAGGCGGGATGGTCATACCGGGGTTCGACATAATCCCAATCCCCGGTTTTGGTTTCGTTCGTCTCCCCTCTTCGTTTGCCGATCTTGACGAGCGGGACCTTGTCGAGGAGGAAATCGGGCAGGGAAAGCTGCCGGGGCTGAAAATTCGGGCTGGAGAGCTGCACCCGAAAACCGACGCGCAGGTTGTACTGTTTGGCCGCCTCGAAGGTCAGTTTCCACACCGGATTGAGGTTGAGCCGGCCCGGGGCGCTCTGGACATCGCGCCAGTCGCAGCGGATGTAGAGCACATCAACAAAGGGCAGGCTGGCCAAG
>JAKQKF010000283.1 GCA_029560815.1 bacterium
ACATACCCCTGACCTCGCCCTATGCCGAGGCCCCGCGCACGGTGACCACCGTCCCCACCAACGTCGCCGACTGGATTCTGCTCGAGCTGCGCACAGCGCCGGGGGGAGCGCCAGTCTACCGGCAGTCCTATTTTATAAACACGGAAGGAAATCTGGTCGAGGCCGATGGAACAAATTATAATCTCTCCTTATCCCTGCCGGCGGGGAGCTACTGGATCGTGCTGCGCCACCGCAACCATACGGCGGTGATGAGCGCCGCCGCCTTTGCCCTCAACTCGACCGAGTACCGGCTCTACGATTTCACCCTGGCGGTGAGCCAGTATTACGGCAGTGGAGGGGTGTTAAGCATCGGCCGCTACTGCATGCCGGCCGGTGACATCAACCGGGACGGCTACCTCACCAGCCGTGATTATGTCCCCTGGTACAACAAGCTTTTCACTCTGCCCGGCGCCGGCTATCATGCCGAGGATCTGAACGGGGACGCCCTGGTCAATAACCTCGATTTCTACCTCTGGCAGAACAATGCCCGGCTGGGGCTGGACTCGCGGGTTCCGTAATCGACCTAAATCTCCAGGCCCGGGCTGCCGGTGATATATTTTTCCAGCTCGTGAATGGTGAACTCGTGGTCGGCGATGACCGCCTTGACCACGTCCCCGATAGAAATCACCCCGGTCAGCTCTTCCTTTTCCATGACGGGCAGATGGCGGATGCGTTTGGCCGTCATCAGCGCCATGACGTCGTTGATGGTCTGCGCGGGATCGGCGTAATAGACCCGGCGTGTCATCAGCTCACCGACCAGGCACTCCATGGCCGTTTTGCCGCGCAGGCTCACCTTGCGCGCATAGTCCCGCTCGGAAAAGATCCCCACCACTTTTTTGCCCTCAGTCACGATCAGGGCGCCGATATCGGCCTGGGCCATTTTCTGCAGAGCTTCAAAGGCGCTCTGCTCCGGAGAGATGGTCACCACCCCCGCTGTCTTGCCCGCCAAAAGCTGTTTCACCGTCGTCATGTTGCCTCCTTGATGAGATCGTTTTCACGCTATAACGACAAAGGCAGGAATTTTGATTCCTGCCTTTGTCATTAATTGGTGCCGGTTTTGCCGGGCTGCAGCGATTTGCGGCTCAGAGTTGGTACAAGTACTCTTCGATTTCGCCGGCGAGGTCGAGGAACTCCCGGCTGCGCTTGATCTCGCGAGTGCGCGGATAGGGGAGAGGGACCCGGAAATGCTGGACGATTTTGGCCGGCTTGCCGCCCATGATATAGATGTTGTCGCCGAGAAAGACCGCCTGGTCGATATTGTGGGTGACGAGGATGACCGTCGACTGGAGTTTCTGCCAGAGGTCGGCGATGAGCAGGTCGATCTGCAGGGCGGTTTCGTTGTCGAGGCCGCGGTTGGGCTCATCCATGAGGATGATGCCGGGGTTGGCGATGAGGCTGCGCGCGATGACCACGCGCTGCACCTGCCCGCCCGAGAGTTTGCCGAACTTGGCGTATTTGTGTTCGTGGCCGTCCAGTCCGACCGCCTTGATCATGGTCATCGCCCGGTCGGCGGCCTCGCTCTCCGGCACGCCTTTGTAGAGCAGCGGCAGCATGACGTTCTTGAGCACAGTATAGTGCTCGAGGGCGGAGGGCTCCTGAAAGATGACGCTGATGGGGACCGAGAGGTCGCGCTCGCGCCCGCGGATGAGAACCTGGCCGGAGGTCGGCTCTTTCAATCCCGCGATGTATTTGAGGATGGTGGTCTTGCCGCAGCCCGATTTGCCGAGGATGACGATGAACTCACCCTTGTCGGGGATGTCCTCGATGAGCAGATTGAAATCCCTGATGATATAGCTCTGGCCCTTGTCATAGCTGGTGCTGATATCTTTCAGTTCAATGATATCGGGCAGATTGGTGTTGGTAAAGTCTGGAATCATACGGGATCGCCTTATGCGTATTTATGCGGAAATGTCTTGCGGTCGATGAAGCGCAGCAGCAGATCGAAACAGAAGCCGACACCGACCATGATGAGGATGAGCATGTAGAGCTTGTCCACCTCGTTCTGGCGGAAATAGAGGTTCTGGATGAGGGCGCCGATACCGCCCTCCTGCTTGTTGATCAGTTCAACATAGACGGCGTAGGTCCAACTGATGGCGACGATGTTGATGAAATCGGTGAACACCCGCGAGAGGACGTGCGGGATGAAGACGCTTTTGATGGTCTGCCATTTGTTCGCCCCCAGGGTCTTGACCGCATCGACATAGACCTGCGGGGTCTCCTGCACGCGGGAGACGACAGCGGTGATGAGATAGACCAGGATGGCGAAGGTGAGGAACTGGACCTTCATGAACATATAGATGCCAAAGGCCGCCATGAAGAGGACGATGGTGGCGGTGAGGGGGATATAGCGTGTGGCGGTGACATAGCCCCCGAAAAGGGCATTGACGAGCGGGAAGAGGCCGATGGCGAAGCCGATCGGCAGGGCGATCGCGGCGCCCTCGATCCAGCTGACGACGTTCATAAAGACGGTCAGGCCGAGGTGTTTGAAGAGTTCATCCCGGCTGATCAGCTCGGGGATGGAGCCGAGGATGGCGAAGGGCGAGGGGACGATATTGGGATTGACGAGGCCCAGTTTGACAATCAGCCACCAGAGGAGGATGATGACGACCGCGCCGAGCAGTCCGATCTGGATCTTCTGGCTTTTGGGCAGCTCGCCGCGCAGTTCGAAAAGGGGGGACGACATGATGCCTCCGGAATGGATATGCAAAGGCGCCGATTGAGAAGCGGGCGCCAGTGAAACCATGCCGGCCCGTCACGGCGGCGGGCCGGCATGTTGAACGGGGGATTAAAGCAGAGAGCACTCGGCGCGGCGGTTGAGCGCCATGCCCTCCTCGGTCGAGTTGGTGGCGATGGGCTGATCGGGCCCCTTGCCGTCGAAGACGAACTGGTTGCGGCTCAGGCCGTAGGTCTCGACGAAGAACTCGACGATGGCCCTGGCGCGGCGGCGCGACAGCTCGATATTGTATTCGCGGCTGCCGACATTGTCGGTGTGGCCGACGATGCGGAAGCGCGAATTGGCGTTCATGGCGACAATCTGGCCGTATTCATTTTTAAGCTTGAGGGCCTCGAGGGGTTCGAGCACAGCCGAGTTGAAGCCGAAATTGATGCGCACATTTTTGGTCGCCACAGCCGGCTTGGTGTACATGTCCGAAGTCGGCGGTGTAAAGGTCGCCGGAGCCTGGGCCATGTGGGCTGTGCCGCTCAGTCGGGCGGCGTTGACCAGGCTGGCATCCGAGACATTGCGCCAGCTCGGCAGATTGGGTGAAGCGAAGCCGATGGCCGAGTAGGCTTTGCGCGCTTCGTCATAGACCATCTCCGCGGTCACCCCTTTAAAACCCGGGGTGAGTCCGAAAAAGCCGGCGTTGTCGCCGAAGGTGGCGAAGCGGACATTGTTGAAGGTTTCAAGCCAGTACTCTTCGTTGGTGCCGCTATAGCCCGCGGTCATGATCCTGGCGGCCTTGCGGCGGGCATTCTGGTCGGTGTTGAGCTCGGCGGCGCCTTTCATCCAGCCTTCGACAAAGTGCTCGAAATCGAGGTGGCGCTTGTCGATCACCTCCTGGCTGGCGAACATGATGCCGAAAAGCATCTCCGAGGATTCCTTGGTGCTCTTGAGCACATGTGCGCCGGGCGTCCTTTCGCGGGTGGTGATATCATCCGGCGACCAGCCGACGGCGGCGTCGAGCTGGCCGGTCTCGAAGGCCTTGAAGACCTGGGGCACTTCGTTGAATTCAATCCCCCGGATGTCGCTCATGGTCATGTTGGCCGCCTTGAGGATATTCAGCAGGAACCACTGTGACGGCGTGCCTGGGCTGTAGCCCACCTTGCGGCCGGCGAGATCGGCGACCGACTTGACCGCAGCGGAGGCGAGAATAACATCCGCCCCCTGGGATTTGTCGGTGAGGTAGAAAATGCGCGGTTTGAAGGTGAGCAGCTCTTCAAGACCGATGGGATAGGAATCGACGGTGAGGACAACCGCATCGAGCTGGCCCGTCTTCCAGGCCTGCAGCGCGTCCGGAATGACATCGATGACGGTGAACTTGACGTTGAGCCCGTACTCTTTTTTGTAGCGCGATTCGGGATTGGGGCTCATGCCGTTATTGAAATAGGGGCCGGGCGTCATGCCGGGATAGGTGATCAGGTGGACGCGCAGCGGATCCTTGCTGCCGCCTTCGGGCAGAAACTTCCAGGCGGCGAAGCCGACGGCACCAATGATCAGCAGGCCGATGAGGATTTTCGCAAAGAGGGTCAGGCCTCCCTTGCTCCCTCCGCCTGCGTAGGCTTGATTTGCCATATCTTGCTCCTTGATTGGGTTGACCAAAAATTTCCGCTGCGCCGGGTTCTGTGCGCGGGTGCGGCCCGGTCATCGGCGCGGCGGCAAAGGTTATTCTACCAGCTGTATTTTTTCTTCTCTTCTTCACCCGCGGTTCTGGCCGGCATGATCGGCACCAGCTCGCGCTTGTCGCCGGCGGTGACGATGGCCACAGCCTGGTTGGGATCGCCGGTGGAGAGCGCCTGGCCGGCCTTGCCGATATCCTCGGCCTGCTGGAGCATCTGGTCGCTCGCGGTGTCCCACTGCTCGAGGGTTTTCATCATCGCGTCTTCGCTGACCATGTCGTTGAGCTCCGGTTCGGCGAGGAACTGGGGCGCCACCTGCATGAAGCGGTCGACCTGTCCGGTGAAGAGGGCGATCTGGCCCTGAACGTACTTGACCGACATTTCGTAGATATCGCTGTGGGCGTCGCCGCCAAGGACGCTGGAGGTGGCCTGAGTGGCTTTGGCCAT
>JAKQKF010000290.1 GCA_029560815.1 bacterium
AGCTGGCTGAGGTGCGCAAGCAGGGGATTCTGCCCTATCTGCGCCCGGACGGCAAGAGCCAGGTGACGATCAATTACGTCGACGGCAAGCCGGCCTATGTTGAGACCGTGGTCATCTCCAGCCAGCATGACCCCGATGTGAGCCAGAAGCAAATCCATCAGGATGTCATCGAAAAGGTGATCGAGCCCATACTGCCCAAGGCGATGGTGCCCGCCCACGGCGTTATTTTTCATGTCAATCCGACCGGGCGTTTCGTCATCGGCGGACCGCAGGGCGACACCGGCCTGACCGGACGCAAGATCATCGTCGACACCTATGGCGGGTATGCCCGGCACGGCGGCGGCGCTTTTTCGGGCAAGGATCCCACCAAGGTCGACCGTTCCGCCTCTTATGCGGCGCGCTACATCGCCAAGAATGTGGTGGCCGCCGGTCTGGCGAAAAAGTGCGAGATCCAGCTCGCTTATGCCATCGGCGTGGCCGAGCCGGTCTCGGTGATGGTCGACGCCTTTGGTACCGGTTCGATGCCCGAGGAGGAGATCGTCAAGCTGATCCGCAAGCTTTTTAATCTGACGCCGCGCGGCATCATCGAGATGCTCGATCTGCGCCGTCCGATCTACAAGGCGACCGCCTCCTACGGCCATTTCGGCCGTGACGACCAGGATTTCCCCTGGGAGCGCACGGACAAAGCCGCCCTGCTGGCGCGGGGCTGAGTCCCGCTGCGTCATCCATTCAACCTGTAAAGGCAGCCCATCGGCCCCTCGGGACCGGTGGGCTTTGCATCTCATATCTCAGTACATGGAGGAGTTGTGAAATACGATATCAAGGATATCAATCTCGCCGAAGGCGGGAGGAAGCGTATAGAGTGGGCGGAGAATGACATGCCGGTGCTGCGCCAGGTGCGCGAGCGTTTCGAGAAAGAAAAACCCCTGGCGGGGAAAAAGCTCTCGGCCTGTCTGCATGTCACCGCCGAGACTGCCAACCTGATGCGCACCCTCAAGGCCGGCGGTGCGGAGCTGGTGCTCTGCGCCTCCAACCCGCTGTCGACCCAGGATGACGTGGCCGCGGCGCTGGTGAAGGAATACGGCATCGCCGTCTTCGCCATCAAGGGTGAGGACGACAAGGTCTATTACGACCACATCCGCGCCGCCATCGAGCATGCCCCGGCGGTCACCATGGATGACGGCGCCGATCTGGTCTCCAATATCCATTTTGATTATCCCGAGGTCGCCAGCGGCGTGATCGGCAGTATGGAAGAGACCACCACCGGCGTCATCCGTCTGCGCGCCATGGCCAAGGACGGGGCCCTGAAATTCCCGGTCATTGCGGTCAACGACGCCACCACCAAGAATCTTTTCGACAACCGTTACGGCACCGGCCAGTCCACGGTGGACGGCATCATCCGCGCCACCGATATCCTGCTGGCGGGCAAGAATGTCGTCGTCTCCGGCTACGGCTGGTGCGGCAAGGGCTTCGCTTCCCGCTGCAAGGGCATGGGCGCCAACGTGATTATCACCGAGGTGGATCCGATCCGGGCGCTGGAGGCGGCCATGGATGGTTTCCGGGTGATGCCGATGGCCGAAGCGGCCAGAATCGGCGACCTCTTCTGCACTTTGACCGGCGACATCCACGTACTGCGCGCCGAGCATTTTGCCGTTATGAAAGACGGCGCGATCATGGCCAACTCAGGCCACTTTAACGTCGAGATTGACATCCCGGCCCTCAAAGAGATGGCGATTTCGAGCCGTCCGGGCGTGCGCAACTTTGTCGATGAATACACCCTGCCCTCGGGCAGCCGGGTGCGTCTCCTCGCCGACGGCCGCCTGATCAATCTCGCTGCGGCGGAAGGCCATCCGGCCTCGGTGATGGACATGAGCTTCGCCACGCAGGCCCTGGCCACCGAGTGGGTGGTCAAGCGTGCCGGCCAGCTCGCCGTGCAGGTCCATGATGTCCCCGAAGAGATCGAGGACTGGGTCGCGCGGCTCAAACTGAAGAGCATGAACATAGAGATGGATGAGCTTACTGAGGAACAGAAACAGTATCTGGCATCCTGGGAAATGGGCACATGAGTTTTAGCAAAGAGAGCAGGCCGGGGTGGCGACGCCCCGGCTTTGTGCTGTTTTGCGCGGCCCTGATTGTTCTCTCCGGCTGCAAGCGCGAGCCGGAGACACAGGAGATCAAACAGGTCGAACTCCAGGCTGCTCCGTTGAGCGAAACCCAGCTGGCGCGCCTGGCCGGCGACCTCCTCAGCCTGCAGGAAGAGATTCGCGAGGCTCCGGCATCCATTGAACTGCGGACTCAGCTGCTGGCCCTGGCGCTGGATGAAGAGAACAGCAGCTTCAAGGCGGTGGGCTTTGGCCGCATTCCGGCGAATCCGGATAACCGGGAGGCGGTCCAGCAGAGCGCGGAACGCGCTGCATTTCTGGACGGCTGCCGCTGGCTGGCTTACCTGCGGGCCTGGCGCAAGGATATTAACAAGCCGGATTTTGGCGCCATCCGGGGCGAGGTGCCGCCGGCGAAGATTATTTATCAGCACACCTCGGTTGACCAGGTGGTGATGATCGTGGAGACGGAAGCGGAATGATGCGCGGTGCGGGTGGTTGGGTGGTTTTGATGCTGATATGCACTGCTGCGGCTTTCGGGCAGGGGCGCAGCTCCGGCATGCACGGGGCCTACGCCACTCTGGCGACGGGCGCGGAGGCGCCTTTCTACAACCCCGCGAATCTGGCCTTCACCCCGGGCCATCAGGCGACCCTCTCCCTGCTGGGGGTGAGCGGCTGGCTGGCGGACAACGCCTTCGGCCTGGAGGAGTACCGCCGCTACAACGGCGCCTACCTCGACCAGGCCGCCAAGCGTGATATTCTCTCGGCCGTGACGGGCCGGGGTTTGCTCGCCCGGGCCGGCGTGACTGCGCGGCCCCTGGCCATCGCCGTCGGACCGGCTGCGCTCTCCTGGCAGACGCGCGCCGTGACCCGCTTCTCTCTCGCCGATGAGCTCTTCCGTCTGCTCCTAGAGGGCAACGAGGTGGACAAGACCTACGATTTCGTCCCGGCCGTCGGCCGGGCCATGCTGCTCAGCGATCTCACTCTCTCCTGGGGCTACTCTCCCCCTTTCACCATCCGCGGCATCCACAGCCTCAGTTTCGGCGCCAATGCCCACTACTTCATCGGCTCCTTTTACGGGCAGGTCGAGCAGATGCGGGCGCGCGCCCTCACCGGCGCCACCCTCGCCCGGGCTGAGGGAAAAGCCTCCATGCGCACGGCGCAGGGTGGGGGAGGATGGGGCCTCGATCTCGGTATGACCGCGGTGGTCAACCGCCATCTCCGTTTTGCGCTTTTCGGCGAGAATATAGTGAACCAGATCAGCTGGAACAAACAGAGCGAGCGTATTGAGGCCGGTTTTACCCTTAACGCCACCAACGTCGACCGCATCCTGCAGGAGGATCTCGAGCTGGAGGAGGTGGTGCTGCACAGCGACACCACTTTGTCGATTCCCGCCTTCTCGGTCCGCCTGCCGCGGCGTTACCATCTCTCCGGCAGCTATCTGCAGAAACGCTGGTCGGTCAGCGCCGAATGGGTCAGCGGCGAAGCCGGCGGCGGTGAATGGGGCGGATCGGAACTGGCCCTGGGCGGCGAATTCTCACCCTGGCGTTTTCTGTGGCTGCGCGGCGGCGCGGGGCGCACGGAGGAGCTGGGCTGGAGCAGCTCGCTCGGTTTCGGCCTGCAGATGCTCGGCGGGCGCTGGGATTTTGCCTGGCAGGGAGTGGGCAGCCTGCACCCCGGCCGGGTGCGCGGCGCTCTGGTGGCCACGAGCCTCTATCTGATATTATAGCCCGGACCGGGCATAAAAAAAGCCGCTTCCATGGAAGCGGCTTTTTGCGTTTATGGCGGGCGCGCCGGGGCGAGCCTACTTGGCCAGGTACTCGAAGCGTTCGACGAACTGCCTGGGCGTCATGCGGGCGGCTGCGGCCAGACGGGGCAGCAGCTGCTTGTCTTCCAGGTCGCGTTTTTCGAGGCGGACCATATAGCTGCGGGCGACGCGATAGGAATCGCTGGTGATGTCCACCAGGCGGACCGCTGTCTTTTTGGTCTCCTTGTCGATGATCTCCTCGAAGGGGATGGGATGAAGCTTGCCGTTGTCGACGGAGATCATGGCGTTGCCCTTGTAGATATCGTTGTCATTGAGCAGATAGCGCACGGCCTGGAAGCCGAGGTCGCGGGTGTACTCCTGGTCGAAGGGAATGGGATCGGCGCAGCGGAGAACGTAACCGATATTGATCTCGACCATCGACATCTTTTCGCCGCGGGCGGCGAAGCGGCTTTCGACCTTGAGTTTGATGATTTTGCCGAGTTCGATCTCGGAGTGGAGGATATTGCCGAACGAATCGTATTCGACGATGACACCGGGGATCTGTTTCAGCTCTTCGGGGCTGAGGCGTTCGGCGACGCCCTCGGCGATGACGACCACGCCGTGGTGGTTGCCCATGGCGCGGCGCTTGATGATGGCGGTCTCGACGATATCGCAGATGTGGTCGAGGGGGATAAAGCCCTCGTGGCCGAACTCTTCGGCGATGATGGCCAGGGTGGCGCCGGCGGACTTGGCGATGCCGAGGGCGAGATGGCCGGCATGGCGTCCCATGGCGACAGTGATATACCAGCGGTCCATGGTGCGGGCGTCTTCCATCAGATTCTTGACCAGGGTGGCGCCGAGATCGCGGGCGGTCTGGTAGCCGAAGGTGGGCAGGTTGTTGGGCAGCGGCAGATCGTTGTCGATGGTCTTGGGCACATGGGCGAATTTGATTGCGCCGCCGGCGGCGCGGGCGATCTCCATGGCGCCGAAGGCGGTGTCATCGCCGCCGATAGTGACCATATAGGAGACGCCGAGGGACTGGAGGAGTTTGACCGAATTCTCGACGCCGTTCGGGGACTTGGCCGGATTGGTACGCGAGGTGCGCAGGATCGATCCGCCGTCGTAGTGGATGCGGGAGACGTCGCTGATGCGCAGCTCCTTGACGTTGGCCTTGAACTCGGCGGCATCGCCATTGACCAGCCATTTATACCCATCCATAATACCGTAGACGTTGAGATTGTGCCGCCGGGCCTCGATCGTCACCGCGGCGATGACGCCGTTCAAGCCGGGTGCCGGACCGCCGCCGACGAGGATAGCGAGGTTGCCGGGTTTCACCTTCTTTTTCGCACTCATCGGAAAACTCCTCATATTGGGTGAAAAGACAAAAGAGACAGCGCTCAGCGGCAGGCCCGATCAGGCCGCCGGCGGGGAGATTCACCGGGCAGAGGGCGGGTTGTGCCCTTCCCCTTCCGGATAGGATCCCAGTATCTTGAGAAAGCTGGTCATCTCTTCGAGATGGCGCAGGGCGTTGCGGCAGTGCTGCTGGGCGGGGGTGCCGCGGAAATCGAGATAAAAGATATATTCAAACGGCCGGCCGCGCCAGGGCCGGGACTCTATTTTGCACAGATCGATGTCGCGCAGGGCGAATGCGCTCAGACTCTTGTAGAGCGCCCCCGCGATGTTCTTCATGGCGAAGACGATCGAGGTCTTGTCGGCCTCCGCTGGATCGAGAGCCTGCCGGCTGATGAGGAGAAAGCGGGTATAATTCTCCGCGATATCCTGGATATTCTCGCTGATGATCTGCATGCCGCGAATTTCGGCTGCGCGCCGGCTGGCAATGGCGGCGGCGTCATGCAGATTCTGTTCAAGGATCATGCGCACGCTGCCGGCGGTATCGAAAGCGGGAACGGCGCGGACTCCCGGCAGGGAGGCGATGAACTGGCGGCACTGCTCCAGGGCTTGGGGGTGCGAGTAGATCACACGGAGGTCCTGCAGCTTCGCGCCGGCATGGGCGATGAGCTGATGATCGACGCGGTAATAGACCTCACCGATGATCGTCACCTCGTGCTGGAGGAGCAGGTCGTAGTTGAGATGGATGCTGCCGGTGGATGAGTTTTCAACGGGAAGGATGCCGTACCGGGTTCTTCCGGAGATCACGGCATCGAATACCTGCTCGAAAAGGGCGCAGGGCACACAGGAGGCTTTTTCGCCAAAGAACTTGAGGGCAGCCAGTTCGCTGTAGGCGTCATGATCGCCCTGAAATGCGACCGTGATACGCGCCGCGTCTGGGTCGGATGCCATATTCTATTCCATCAGAAAAATTAAACATAAAAATAGAGTATTTTAGCGAAATAATCAAGAAAATTGTACGGCCGCTGGATCAGGATTCTCGCTGGGATGGCGGCAGGGATCGGCTTGGGTGCGGCGCTGTTCACCCCGGGACGGGGCCGTCGAGAGCGCGCCCGGCGTGCTCAGAGCGGGCCGGCGGGCTGAGGGCTGCGGCGGTTTGGCGCACGGCGGCCAGCAAGGGAGCGGCGATGAAAAAGCCGCCGGTGCCGGCGGCCGCATAGCCGGCGAGGGCCCAGAGCAGCGTCCGGCTCCGGGAGTAAGCGGGGCGCGGGGGAAGGAGGAGGTGGGCGGTGAGCCAGGCCACGGCGAAGACGATGGCGGCGCCGCCGGCCTGAAGGGGGAGGTGGTGCAGGTCGCGCGCGAAAAAGAGGGTGAGGCCGGCGGCGAAGAGGGGGCCCCAGAAGGGGGTGGGGGCGGCCAGGGCCATGAAGAGCCCGGCTGCCGCGGGATGGGTGTAGCCGAGCAGCCAGGTACCGAGGGCCCAGAAGCTCCCCATCAGGAGGCTGCGCAGGCTTTCGTCGCGGATCCAGCCGCCGAAGCGGTGGGGCAGTTCGCGCAGGAGCCAGGCCCTCTGCGTCAGCATGCGGTTGGGGGCGCGCCGCAGCAGGGCCCGGTGCAGCCGGGGGCGCAGGGCGGTGAGGGCGCCGGCGATAAGGAGGGCGAGGGCCAGGATTGCCGTCGAAGGCCAGAGCAGACCGGCCAGCCCGCGCGCGAAGCGCAGCAGTTCATGGCGGCCGGCGGCGAGTTGGCGGCCGATGAGGGCGGCATCGCCGTGCAGCGAGGCAGCGGGGCTTTTTGCCGGTGCCGCCGCGATCAGGCCGGGGAGGGTGGAATCAAGAAGCAGATGAAGGGCGAGGAGAAGGAGAGCCAGGCCCACTCCCAGGCGGAGGCGTCTCCACGGCTGCGGCGGCAGGGTTGAGGCGAGGCCGGTCAGCCAGAGGGTGAGCATGATCAGGCGGAAGAGCGGCGGCGCGGCCAGGGCGCAGAGGCAGAGGGGCAGCAGAATCCCGGCGGCGATCAGGACGAGGGTGACGAAATGACGCCTCTGTGCGCGGGTGAAGGGGATCGGGATCACCATTTGGGATTTCCTGCTCAAGGGAGTGGATTCAGACGATGATATTGGCCCGGGTCAGGTGGTCGGTCAGGCCACTGTAGGTGCGCAGCGCCTGGCGCCAGTCGTCGAGGGTCTCCTCGAGCAGCCCCTGCAGCAGGGCGACCGCGATCCCGGGATGACTGGCGAGCAGGTACTGGAAGGCGCTCTGGGGCAGCACCGCGACCCGGCTCGGCTCGAGGGCCAGACAGCTTTCGCCGTGGAATGAATCGCCGGCGAGGGCGGCGCTGCCACAGGCTTGTCCGGGCGCGATGATCTTGAGGCGGTCCGGCCGTGCGGACCGGGAGTCGACTTCCAGGGCGAGAGAACCGGAGAGCAGAAAGAAGAGGCAGAGGGCGGGTTCCCCCTGCCGGTAGACCGCTTCCTCGTCCGCGTAGGTGCGGAGGTGAAGCCAGGGCAGCAGCCGCTTCCGGCCTGCGGGAAGAAGCCGGGCGAGGGCGCGCAGGGGTTCGATCTCCTCCAGGCGGCAGGGCTGGCCGCTCTTTTGCTCTTCTTTTTTCTCCTTGCTCTCCATAGGGATTAATATACTATTCAGGCGGCTTCAAGTCAAGGTCTTTGCGGGGTGGCGGCCAAAGTACGGCTGAGTGAGGGCCTGCGCGCCCGCCTGTGCAGGTTTTCTGTTGCATTTGTCTGCGTAGAGTATTATTTTCTAACAAGTATAGAGATCCCTCCCGCCGGGCGGCCGGGGGGATCGTCCACAATGGTACAAGGGATGGGATGAGAAGAGCGCGCACAGCCCCAGCCGTTTTCCTGCTCGCGGTCCTGACGCTCGCGAATGCCCGGGCCGAGACCCCGCGAGGGGCAACGCAGCAGAAGACAGAGCTGCAGAACCTGCGGCAAGAGATCAAGCGCCAGGAGACGGCGCTGAGCAGACGCAAAAAGGACGAAAAAGCGGCTATCGATTATCTGGCCAAACTCGACCGGGAGATTGATGTCTCGCACACCTATCTGTCTGCCCTGAACGGGGATGTGGAGCGTCTCGGCGCGCAGGTGGATATGCGGGACCAGCGCATCCGCGATCTGACGGCGGAGAAAGAGGCGCTGGCCGAGCAGATCAAGAAGCGGCTGGTCTCCTTTTACAAGCACGGGCGGGCCCAGGAGATCGATCTGATGCTCAGCATCCGTTCGGTGCAGCAGGCCCAGCTCTGGCTGCGCTACCAGAAGATGATCGCTGAAGCCGACCGCCGCAATCTCGAGGCCCTGTCCGCGCGCCAGCAGGAGTTGGAGAAGCAGAAGAATTATCTGCGTCAGGAGAAGGCGGACAAGTCGCGCGCCCTGAGGGAGCGTGAGGCGGAAGAGCGCGAGCTGCGCAGCAGCCGTGAAAAGCGCACGGCCTATCTGGCCTCGGTGCGCAAGGACAAGAAGGTGCTGGAGCAGCGGTTGCGCGACAGCCGCGCCTCCGAGAAGCAGATCCTCGCCCTGATCGCCAAGGCGGAGCAGGCGCGGTTGACCGCCAGTGCGCGCAAGCCGGCGAGCACTCCGGCGCGCGCGCAGGCGGTTTTGCGCGGCAAGTTCGCGGGCATGAAGGGCCGTCTGGCCTGGCCGGTGCGCGGCACCATCGTCAGCCGTTTCGGCCGGCAGCGGCATCCCGAACTCAACACCATCACCGAAAACCTCGGCATCGACATCAAGACCCGCCAGGGGGGGACGGTGATGAGTGTGGGAGATGGTCAGGTGCAGACGATCACCTGGCAGCGCGGCAGCGGCAATATCGTCATCGTCAGCCATGGTGAAGGTTTTTACACGGTTTATACCCATTTGGAAGAGATCCGCGTCAGCCAGGATGATCCGGTGCGCCAGGGC
>JAKQKF010000327.1 GCA_029560815.1 bacterium
GATGATCTTGTCGGTATCCATGCTGTCGCGGTCATAGATGCGCTGCAGCACCTTGTTTTTACTCTCGAGGTTTTTAAGCAGCTTCTCGGCCAGTGTGGAACGGTCGAGCAGATCGACGATGCGGATGCCGCAGCGGTCGAATTTGTCGACATAGGCCGGGCCGATCCCGCGCCCGGTGGTACCGATTTTGGCAGCGCCCTCGGCTGCTTCCCTGGAGGTATCAAGCAGCTTGTGGTAGGGCATGATCAGATGGGCGCGATGGCTGATGAAGAGACGACCGTCGACCTGAAAACCCTTGCTCTTGACAAAATCGACCTCCTCCATCAGGATCACCGGATCGATCACCACGCCGTTGCCGATGATGCAGCGCGTGTGCGGGTGGAGGATGCCGGAGGGAATCTGATGGAGCACGATCTCCTCCTCATCGATGACGACCGTATGGCCCGCATTGGGACCGCCCTGATAGCGCGCAACCACATCCGCTTTCGCGCTGAGCAGATCGACTATTTTGCCTTTGCCTTCATCGCCCCACTCGGCGCCAAGTATGATCGTAACGGACATAGATTCCCTCTACAAGTAAAAAACTCCGGACCAGGGCCGGTCCGGAGTTCTCAATTCACTGCCAATGGAACAGGGATCAAGCCAGGCCGGCAAAACTCTCCACCGCCTCCTTGACGGAGGCAAAGCTCTCAAAGACCGAATGCAGCTTGGTGATGGTCAGCAGCTTGTCGACCTTTTCATTCACACCCGTCAGCTTGATCTCCCCTCCAGCAAGACGCATGGTGTTCAGTCCGCTGATCAGGGCGCCCAGGCCTGAACTGTTCATGGTCTGCACCGGTCCAAGATCGATGACGATCGATTTCTCCCCCCGCTCACGCAGTTCATGGAGCGTATCCATAATCAGGCCCGCCTCGGCAGCACCAATGTAGCGGGCCTGCAAGGTCAGGATGGTAACCGGACCCTCTTTCCGTTCGATCACTTCCATAGGGGTCTCCTCGATTGCCGCTTCAGGCGTCAGCGGGCTGCGCGCGCCGCCGTCTTCAGGGCCTTCTTCCGATCCTGATAAAGATTCCAGTCGAGCACCAGGGTGCTGGCGACGAAGACCGACGAGTAGGTACCGATCACGGTGCCGAAGAAAAGCGCCAGGGAAAAGCCGTGGATCACCTCGCCGCCCATGAAGATCAGCACCAGCAGCACCACCAGGGTCGAAACGCCGGTGAGCAGGGTGCGGCTCAGGGTCTGGTTGACACTGGTATTCATCACCGTGGCCATGGATTCGCGGCGCATCAGCTTGAGATTCTCACGGATGCGGTCATAAACCACGATGGTGTCGTTGATTGAATAACCGACAATCGTCAAAAATGCGGCCAACGCCGTCAGCGACAGCTCCAGTCCCAGGATGGTATAGATACCGAGCACAAAAATGACGTCATGAAAGATCGATATCACCGCCGTCACGGCAAACTTGAATTCGAAGCGCCAGCTGATGTAGATCAGCATGCCGATGAGGGCGACGAGGATGGAGTAGTAGGCGCCGCGGCGGAGCTCGCCGCCGATCTTGGGGCCGATCTGGGTGACGCTGAGGATTTCGAAGGGGTGGTCCGCCAGGTTACTCTTCAGCTCCTGCAGGACGATATCGCCGGCCTTGGCCTCATCCCCCATCTGTGCGATGCGGATGATGAAGGTGTTGTTCACCTTTTCGCCCAGGTTCTTGATCTCGGCATCACCATAACCGGCTCCGCTGATGGCGCTGCGGATCTGGCCCGGCTCGGTGGGGGTGTTGAATTTAACCTGCAGCGAGGTGCCGCCCGTAAAATCGATGCCGTAGTTAGGGCCGTGCACAAGCAGGTAGCCCAGGCTGATGAGGAAAGTG
>JAKQKF010000318.1 GCA_029560815.1 bacterium
GCCCAGGCGCTCAAATCCGATCAATCCCGTATCGCAAAAATGGAAGCAGGTGATCCCTCCGTATCCATTGATCTGCTGATCAGATCCCTTTTTACTTTGGGTACTAGCCATAAAGAGTTGGCAACCATTATTTCCGGTATCGGCCAGATCAGCTGAACGAAGAGGCCCGGCCGAGATTCTCAGGTCTGCCGCCGGGAGTTTCTATTGCAGCTTGTTCCGGCCGCTTTTTCTGTTGTTTCCCAATCCCCCGCATATTACCTTACTGCATGAAAAAGCCCCTTCTCCTCATCCTCCTGCTGCTCTGCACCACTCTGCAGGCCGGCGACCGCCGGCTGGTGCGCATCCATCTCGAAGATCCACAAGAAATCAGAGAGCTGCAAGCCATGGGGCTCGACCTCGCCTCACGCCGCAGCGGGGCATTCGTCGACGCGGTCCTCTCCCCCGCCGAAGAGGCCAGTCTGCAAAATGAAGGCTTCCGGCTGGAGCCGCTCGGCTCTCCCGCTGCCCTGGCCAAAAGCAAAACCGCCCTGAGCGGCGATATGGGGGCCTATCACACCTGGCAGGAGCTGGGCGACGAACTCGCCGCCCTCGCCGAGAGCTATCCCGACATCATGCACCTCACCTCCATCGGCCGCTCGGTGGAGGGGCGCGAAATCTGGGCGGTCAAGCTCTCCGACCACCCCGATCTCGAGGAGGAGGAAGAAGCGGAGGTGCTCCTCACTGCCGCCATCCACGCGCGCGAGATCATCACCCCGGAGATCCTCCTCGACCTCATCCACCACCTCACCACACAGTATGGCCATGACTCCCTGCTCACCCGCCTGGTCGACGAACGGCAGATCTGGCTAGTGCCGATGCTCAATCCCGACGGCCATATTCGCGTCGAGGACGGCGACATCTGGTGGCGCAAGAACTGCCGCCCCAACGCGGACGGCTCCACGGGCGTCGATCTCAACCGCAATTTCGGCCACATGTGGGGCTATGACGATTATGGCTCCTCGCCCCGGCCCAAATCGGAGACCTACCGCGGCGCCGCCCCCTTCTCCGAGCCCGAGACCGCCGCCCTGCGCGATTTCGCCGCCGCCCACCATTTCGCTGCCGTGGTCAACTATCACAGCTACGCCCGCGCCGTCCTCCTGCCCTGGGGCTACATTTACGGAAACACCCCCCATCACCAGGTCTTTCTCGAACTCGGCCGCAACCTCGCCGCGGCCGGCGGCTATGAGTACGGCAACTGGGCGATGGGACTCCTCTACGGCACCAACGGCGACGCCGACGACTGGTTCTACGGCACCTCTCCCGCCTCCCGCCCCTGCTTCAGCCTCACCATCGAGGTCGGCACCGCGTTTCATCCGCCCGAGGAGGAGATGAGCCAGCTCATCGCCGAGAACCGCCCCGCCAGCCTCTATATCGCTTTTATCGCGGACAAGCTGGCCAGAAACCCCTGGCTGATCGTCCCGGCCGACAGCGCCGGATCTGCGCAAACTACGGCCGTCGCGGCGGCTCGCGAGCCGGGGCAGCAGCCGGAAAGCTGTACCCTGCTGCAGAACTGGCCCAACCCCTTCAACGCCGCCACCACCATCCGCTTCCGCCTGGCCCGGGCGATGACCGTCCGCCTCACCCTCCTCGACGCCCTCGGACGGCCGCTGCGCACGCTGCTGCAGGGTTTCCACCAGGCCGGCGAGCACCAGCTCCGCTTCGAGGCCGGCAGCCTGCCGAGCGGGCTCTATTTCTGCCGCCTCGAGGAGAGCCTTGTCTCCGATGCAGCGGCAGCCGGCGGCAGGGGCTCCGCAGCCTCCGCGCAGGCCAGCCCGCGCCAGGCCGCCCTGCTCAGGATGCTCCTGCTCCGTTAAATTCCCCTTGAAAAAGTGGATGAAATTCGCTACACTCTATTCTAAACGGAGCAAGGGAGCGCATGCAGAAAAAATCCCACATCATCAACGTCCTGCCCGAGAACCTGATCAACAAGATCGCCGCCGGGGAGGTCATCGACCGCCCGGCCTCGGTGGTCAAGGAGCTGGTCGAGAACGCCATCGACGCCGGGGCGACCTGGATCACCCTGATCATCAAGGAGGGGGGCGCCCAGCTCATCCAGGTCAACGACAACGGCAGCGGCATGAGCGAGGAGGATGCCATCCTCTCCCTGCAGCGCCACGCCACCTCCAAGATCCACACCTATGCGGACATCGAAAAGATCCTCACCCTCGGCTTTCGCGGCGAGGCGCTGGCCAGCATCGCCGCGGTCTCGCGCCTCGAGCTGCGCACCGTGCCGAAAGGGGCGATCGAGGGGACGGCCATCTTCGTCGAGGGCGGCGTGGTGCAAAAGGTGGAGGGCTCCGGCGGCAATCCCGGCACCTCGATCGCGGTCAAGAATCTCTTTTTCAACACCCCGGCGCGGCGCAAATTCCTGCGCGCGGAGAGTACTGAGTACCGCTCGATCCTGGCGATGATGAACCACTTTACCCTCGCCTTTCCCGAGATCGGCTTTCACGTCGTCAACGACGATGCCGAGGTCTATCGTCTCGCCCCGGCGGCGCTGCAAGAGCGGCTGACCCAGGTGCTCGGGGCGCGCGTGCGCAACAACCTGGTCCGGGTCGAGGACAAGACCACCCTGATGACCATCAGCGGCTATATCGGCAACTATGACGCCATGCGCAAGTCGCGCAACGACCAGTACCTCTTCCTCAACCGCCGCTTCATCAACGACCGCACCCTCAGCTACGCGGTCAC
>JAKQKF010000319.1 GCA_029560815.1 bacterium
CTAAAATCGAGGCTGTGCCCCGCATCACCGACGGCCCGGAGGGCACACGGCAGCGCCAGGGTGAGCAGCAAAGAGATCAGCAGCCATTTTTTCATAACCGCTCCTTGGTGTAGGGTTGAATGCATCCCACTGGAGGGATGAGGCATCCGATAAATACCGGCCCGCTCCGGTCAGGCTGATTTCGCCCGAGGGGACAGATAATTGTGTCTGGGGTTGCTGGACAGAATGGCTGCAGAACTGAGGGTGCCCGATCAAGGGTGCAGTGACCGACGGCATGTATCGGTGAGAATCAAGACTTTACATGATAATATAAGGCTATTTAGTTAAAAATCAAGCAGAAAATAGCGAAACCCCTCTGCAGGCTTTGCTGATGAGCGGCAAGCCGGAACCGCGTGCGGAAGAGGGGCATCCCTTTTTCAGCGGGCGTAGTGGCCGATCATGCAGGCGATCGCGGCCTCGCAGACCTTGCAGAAGCGGTCCCGGTTGTTGCTGATCATCAGGCAGTCCATCATCGGCCGGTAGAGTCCCCGGGCGGAATACCCGGCGCCCTCGAAAGCTCCCACCCTGTCAGCGAGATGTTCATATTTTTTGCGCTGGGCCGCAAGCGCGCTGTCGATCTTTTTTGATTTGTCCAGATAGGGTTTTCTGATCTTCTCCAGCTCCTTTTCGGAGGCCCCCTTTTCCTTCGCGGTCCGGAGGGCTTTTTCCATCGCCTGGCCGTTCTCGCGACGGCTGGCCTGCAGGCTGTCGAGCATCTCCCGCCCGTACTCGGTGGGCAGGCTCACACCGGGGGAGAGCAGCTCCGCCCATTTAATGTGTTCCGGATCGAGCAGGGCGGTGATGTTGGGCTCCAGCGGCTCGATGCCCTTGGGATAAAAATCATTGTAGGCCACCTCCGATGTGTAGTACTCGTCGCCGAGGCCGCCGAAGGAGTGGCCGAATTCATGGACGAAGACGCGCCTGCTCATGGCGTGGTCGACCGTGGTGATGGCATAATCGTTATAGATGCCGCCTCCGCCGTAGCGGGTGCTGTTGACCAGGACGACGATCGCGTCATAAGGGGCCTGGCCCGCGATGCGGCGCAGCAGGTGGCCGTCGTCGACGAGCATATAGCGGTCGAGGTCGAAGGCATTGAAGGAGGCATTGAGGAGGGTGTTTTTATAGGAGCCCTGGCGGGGTTCATCCATGCCGCTCTCCGGGGAGGCGATGAAGAGGCCGCGGAGATTGAGCTTTTCCTTCATCTCCCGGTAGGGCGAGATGGTGAAAAGAAAGTCGCGCATCTTGTCGACATCAGCCTCGAACTTTTGTTTTTCGGCGGCGGTATAGCCTTCGGCGATGAAGAGCAGGTCCGCCTTGCCGGCCGGGTTGCCGCTGATATGGGATTCATAGAGTTCGCCCGTCTGCGCCGGCTCGGTATTGATGTGATAGTCGGCGGGATCGATTTTCTGCAGGAACAAGGGGGCGGGCAGGTTGTTTTGGTCACGTTTTTCCAGGACAAAGTTCACCGGGCGTTTGGGCTGCGGAAAACGGACGGCGCGGCGGAAGGTGCGTTTGATCCCCTCGAGGGCCGGTGTGGTCGTGCGGTATTCTCCGTACATGCAGTCGAATCCGCTCGAGTAGATCAGGGCATTGGTGGCGATGTCATAGACCTTGATTCCATAGCGGCCGTTGTTAAAGTGGTCGATCAGGTTATCCCTGCTGCCGGGCCAAACCGGCTCACGGCAGATCTGGCCCGGGGAGATGATCTCCTCATCGGAATCGCCGGTCTGGAAGAACTCCAGGCGGAGGGCGCCGCCGGCGAAATAGAGATCGAAATCGGGGCTGGTCTGGGCGCCGGCCGTGGCGATGAAAAGGACGAAAAGGAGCAGAGCAGTTTTTCGCATGGTATCAACTCCGGAGAATGAAAAAGGGTGATGAGTACGTAATCACGATTTACTCGTCCCGGGCGGCGCCGAAGGGACGTACAGCGCTTTCCTGGCGCGCCAGCCAGACGGTCATCTCGCCGCGGCCGCGATGGGCCCAGGCGTAATAGGGGATGGCTGTGAAGGCCTGATCCCTGGCCGAGATCGCCCCGGTTTCATCCTGCTCATAGCTTTTGGCTGTGGCGCTGAGCGTCTGGATGCCGTTGAAAAGGGTGCTGTTCCACGCATTCTCCACCGGGGTATCATCGCCGAGGAGGAGGTTGAGCACATGGCCGCCGGCCACATCCGGCCACTCGACGCAGTAGACCAGGGGGCCGCGCTCCAGAGCGACGAGGCCGCGATCGGCGGCGACGCTGTCATGGGCGACGACGCGGCGCACCGGCATGGGCAGGAAGAGTTCGACCCAGTCGCCGGGCTTCCAGGTGCGGCGGATGCGTGCGAACCCGTCTTTCAGTTCGAGCGGCCAGGTCCGGCCGTTGATCTCAAGTTTGACCCCGGCCGCGGCCGGGTCCAGATAGCTATAGAGATCGGTCGCGAGTGGTTTGCCCTGCGCCCATTCCGGGATGCGGAGGTTGAGGGTGAACTTGAAAGCGCCGGCCTGGGGATTGACCAGCAGCTGGATGCGTCCGTCCCAGGGGTAGGAGCAGACCTGCTTGATCTGCAGCGGCTTGCTCCGGAGTTCGATTTCCGCGCTGCTTTCGGCGTAGAGGGCGACGTAGAGCTGGTCGTCGCTCACAGCATAGAGATAGCCGGGGATGGAGGCCAGAAAGCGGGTGACATTGCCGGGGCAGCAGGCGCAGCCGAACCACTCCTTGCGCTCGTGCTGGCCGGCTGATGCGAGGGGATTGGGATAGAAAAAGTGGCTGCCGTCGAAGGCCACCCCGGAGAGGAGCGCGTTGAAGAGGGTGCGCTCGAGGATGTCAAGATAGCGGGCCTCGCCGTGGAGGAGGAAGAGGCGGTGGTTCCAGTAGACATTGGCGATGGAGGCGCAGGTCTCGTTATAGGCGGTCAGGTTGGGGAGTTCGTAGTTGGCGCCGAAGCCCTCGTGTCCGCCAATGGCCCCGATGCCGCCGGTGAGGTGGATCTTTTTGGCGGCGACGTTCTCCCAGATGCGGTCGATGGCATCGATCCAGGCCTGATCGCCGGTGAGGGCGGCGACATCGGCGATGCCGGCGTACATGTAACCGGCGCGCACGGCGTGGCCGACCGCCTCACTCTGTTCCAGTATGGGGATGTGGTCCTGGCTGTAGGGGCCGTAGAGTTCACGGCCGCCGCTTTTTTTGCCGCGGATGTCGAGCAGGAAGCGGGCGGTCTGGAGATACTTTTCTTCACCGGTGATGCGGTAGAGTTTGGCCAGCCCCATTTCGATCACCTGATGGCCGGGGGGAAACTCCACCCGGCCGGGGCCGAAAGTGGCGCAAATGAGGTCGGCGCTCTTGAGGGCCACATCGAGGAGGTTGCGCTTGCCGGTGGCCTGGAAATGGGCGGCTGCGGCTTCGTAGAGATGGCCCATGTTGTACAGTTCGTGGCTCATATGGAGTTTCGACCAGCGGCTCTTGCCGCCCCACTCCTCCAGATAGGGGGCGTTGTTGGTGCGGGCGGTATAGAGATAACCATCCTCCTCCTGGGCGGCGGCGATGAGGGCGATCAGGCTGTCCAGATAGGCCGCCAGATTTTCGTCCTTTTGCACGCTGAGGGTGTAGGAGGCGCCTTCGATGATCTTGTAGACATCGCTGTCATCGAAGGGGTAGCTGCCCTGCTGTCCGCCCTGGAGCGATCCCCCGGCGACGGAAAAATTGGCGATGCGGCCGGTCTTTTCGGATTGGGCGAAGGCATGGGGGATGGTGACAGCACGGTTGGTCTCGATGCGCGGCGCCCAGAACTGGTCTTCGATATGCACGCTGGTGAAAGGCACCGGCTGGATGGGATAGTCCTTGATCCGGTTCTGTGAACAGGAAAGGAGAACGAAAGTGCAGATAATGCAGGCGGGGATAGTTTTAGGCATGATCCTCTCCGGGACAGTCACGTCCTGTTCAAAGGAGGCGTTTACTATTCATTTTCGAACACATTACCAGGCAGTTCATAGTCCTGGGATTCTTCGTTGACGCCTTTTTTCACGTAGATGAGCAGCACCCGGTCGGCGCAGCCCTCGCGGCAGGTGTAGGTCCGGCCGCCGTACTGCACATGGTTTTTGCCCGGATCGAATTCGAGTGCGAATTCGCCTTTTGCATTGGGCGTGAAGATCAGGAAGGCAAGCTGTTCGGGGTCAAAATTGACTCGCAGGCGGGCGGGTTCCCAGTTGAAGCCCAGCCGGCGCAGGGAGGGGAGCCAGGCTATGGGTCTGTGTTCCGGCAGGTATTCGACGCATTTGCCCGGAAGATTTTCCCGCAGCGTCAGGGTTTCGCTGGCCTGGGTATCGAGGGTCTCCGCATTGTGACTCCCGGTGATTTCAAATTCATACCGGGAATCACTGGCTTCGAGCACCAGAGTTTTTTGGAGGTACAATTGCAGCCTGGTCAGATCCGGGTGACTGATACGGTACTGCCGGATCATTTTGTCGGTCAGCGGCACGGCTTCCCACCTCGAGGGCTGCAGCCAGGAGCAGCAGGATAGGAAGAGCAAGCCGATGGCGCAGAAGCAGAGCATGATGTTGAGTCTGACCGCTCTGGTGACTGACCGCCTGGAAAAGTGTTCGATCTGCATCTGACGTCCGCCCCGTGCCATTGTGCCGAAAGAGTGCAGGCTTTGAAACGCCCCGTGCCTGCCTTCTGGAAGTAGATTTATAAAAAATAATCAGAAACAGCCTATTTTGCAAGGATAAAGTTTGTCCTCTCCGGTGAAGGGCAGGCGCGGCCGCTCCCCTGCCGCTCAAAGCGGCAGGGGAGCGGGATCGTTCGGGTTGAAACTCAGCGCTGGACGCGGGCGGAGCCACCTTTGGCGAAGGCCTCGACCTCGGGCAGCCGCGCCATGGTGACGTCGCCGGGGAAGGTGGTGAGCAGGGCGCCGTGGGCCCAGCCCAGGCGCAGAGCCTCCTCGGGGTCGCGGCCGTTGATCAAGCCGTAGATCAGTCCGGCGGCGAAGCCGTCGCCGCCGCCGATGCGGTCGAGCACGTCGAGGGTGGTGGTGGGGGAGAGATAGCGGTCGCCCTTGAGCCAGAGCACAGCGCCCCAGTCGTGGCGGTTGCTCGAGCGCACCTCGCGCAGCGTGGTGGCCACAGCCTTGATGTTGGGAAATTCCTTGACCACTTTTTCGATCATGGCGAAAAAGGCATCGCTTTTAATGCCGGAACTGCCGGTGGCCTCCGGGCCGGCGATGCCGAGGCCGAGCTGCATGTCCTCTTCATTGCCGACCAGGACATCGATTTCGGAGGCGATGCTGCGCAGTACCTGCTGGGCCTTTTTAAGTCCCCCGATGGGGGCCCAGAGCTTGGCCCGGTAGTTGAGGTCGAAGGAGTTGATCGCACCGTGCGCCCGCGCGGTGCGCATCCCCTCGAGGATCAGCTCCGAGGTGGTTTCGGAGAGGGCGGCGAAGATGCCACCGGAGTGGAACCAGCGCACTCCGCCGGCGAAGATGGTCTTCCAGTCGATGTCGCCGGGCTTGAGCAGGGCGCCGGCCTCGTTGGAGCGGTTGTAAAAGACCACCGGCGGCCGCACCCCCATGCCGAGGTCGCTGTAGACAGTGGCCATATTGGGGCCGCGCACGCCGTCGTGGTCGAACCATTTGTAAAATGGGCGCACGCCCATCTCGCGCACGCGGGCCTGGATCATCTCGCCGATGGGGTATTTGACCATGGCGGTGGCGACGCCGGTGGCGAGGCCGAAGCAGTCGGAGAGGTTGGCGGCGACATTGTATTCGCCGCCCGAGACGTGCACGTTGAAGCTGCGCGCCTTGCGGAAGGGGATCACCCCGGGGTCGAGGCGGTGAACCAGAGCGCCGACCGAGAGAAAATCGAGGTCGCAGACGTCCTGACGAATATCGAGTTTTTGCATGGTTTCTCCTTTGGTGCGGTTCAATATGTCATTGCCGGGGTGTCAGCCGCGGCACGGATGTGGTTCGCTGCGGCGGAGCGCCGGCTTTTATCAAAGGTCACTGCTGTGGCCGCCGGAGGGTGCATCCCGGCGGCCGGACTGATGGGCTACAGCCATTCGGTATGGAAGAACGTGCCCCGCGGCTCGTCGACCCGCTCATAGGTATGGGCGCCGAAATAGTCGCGCTGGGCCTGGAGCAGATTGGCGGGCAGCCGGTCGCTGCGGTAGCCGTCGTAATAGGCCAGGGCGCTGGAGAAGGCGGGGATGGAGATGCCCAGTTCGACCGCCTTGCTCACGACGGCGCGCCAGGCGGTGTGATGGCTGGCCATAGCCGCGCGGAAATAGGGGGCGAGCAGAAGGTTGGGCAGATCGGGCTGGTCGTCGAATGCCTTTTTAATCTTGTCGAGGAACTGGGCGCGGATGATGCAGCCGCCGCGCCAGAGCAGAGCGATCTGGCCGAAGTTGAGGCCATAGTTGAACTCTTTGGAGGCAGCGGCCATGAGCTGGAAGCCCTGGGCATAGGAGCAGATCTTGGCAGCATAGAGGGCCTGGCGGATCTGCTCGATGAAGGCTTTTTTGTCGCCGTCAAAGCGCACCTCCGGGCCCGGCAGAACTTTCGCGGCGGCGACGCGCTCCTCCTTGATGGCGCTGAGGGTGCGGGCGAAGACCGCCTCGGCGATGGTCATAGCCGGGACGCCGAGATCGAGGGCGACCTGGCTGGTCCATTTGCCTGTTCCCTTCTGGCCGGCGGTGTCGAGGATGACATCGATCATCGGACGGCCGGTGCGGTCGTCCTTTTTAACCATGATGGCGGCGGTGATCTCGATCAGATAACTGTTGAGGTCACCCTGGTTCCATTCGTCAAAGACCGCGCCCATCTCGGCGGCGGAGAGGCCGAGCACCCGTTCCATCAGGTAGTAGGCCTCGCAGATCATCTGCATATCACCATATTCGATGCCGTTATGAACCATCTTGACGAAATGACCGGCCCCGCCGTTGCCGACCCATTCGCAGCAGGGCGTGCCGTCTTCCACTTTGGCGGCGATGGCCTGGAGGATGGGCTTGACGTGGGGCCAGGCGGCCGGTGAGCCGCCGGGCATGATCGAGGGACCCCAGAGGGCCCCCTCTTCGCCGCCGCTGACGCCGGTACCGATGTAGTGGAATCCTCTGGCGGTGAGCTCTTGGGTGCGGCGCTCGGTGTCGGGGAAATAGGTGTTGCCGCCGTCGATGAGGATGTCGCCGGGGGCGAGATGGGGGATCAGCTCCTGGATGACGGCGTCGACCGGTTTGCCGGCCGGGACCATCATGAGAATCTTCTTGGGGCTCTCCAGGGCCTGAAGAAAGTCGGTCAGAGTGGGGCAGACGGTCATCTTTTTGCCCGCGAATTTTTCCGCCGCGGCAGCGCGCTGCTTCCCGTCGAGGTCAAAGCCGGCGACCGGGTAGCCGTTGCGTTCGATATTGAGGGCCAGATTGCGGCCCATGACCCCGAGGCCGATGACCCCGATGGAATAGGAATTCATGGTTGTTCTCCTCCGGCTCGGTTAGATGGTCATGGCGGTAAAGCCGCCGTCGACGCGGATGATCGCCCCGGTGACGAAGGAGGCCGCCTTGTGCGAGGCCATCCAGATCACAGCGCCGACCAGCTCCTCGGCATCGCCGAAGCGGGCCATGGGGGTGTGGCGCATGATGTCGGCGGTGCGCTCGGGGGTGAGGATCTTGCGGTTCTGCTCGGCCGGGAAAAAGCCCGGGGCGAGGGCATTGACGCGCACCTTGAAGGGGGCCCACTCGCGGGCGAGGTTCTGGGTCAGATTGTTCACGCCGGCCTTGGTGATGCTGTAGGTGAAGACCCTGGAGAGAGGAGGCGCCGACGAGGCGGAGGAGATATTGATGATGCTGCCCCCTTCGCCCTGATCGATCATGATTTTGCCGAAGATCTGGCAGGCGAGAAAGATGCTTTTAAGGTTGACGCGCATGATCCGGTCGTACTCCTCCTCCTCGATATCGAGAAAGGGGGTGGAGGAGTTGATGCCCGGGGCGTTGATGAGGATGTCGACCCGGCCCAGCTTGGCGAGGATGGTATCGGCGGCTGCGCGCAGCTCCTCCTTGCTGGAGGCGTCGACCTTGACCGCCAGCGCCTTGACGCCGGCTTTTTTGCACTCATCGACCTGTTTTTGTGCGTTCTCGGGATTGAGGTCGAGAATGGCGATATCGGCCCCGGCGCGGGCAAGGCCGCTGGCCATCTTGCCGGCGAGGACGCCACCACCGCCGATGACGACGGCGCTCTTGCCCTTCAAATTGAACAATTCTTCAACGTAGCTCATAATGGTACTCCTTGTTTTTCTCACACCAGAGCACAAAGAAAAGCAATTCCCCGCTGAGACGCAGAGCCCCGCCCTGCTCCCCGGAAATACCACTTTTTGTCCAGGATTAAAAATAAATTACTTGTCTCGATGTTCTCTTTGTGTCACTGTGCCTTTGTGAGGGCTCTTTTTTGTGAATTGACTATAAAAAAATCCTGCGCAAATGGCGCTCGTAGATGTTGGCTGTGACATTCCTGGCGATGGTCGGGCGGAATTTTTTGAGGGCATCCAGGTAGCGCTCGCCCATCTCGGCGGCCACTTTATAGCCGACGTGGATCAGCTGCCGGAAGTGGGGACTGTAGAGCGGCTGGCTCTGGTCGTGGCGCAGCACGGCGGCATAATGGCCGGCATCCCAGCCATCGACCTCGTCGGGCGTGGGCAGCTGAGCGGGATCGATATCGATCACGGTCGCGTAGGGTTTGCAGAGCTCTTCGTAGCGGGCATGGGCATGGCGGTAGATCGCCTTGGCCATGGTGAGCCCTTCTCCCCCGGCTTCGGCCAGACCGATGACCTCCTCGAGCCAGGTGGTGCCGGCGGTCTTGAGATGAAGCCCGGCGTCGAATTTCTTCAGGGCGGCGCTGATCGGCCCGTAGAGGGCGAACTTGTCGCTGCCGGAGTGGACGCTCAGTTTGAGCTGCGGGGATAGCTTGAAGAGGTTGACAGCGAAGGCGATCACCGCCAGATCCTCTTCGAACTCGCGGGTGAACTGGCGGACGTCACCGACATAGTCGACCCCCTTGTTGAAGCGGCCGGTGAATTTCGGGGCGAGGGTATCGACCGGGATCTCTTTCCAGGCGATGGCGGAGAGGATGAAAAAGAGCTCGACCGGGGTCTGCGGGGCGTTGGTCTCGTCCATCGAGATCTCGACGACGAAGGGCTGTCCTTTTTTTTGTGCGGCGATGTGACGGTAGATGCGCCGGGCCTCTTCGATGGCGAAGAGATATTTGGCGCCGATCTCCTCGATCTGTTCAGTGGTGACCGCCAGAGGAGCGGCGATCTGCGGGATGCGCAGGGCGCCGGCGAAAAGCAGATTGCGGTCGACAAATTCCTGGAGCGCCTCTTTCTCGGCGCTCTGGCCGATGAAATCGGCGACGTCGATGGTGAAAAAGTCGCTGGCGGCGATGAAATGGTCCACGGTCTTCATGCCGACGTGGTCGGCATCGACGAAATAGGGGTCCTGCCAGCCCAGCGCCTGGACGGCCGCATCGGCCTCGGCGCGGGTGTCGCCCGGCTGGCTGTTGATGATGGAGTGTTCGCGGTAGGATTTGTTCCAGACCGGTGTGACCTGGACGCCCTCATTTTTCAGCAGCTGGAGGGCGTGCAGCTGGGCTTGACCCTGATGGCCGAACCGGTCACCGATGCCGATGGAGTATTTTCCGAGTTTCATGCGCATCTCCCTGGTTAGAATTTATAGGTTTGTTTGACCAGATCGTAGGCGAGGGCGCGGCTGAGACGGCGCGCATCGCTCAGGTCGATGATGTGGCGGGCGACGAGGCCGGCCAGGAAATTGGAGTCGATACGCCGGGCGAGGTCGTGGCGGGCCGGGATCGAGGGGAAGGCGCGGGTGTCGTCGACAAAGCCGGTAGTGTTGTAAAAGCCGGCGGTTTCAGTCACCTGCTGACGGAAGCGGGTCATGCCCTCGATGCTGTCGTGGAACCACCAGGAGGGCCCCAGTTTCATGGCCGGATAGTGGCCGGCCAGGGGGGCGAGCTCGCGCGCATAAGAGGTCTCGTCGAGGGTGAAGACGACCAAAGTCAGGCGGGGGTCGTTGCCGTATTTGTTGAGCAGGGGCTGCAGGTTGCGGGTGTACTCGGTCTGGATCGGGATATCGCAGCCCTTGTCGAGTCCGAAGCGTTTGTAGATGGTTTCGTTATGGTTGCGCAGGGCGCCGGGATGGAGCTGCATGACCAGGCCGTCCTCGATGCTCATACGGGCCATCTCCATGATCATGTGGGCGGTGAAGCGGTCGGCCTCGCTCTTGCCGGCCTGGCCCTTGCGGGCGAGCTGAAAGATATTTTCGGCCTCGACCGGGGAGAGCTCCAGCGTCCAGGGCGACTCGACCCCCTGGTCGGTGGAGAGGGCGCCCATGGTCTTGAAATAGGCGCGGCGTTGTTCGAGGGCGGTTATGAAGCGGGCGTAAGAATCAATTTCAAAGCCGCAGACGGCGCTGAGTTCCTCGATCGCTTTTTGCCAGCCGGGATTGGCGAGGTTGGTGACGGCATCCGGACGGAAGGCGGGCAGAACCCTGCCCTTCCAGCCCGCCTCGCGCATGGCCCGGTGTTCGGCCAGAGTGTCGGCGGCCGCATCGGTGGTGGTGAGCACCTCGATGTTCATGCGCTCGAAAAGAGCGCGCGGCAGAAACTCCGGGGATTGCAGCTTTTCTGACAGCTCGTCGTAGATGCGCATGGCGGAGTCGCCGTTGAGCTTTTCTCCGATGCCGAAAATGACGGCGAGCTCGTGGTTGAGCCAGACTCCGGTGGGGGTGCCGGCGAAGAGGTAATAGTTTTCAGCAAAGATCTGCCAGATACGGCGGTGATCCGTGGCCACCGGGGTGCCGTCAATGGTGGGGATGCCGAGGTTTTCCAGCTTGATCCCCTGGGAGTAGAGCATGCGGAAGATGTAGTGGTCGGGAATGAGGATCAGCTCCGCTGGATCGGGGAAGGGGCGGTTGAGAGAAAAGAGCCTGGGGTCGACATGCCCATGGGGGCTGACGATCGGCAGATCCTTGACCCCCAGGTAGAGGTCGCGCGCGATGCGGCGGATCGCCGGATCGGAATCAAAAAAGCGGTTTTCATCTAGAATCAGGGGTTCGGTCATGGTGCTGTTCCTTATCTTGGGTCGGGAGGGCCGGTGCGCAGGAGTGGCGTGCGATCAGCCTTGCTTCATAGAGAATGATTTGCGGATTGGCGCCGTTTTCATCTTCGAGATCGTGGATGACCATCTCGGCGGCCGCCCGGCCGATCTCGTAGGCCGGGACGTGGATGGTGGTCAGGGGGACGCGGAAGTAACGGGAGACCTCGAGGTCGTCACAGCCGATGACCGAGACCTGGCCGGGGACGGTGATACCGAGTTCGGCCAGGGCGTTGATCAGGCCGATGGCGACGAGATCGTTGTAGCAAAAGACCGCGGTGGGATGGAGGCCGGGCGCCGAGAAGAGCCTGAGGCCCGCCTGATAGCCGAGTTCCCGGTCCGAGCCGGCCTGGACGATCAGGTCCGGGTGCACGGGCAGGCCATGCTTCATCAGCGCCTGCTGATAGCCCTGCAGGCGGTCTTCGCTGTGGCTGGAGTAGGAGGGGCCGGCGAAGTAGGCGATATCACGGTGGCCGAGTCCGATCAGGTATTCCACGGCCTGAAGGGCGGCCTGGACGTTATCGATGTCGACCACAGTGGTGTGATAGTTTTTAACCTGGCCGAGCATGACCAGGGGATAGCGGTCGCGGAGCAGGTCGGCGAGCCAGGTGAAATCGACTTCGGTGCCCTGGAGGGGGGAGATGATGAGGCCGCCGACGCGCTGGCTGGAGAGGGCTTCGATGCTTTGACGTTCCTGGGCCGGGGAGAGTTCCGAGCTGCCGAGGAGTACGGTATAGGTGCGTTCGCGGCAGACATCAAAGACCCCCTTCATGATGCGGGCGAAGTAGGGATTGTCAATCTCCTTGATCACCAGTCCGATGGTGCGGGTTTTGCGGCTGGAGAGGGAGCGGGCGATTTCATTGGGGCGGTAGTTGAGTTTTTTAATCAGTTCGAGGATGCGGGTTCGGGTTTGGGGGGAGATGCCGGGGCGGTCGTTGAGGACCGCGGAGACGGTGGCCTTGGAGACATTGGCGAGCTGGGCGATATCGGCGATGGTCGCGCGCATAATATAAACCGATTATCTATTTCATAACTCAAGCTAAATTAATTTACTGTGTCAAATAATCTGAACCGGTTCAGTATTCCTAATTTAGCAGATTTACGGTTAATGTCAAGGTTTATTTGCATAAAAGCGCGGCTGATGGTTATTCCGGAGCCGGCCGCACCACCGGCGGCGGGGTTGGCCCTCTTGTTGTTGGTCCGGACGGGGCTCGGCGACGGCCTGAAATGCCGTTCCGCCGGCGTGGCAGGTGGAGAGAAACAGTAAATTGTGACGCCGCGCAAACCGGCGATGTTAATTTTCCCCAAATGTTTGAATTTTCTGTAGTATATTAATGACGGGAATAATGGCAGGCAGCCCGGCCCGGTTCCGGGCTGAGTGGAAGCTATAGACTTAATGGCAGGAAATGAAATGATCCATATGCGGCGGTACATATTCACTGCGGCGGCGATTCTGGGTTTGGCCCTCGGATGGGGAGCACGGGAGGCTGCTGCGGGCACCAATGTCTTGAAGGTGCGGGATGTCACCTATATGACCGGCCAGACGGTAACGGTCTATATTGATGTGACCAATGAAGATCCGATCAGGGACTTTCAATTCTATTTAAGATTTCCTGCCGGCCTGGTATTCGACGGCACTTCCTTTTTAAAAACCGAACGGATTCCTGACCACAATGTTTCCTGTACGTATCAATCCGAAGGATCCTATACAGGATCTTATATGTTTCTTGGTCTGAATCTGAACGGGACCCCCATCTCCGGCAGCAGCGGCGCCATTGTCACCTTGACCTGTACCGTCACGGGTGGAATGGGGAACTATGCCGTGACAGTGCCCTGGTCCAAGCTGACCGGGTTTTCCGGCCTCAGCTCGATGGCTGCCGAGGGCGGCCAGATCACCATTTTCGATCCCGCCACAGCGGCCAAGCTGCGGGTCCGCACCCGGCTGGAGGGATGGAACATAACCAGCGGCATGAGAAACGAGCTGGCTCTGAGCGGCTACATACCCCTGACCTCGCCCTATGCCGAGGCCCCGCGCACGGTGACCACCGTCCCCACCAACGTCGCCGACTGGATTCTGCTCGAGCTGCGCACAGCGCCGGGGGGAGCGCCAGTCTACCGGCAGTCCTATTTTATAAACA
>JAKQKF010000344.1 GCA_029560815.1 bacterium
CTTGAGGGGGAAATAGCCGGCGCCGTAGACGAATTCGGAGTTCCCGCCCAGATCGATGCGCTGCCGGGGCTGAACGGTGTGGGTTTCCGTCCACCAGGTTCCGGTCGTATAGGAAAAGGTGCCCGGCGCGGTGCGCGCATAGAGGGTCTGATCGTCCTTGAGTTTGAAGCGATTGACCAGCGCCGGGGTGAAGCTGGTCAGGCCGATCTGGTCCGATTCATCCAGATCGGTGCGGTCGAAGTTGGGCTCGCCGTCGTCGGGCATGCCGTTCTCCTCCGTGCCGTCGCTGTCCGGACCCGGATAGTACTCCTCCCCCGGCAGCAGACCGTCCGAGCCGGTGTCGTGGTAGCGCGGATCCCAATCGCCATCCTCATCGCCGGACCAATGGCCGCGCGGAGCGCCGTAACGGCCGGTCATGTAAGGACTCGCGTCAGCGGCGATCCATTCGCCGCGGCCGCTCGCGCGACTCTCGTCGATCAGCCCGTCTTCATCATTGTCGAGCCCGTCGGTATCGATCCCCGGGGATTCGAGAAATGCAAAGCCGAAATAGCCGGTACTGCTGCTGGATTTGTCCCATTGATAGGTGATGTTGATATCGCCGCTGGGGTCGAAAGACATCACATCGTTGAGGGGGCCGCCGACATCGGCGTCGACATACATGCCGAATACCACATTGTTCAGCGTGTACGGAGTGGTGTTGGTGATGTCATAGATGGCGATCAGAATGTCTTCGGCCAGGGGATCGGACCATTGATAGCCGCGCACCTTGACCTGCAGCCCCAGACCGCCCCTGGCCGAATCGGCGGGAAAGGGATAGTAGGCGGATTCGGTGTTGTTCCAGTCCACCATGGCGTAATAGCTCTCCTGATCGGCGATGGGGGCGGCCTGGAATTCGCCGTTCCACATGCCGTCGCGGCTACCGGACTCACCGGGGTAATCGTAGACCCAATGCTTCGGCCAGCTTTCCGGGATATTGCTCATGGCCACGCTCTGTTCCCCTTCAGGAAGCAGGGTGTTGTAATAGCCCGGCAGGGGCTCCCAGCTGTAGGTATAGGCCCCGGTGGGATTTTCGTCGAGGTTATAGGGGTCGCTGTAGCTTTCGGTGAAAATGTAATACTGGTTGGCCTCCTGGTCGACGATGCGCGCCCCGGCGAACATGAC
>JAKQKF010000382.1 GCA_029560815.1 bacterium
GCCGGGGAGCTGGAGATCGGCCTGAGCGGGCTCCTGGGCCGGGCCATGCCGGAGGCGCGCTCCGCCAGGCGCCATGGCTCGGTTGTGGCCGGGACCCCCGCGGCCGCCGGGGTCATCGCCTCCATGGGACTGGCAAAGGAACTGGCCGGGCTCGGTGAAGAGGGCTACCTGATCATCAGCACCCGGTTCAAGCGAAAAAATATCACCGCCATCGCCGCCAACAGTGACCGCGGCGTTCTTTATGGCGTTTTTCATTTCCTCCGCCTGCTCCAGACGGGGCAGGAGATCACCGGCCTGGCGATCAAAAGCGCGCCGGAGATCCGGATAAGAATCCTCAACCACTGGGACAATCTTGACCGTACGGTCGAGCGGGGTTATGCGGGCCGCTCCCTCTGGGCGTGGGAGGATCTGCCCGGCCGCCTGCATCCGCGCTACACCGAATATGCGCGGGCCAACGCCTCGATCGGGATCAACGGGACGGTCCTCACCAATGTCAATGCCAATGCGCAGGTCTTGACGGAAAGCTATCTGCGCAAGGTCGCGGCGCTGGCTGATCTTTTTCGCCCGTGGGGAATCCGGGTCTATCTGACCGCGCGCTTCAGCGCCCCGGTCGAGGCCGGCGGGCTGTCGACAGCCGATCCCCTCGATCCGGCGGTCATCGCCTGGTGGCGGGATAAAGCGGATGAAATTTACCGCCTCATCCCCGATTTCGGCGGCTTTCTGGTCAAGGCCAACTCTGAAGGGCAGCCCGGTCCGCAGAATTACGGCCGCAGTCATGCGGACGGCGCCAACCTGCTCGCCGACGCCCTGGCGCCCCACGGCGGGATCGTGATGTGGCGGGCCTTTGTTTATGATAACAATGTCCCGGATGACCGGGCCAAACAGGCCTGGAACGAGTTTGTTCCCCTGGACGGCCGCTTCCGTGAAAATGTCCTCATCCAGGTCAAGAACGGGCCGATCGATTTCCAGCCGCGCGAGCCCTTCCATCCCCTCTTCGGGGCGATGCCCGGCACGGCGATGATGCCCGAATTCCAGATCACCCAGGAGTACCTCGGCGCCTCCGTCCATCTGGTCTATCTGGCGCCGCTCTATGAAGAGTGCCTGCGCTCGGACACCCATGCCTCCGGTCCAGGGTCGACAGTGGCGAGGGTGATCGATGGTACTCTCCATGCCCACAGCCTTACCGCCATGGCGGGAGTCGCCAATATCGGCGATGTCTGCAACTGGACCGGCCATCCCTTCGGCCAGGCCAACTGGTACGCCTTCGGCCGGCTCGCCTGGGACCCCGACCTGGGCTCAGCCGCTATCGCCGAGGAATGGATCCGCATGACCTTTACCGGCGATGCCCCGGCCGTCGCCACAATCGGGAAAATGATGATGGCCTCGCGCGAGATCGCGGTCGATTATATGACGCCGCTGGGGCTGCATCACATCATGTACTACGGCCATCACTACGGCCCGGGTCCCTGGGTCGACAGCGGCCGGGCGGACTGGACCTCGGTCTATTACCACCGCGCAGACAGCCTCGGGGTCGGCTTTGACCGTACGCCCGCGGGCAGTGACGCCGTCGGGCAGTACTTTCCGCCGCTGCGGGAGCTCTACGGCCGCCTCGAGAACTGCCCCGAAGAGCTGCTCCTCTGGTTCCATCACGTGCCCTGGGACCACCCCATGAAATCGGGACGGCTCCTCTGGGATGAGCTCTGCTTCCGCTATGACGCCGGCGTCCAGTCGGCCGCCCGTCTGCGGGAGGAGTGGGAGGGAGTGAAGGGGAGCATCGATCCCGAACGCTTCACCGAGGTCGCAGGCCTGCTCGCCAAACAGGAGCGGGACGCCCGCCTCTGGCGCGACGCCTGCTCCCTTTATTTCCAGACCTTTTCCGGCAGGCCCTTTCCGGCGGATTTTGCTCCGCCTCAGCACGATCTGGAATGGTACAAGGCGCACACTTATGATGACATACCCGGCATAAAGTGAGGCCGGGCCGGTTTTTTCCCTAACCGCCGGTCTTTCATGCGCGGAGAAGAGCCATGAATAGAAGGTTTTTGCTGATTATCGTGCTTGCATTACTGTCCACTGCCCGGGCTCAAACCGACTCCCTGGTCATCCAGGAGCAGCAGCTGGGGCTTTGCACCTGGAACGGGACCATCGTCACCTCTTCGGGCAGCATCAGCGGCTGGACCGGGCCGGGCTTTATCGATGTCGAAAATGGCATCGGCAAGGCGGTGAGCTGGGAGATCTATATCCAGGCCGAAGGCACCTATCTCTTCACCTGGCGTTATGCCTTCGGCGGGACCGCCACCAACCTGCGCGACGCCCGGCTCCTCGTCGACGGCAACACCGCCGCCGATACGCTGCTTTTTCCCTACACCACCACCTGGTCCAACTGGGCTGAGATCACGCCGGTGCCGGTGCATCTGACGGCCGGTGACCACAAGATCCGCCTCGAGGCCGTACGCAGCGGCGGCCTGGCCAATCTCGACTATTTCAAGGTCTACGGCGCGGGCGTCAGCGCGTATGAATGTACACCGCAGTACACCCTCAAGGTTGCCGCCAATGATTCAGCCCGCGGCACGGTCGCCTGGGCGCCGGTTCAGCCTCTTTATGACAAGGGGACGCGGATCACCCTGCGCGCTTCGGCCCGGCCCGGCTTTTTTCTTCAGAGCTGGACGGGGACGGAGCCCGGCGCGGACAGCGTGCATACCTTTGCGATCAGGAGCGATGTGGCGGCAGTCGCGCGGTTTTTGCCGGTGAGCATTCTGGACCGGGTCGATACCACCTTCATCGGCTACGCCACCGTGCAGGACGACAAGGGAACCCCCTTTCTGATGACCGGCGGGGCGGAGGGGGAGACGGTGGTGGTGACCAGCCTCGAGGAGCTGCGCGAGCATCTCGAATCACCGGCGCCGTGCACGGTCCAGTTCAGCGGCGAGATCGTTGGCAGCACAGTGATCGCGGTCCGGTCGGACAAGACTCTTCTGGGTGTGGGCAGAACGGCGCATCTGCAGGGCATCGAGCTGGCCCTCAACCAGGCGCGCAATGTCATCATCCGCAATGTGACTATTTCCCATGTGCCCGATGCCGGCGAGACCAACGATGCGATGAGCATCAACGGCGGCTCGCAAAATATCGTCATCGACCGCTGTGAATTCTATTCCGACCGCGTTCATGACAAGGATTTCTACGACGGACTCCTGGACATCAAAAACCAGTCTTCCTTTATCACGGTCTCCAATTGCGTTTTCCATGATCACTGGAAGGCTATCCTGATCAGCTCCGGGGATACCCAGTACGCCGATTCCCTGATCCGCATCACCCTGCATCACAACTGGTTTTATAACATCAGTTCCCGCCTGCCCCTCATTCGTTTCGGCCGGGCGCATATTTTCAATAACTATTATCAGAACTGCGATGACGCCATCAACACCCGGATGGGGGCCTGTGTGCGGGTGGAGCGCAACTTTTTCGAGAATGTCGGCAAAGCCCTCTTCACGGACTATTCCGCGGCGGAGGGCTGCGTGCAGCTGATAGAGAACCGGTTCGGCAGCGCCAGCCATATCACCGCGCCTCTCTGTGAGCTGACGCCGCCCTATGCCTACGCCGGCAGGATGCAGGCGGCGGAGCTGCTGCCTGCGCTCATTCCGGCCCGGGCGGGGACCATGGTGCCGGACCAGGAAGGTGCTGCGCTGCCGGGGCGGCTGGCTCTCTCGCAGAACTATCCCAATCCCTTCAATCACGCCACCCTGTTCAGCTATTATGTGCCGGGCCGTTCTCCGGTCACCATCGCGGTCTATGACCGGCTCGGCAAAAAGGTGGCGACTCTGGTGGATGGCGTCAGTTCGGGTGAGAACCGGGTCGAATTCAGGGGGGAGTCGCTGCCCACGGGCATCTATTTTGTCAGGCTGCAGGCCGGCGCCGGGGTCGTGACCCGGAAGGTTCTGCTGCTCAAGTAATCCGCTGTGATGACAGAGTGGGGATCCGTACTTACAAGTGTGGAGATTGTTTGTGAAAATACGAATGATGCGGCATCTGCCGCTGGCGACGGCTGTCCTCTTTTACCTCGCCATGGGATTTTTCCTCCTGCCCTTCTACCGCTACCAGATCAATCCCGACGGCATCAGCTACATCAATAACGCCCGGCTGATCCTGCAGGGTCAATTGCTCCTGAGCGTGAATGATCACTGGAATCCCCTCATCTCCTGGCTGCTGACCCCCTTTCTGCTGATGAAGATCGAGGCCCATCTGGCCTTCAAGCTGCTGAATCTGCTGACCGGTGCGGCGGGCTTTTTCCTCTTGCACTATTGGCTGGTGCGGCTGCGTATCGGGGGATGGATCCGCTGGCTGGCAATGTTGGTACTGGTGCCGGTGGTGTTGTGGATGGCGATGTCCGTAAACAGCCCCGATCTGCTGGTCGCGCTCTGCCTGCTGTTCTATCTGACCCTGCTCTACCGGCCGGGCTATTTTGATAAAAGGAGTCACGCTGCAGCGCTTGGCCTCGCCGCGGGTCTGGCCTATCTGGCCAAGTATTACGCCCTGCCCTTCGTCACCGTTCATCTGCTCGCATGGCATGCGCTTGAGTACGCCCGGCGGCGGGGGAGCGGCCGGACGATCCTGCGGCATTATCTGATCGCGATGCTGATCTTTCTGAGTGTGGTCTTGAGCTGGATGACCCTGCAGGCCTTCAAGTATGATCAATTCGGCATGGGCCATCATCTCAACGGCTGGCCCCTCGCCTTCATCGATCCGCATGAGACGGAGTATCCGCTCGACCGCAGCGGCCTCGCAGCGCCGCCCTACCCGGGAGCGACGAGCATCTGGGATGATCCACACTCTCTGCCAGTCAAATCCTGGACCCCCTGGGGCTCACTCGCCGATCTGGCGGCTTATGCCGGGATCGTAAGAGGGTTTTTCTCCTATTTTCTCTCTCTGCTCGGCCAGTTTTCTCCCTTTGCAGCGGGAATGCTGCTGATTTTTCTTTATTTCGGTTTGAAGAGAGGTTCCTCGCACCTCTCCCGCGGAGAGACCTGGAAATGGCTGCTGCCCGCTGGAATCTATGTGCTGGGATATCTGCTGATCTGGATTGAGGAACGCTACCTGTGGTTCCTCCATCTGCTGTTGATTGTGCTGGCGCTGCAGTTGATCAGCGCACTGCCGGTACTGCGGCGGCGAGGGGCCGGCAGTGTGGTCACGCTCATCCTGCTGCTCTCGTTCGGCTACTTCCCGGCTGAAAAACTGGTCAATTATCTCGGCCGGGGCAAGGAATTTCATGACATGGCGGTTCAGCTGCAAGCAGCGGAGCTCCCGGCGCAGGCCAAAGTCGCCTCCAACACCTACTGGAACGAGACGCTCTATCTTTGTTATTACCCGGGCTGGCTCTATTATGGCAGCTGCGCGCCCTATCGCGATGAGGCTGCGGTTCGCCAGGCGCTGCGTGATCATGAGATTGAATACTTCCTTCACTGGGGCAGCCAACCCTCTGCCAGCTTTTCCTTTTTAAACGGGTGCCCGGAGTTGACCGGTGGAGCTGTCGAGGGTGTGCGTTTATATGATTTGCGCGGCCCGCGCACGGAGTGACTCCCCTCAGGATGGCAGCGATCCCGCCTGAATGAAGAGCAAGCCGATGCGCGATTTTTCTTGATTTTACGCTCCTGATTGGCTAATTTGGCCGGCAGAGCGAGCTGTGATCCAGCGGCATCCTCATCATTCCATTAATCCGGAGCAGCCATGAACTATGGTTATTTTGACGACGAAAAGCGTGAATATGTCATCACCCGGCCTGATACCCCCCTGCCCTGGATTAACTATCTCGGCTGTGAACAATATTTCGGCATCATCTCCAACACCGCCGGCGGCTACTCTTTTTATCGCGATGCCCGCCTGCGCCGGCTGACTCGCTACCGCTACAACAACGTCCCCTTCGATACCGGCGGGAGGCTCGTCTACCTGCGCGACAACGAAAGCGGCGCTTTCTGGTCGCCTTCGTGGCAGCCCACCCGCCATGACGCCGAAGAGTACTCCTGCCGCCATGGCATGGGCTACAGCGTCATCGGCTCCACCTATGCCGGCGTCCGGGCCGAGACCCTCTTCTTTGTCCCTCTCGGCGAAAATCTGGAAATCTGGCGTGTGAAGGTCACCAACCTGCGCAAAAAGCCGGTCAATCTCTCGCTCTTTTCGGCGGTGGAGTTCTGCCTTTGGGATGCCCAGGACGACGCGACCAATTTCCAGCGCAACTTCAGCACCGGCCAGGTGGAGATCGAGCAGGGGGTGATCTATCACAAGACCGAATACCGCGAACGCCGTGACCATTTCGCCTGGTTCGCCTGCTCTCCCAAGCCGGCCGGCTTTGACACCCAGCGCGAGGCTTTTCTCGGCCGCTGCCGGGGCTGGGACAATCCGGCCGCCGTCGCACGCGGCCGCTCTTTCAACTCGGTCGCTCACGGCTGGGCTCCGATCGGCTCCCATCATGTCAAGCTGAATCTCAATCCCGGCGAGACCCGCCAGGTGATCTTTTTGCTGGGGTATCAGGAAAATCCGCAAGATGAAAAATTCGATCCCCCCGGCTCGCAGACCATCAACAAGAAACTGGTCAAACCGGTCATCGCCCGCTATCTCAAACCCAAGGAGGTGGAGAAGGCCTTTTCGGCCCTGCGCGTCTATTGGGACGGCATCCTTGGCCTCTGCCAGGTCAAGACTCCCGATAAACATACCAATCGCATGGTCAATATCTGGAACGCCTATCAGTGCATGGCCACTTTCAACATGTCGCGCTCGGCCTCCTTCTACGAGTCCGGCATCGGCCGCGGCCTCGGCTTCCGCGATTCCAATCAGGACCTCCTCGGCTTCGTCCACATGGTGCCGGAGCGCGCCCGCGAGCGGGTGTTGGACCTGGCGGCCACCCAACTGCCCAGCGGGGGCGCCTATCATCAGTACCAGCCTCTGACCAAACGCGGCAACAACGACATCGGCAGCAATTTCAATGACGATCCCCTCTGGCTGATCCTCGGCACCTGCGCTTATCTCAAGGAGACCGGCGACTGGTCGATTCTTGACCAGATGGTCCCTTATGACAATCAGCCCGGCAGTGAAACCCCGCTTTACGAACATCTGCAGCGCAGCCTGACCTATACGCTCGAGCGCATCGGCCCGCACAGCCTGCCGCTGATCGGCCGTGCCGACTGGAACGACTGCCTCAATCTCAACTGCTTTTCCGACACCCCGGGGCAATCCTTTCAGACCACCACCAACAAGGATGGCAAGGTGGCGGAGTCGGTCTTCATCGCCGGGCTTTTTGTGCTGGCGGCCAACGAGATGGCCGATCTGGCCGAACAGCGCGGTCAAAAGCCGGAGGCGGCAAAGTACAACCAGGCCGCCGAGCTGATGGAGGCGGTGGTGAAAAAACACGGCTGGGATGGCAGCTGGTTCGTGCGCGCCTATGACGATTTCGGGCGCAAGGTGGGATCGAAAGAGTGCAAGGAAGGCAAGATCTTTATCGAGCCGCAGGGCATTTGCGTGATGGCGGGGATCGGGGTTGAGGAGGGGCTCGCCAAAAAGGCCCTGGATTCAACCCACAAGCTGCTTGGCACCGAGCACGGCATCATGCTCCAGCAGCCGGCCTATTCCCGATACTACATTGAGCTGGGAGAAATCTCCTCCTATCCTCCCGGCTACAAGGAGAATGCCGGCATCTTTTGTCACAACAACCCCTGGATCATGATCGCCGAGACGGTGATCGGGCGCGGGGAGAAGGCTTTTGAGACCTACATCCGCATCAATCCCTCGGCGCGGGAGAAGCTGGTGGAGAAGCACCGCTGCGAGCCCTATGTCTACGCCCAGATGATCGCCGGCCGGGACGCGCCCTCTCATGGCGAAGCCAAGAATTCCTGGCTGACCGGTACGGCGGCGTGGAACTTTGTCGCCATTACCCAGCATATCCTCGGCATCCGGCCCACTTACGACGGGCTGATGGTGGCCCCGGTGATCCCGGAGGCGTGGAAAGGTTTCAGGGCGAGCCGCGTTTTTCAGGGGGTGCGCTATGATATCGAGGTCAAGCGTATCGGCAGGGGCAACGCGGTGCTGTTGACGGTGGATGGCGAGGCGGTCGAGGGCAGCGTTATCCCCAGACCGGAGGACGGCCGGACGCAGGTGACGGTCAGGGTACGGCTGGGAGGGTGAGCCGCAGAGACGGATAGATGCCGGGGGCGATGATCTCCTCCACGCCGGTGTGACAGATAGCGATAATGGTCAGCCCCATCGTGAGGGAGTTGGGCCATCGGGTATTCAGCGCGGGCGGCGGGTTTTGCCGCCCTTGTGCATCTCCTTCCAGCCCGGTAGTGACCACTGAAGGCGCTCTATTTAAAGATTTCGATATGACTCAGCAGCCACCAGAGAATAATAAAGATCAGAATGGTGGAGAAACATCCCCTGCCCAGTTTTTTAGCTCCCCAGCCGGCAGCGAGTCCCCGCAATAATTTGCTCATCGTATTCCTCCTGTTTTAATTGTGTAATCAGCTTGAAAAAAGATATCTGGTCGCGAATCCCGGATCACACGTCAGATTCAGGCCAAGCTTGCGCATGCCCGCCTCGTCGCCGGGGGCCGGAATGTGGGTGGTGTGGACGTCGCAGCCGCGGAGTTCCTTGAGTTTTTCCACAGCGGCCTGAGCGGCCGGATTGTTCGCGGCGCTGATGCTGAGGGCGATGAGCGCCTCCTCGAGGTCGAGGCTGAGGCGCTTGCCCTCCAGCACATTGCGCTTGAAATAGGAGAGGGCTTCGATGATGCTTTTGGGGAGCAGATCGATGGCGGGCGGAATGCCGGCCAGATGTTTGGCGGCATTGAGAATCAGGGCGGCGGAGGAGTGCATCATGGTCGAATTCATGCCGGTGATGATTGTTCCATCAGCCAGCTCGAGCGCGGCGCCGCAAAATACCCCCTCGTTGCCCTTGCCGCGGCGCTGGGCCTCTTCGGCTGCCAGGCGCGCGGGCGGGACGACCGGGCGGTCCTCCGGTTTGGCGCCGATTTCGACCATGATCAGCTCCGCCCGCTCCACCGTGCCCTTGTCGATCAGGCCGAGCGCGTACTCGGTGGCGTAGCGGAGATAGCGCCGGATGATCTCCTGGATCGCGGCTGCGCGAACCGCCTCGTCATCGACGATGCCGAAGCCGGCCCGGTTGACTCCCATATCGGTGGGCGATTTGTACGGGCACGGCTCACCGGTGATCTTTTCGATGATCCTGCGCAGCAGTGGAAAGGCCTCGACATCGCGGTTATAGTTGACGGTTTTTTCGTTATAGGCGTCGAGGTGGTGCGAGTCGATCATGTTAAAATCGCGCAGGTCGGCGGTCGCCGCTTCATAGGCGATGTTGACCGGATGCTTGAGCGGCAGGTTCCAGATCGGGAAGGTCTCGAATTTGGCATAGCCGGCCTTGACGCCCCGCCGCCGTTCATGATAGAGCTGGGAGAGGGCGGTGGCGAGCTTGCCGCTGCCGGGCCCCGGGCCGGTGACGACCACAATCGGCTTGGTGGTCGCGATATAGGCATTGGCCCCGTACCCCTCTTCGCTGACGATCATCTCGATATTATTCGGATAGCCTTTGGTCGATTTGTGGGTATAGACGTTGATGCCGCGGCGTTCGAGCTTGTTTTTGAACTGGATGGCAGCGGGCTGTTCATCGAAGCGGGTGATCACCACAGCGGTCACATCGATCCCCCATTCCCGCAGATCGTCGATGAGTTTCAGGGCGTCGACGTCGTAGGAGATGCCAAAGTCCGCACGCATTTTTTTGTGTTCGATGGCGCCCGCGTAGATGCAGAGGATAATGTCGACCTTGTCGCCCAGTTCCCGCAGCAGGCGCATCTTGACATTGGGGTCGTAGCCGGGCAGGACCCGTGCGGCGTGATAGTCATAGATCAGCTTGCCGCCGAATTCGAGGAAGAGCTTGTCTCCGAACTGCGAGATGCGGTTCAGGATTTCAGCGGATTGTTCTGCGAGGTATTTTTCGTTGTCAAAGCCGATCCTGGCCGGCATGGGTGTCATTCTCCCGGGTTTCTGGCCAACGGTTGTCCGCGTTCCCTTGCGTAAGGGAACGCGGTCGTTTCCCCCAGGCGCTTTTCAGTTTACTCCAGCGCCAGTTTCAAAATTGCGAGCACATCTTCCTGAGCGAGTTTTTTCAGCCCGCCGATCGGCCCACCCGCCACCGCTTTTCCGGCCATCTCCTCCAGACGATCCGCGCCGATCCCCACCTCCCTGAGCCGCGTGGGCAGCCCCATCTCTTTGTAAAACGCTTCAAGCCGTCTCACCCCTTCGAAGATGATCTCCTCCGGCTCGCGGAAGGAGAGATCGACATCCCAGACCCTCACGGCAAACTGGATAAAAATCTCCGGCCTCGCCTGATAGACATGCTTGATCCAGGCGGGGAAGACGATGGCAAGGCCGGCGCCGTGGGGGATGTCGTAGTGGGCGCTGAGCTCGTGCTCGATGACGTGGCTGGACCAGTCCTGGGCTCTGCCGGTGCCGAGCAGTCCGTTGTGGGCGATGCTCGAGGCGTACATCACTTCGGCCCAGGTGTCATAGTCCTGGCTCTCTCTCGCCAGCTTGCGCCCATTCAGGATGACGGTGCGCAGAGTGGCCTCCGAGAGCCTGTCGATGAGGTCGGTGCGGGTGGTTTGGGTGAAATAGCGCTCCATGATATGGGCCATGATGTCGCAGACGCCGTAGCCGATCTGGGCATGAGGCAGGGTGAGACAGAGCTCGGGATTGAGGATGCTGAAGACCGGACGGAGCAGGGGCGAGGAGGCGGCATATTTCCGGGTGGTTTCTTCGTTGGTGATCACCGTATCCGGGCTGCTCTCGCTGCCCGCGGCGGGAATGGTCAGGATGGTCCCGAGGGGCACCGCCTCCTTGCAGCGGGCTTTGCCGGTGTAGAAATCCCAGACCTCGCCCTGGTAAGGGACGCCCATGGCGATGGCTTTGGCGGAATCGATGGCACTCCCGCCCCCGACCGCGAGGATGAAATCGATCTCCTCTTTTCTCGACAGCTCGATGCCCTGGTGGACCAGAGAGAGGCGCGGATTGGGTTTCACTCCGCCCAGTTCGACGAACTCGACGCCCGCCTCTTTAAGGGATGCCGTCACCTGATCGTAAACGCCGGTCCGCTTGATGCTCTCTCCGCCGTAATGGAGCAGCACCTTGCGGCCGCAGGGTTTGACCTGGGCGCCCGCCTTGCGATGGGTGCCCCTGCCGAAGATCATTTTGGTGGGATTCTGATATTCAAAATTGAGCATGGTCCGATTCCTTGGTTTTGAGAATGGCGTGAAATCCGCCGGCCGGATTGCGTGTGTATGGTTAACGCTCCTCTTCGAGGTGGCGCACCTGCTGTTCCAGACGGGTGACTTTTCTTGCCAGGTTGAGCAGGAAGAGAAAGATGGCCAGCCAGATCAGGGAGTAGGCGGCGAAGAGAAAAGTAATGTTTTGCATAAAATTCCTCAGGAGTTGTGTTTCAGAGCCTGAATTTTCTGTTCCATGCTGCGGATGCGGAAGGAGAGCAGCAGCAGGGTGATATAGAGCACAGTGAAGGCGAAGAGGGAGAAGAAGAGGGCCGCTTTCATCTCCGGCGCCAGTCCGCCACCGCCGCCGATGACCGGGGCGGGATGGAGGGTGCGCCACCAGCGGATCGACATATAGACGATGGGCACATCGAGAAAACCGATGATGCCGAAGACGGCGGCAAATTTGGCGCCGCGCTCCGGGTCGCTGGTGTAGCTGCGCACCATGAGATAGGCGAGGTAGATCAGCCAGAGGATGAGCGAAGTGGTCAACCGGGCGTCCCACGTCCAGTAGACATTCCAGACCGGTTTGGCCCAGAGAGGCCCGGTCACCAGCACCAGTGTGATGAAGAGGAGGCCGATGCCGGCTGAACTGGCGGCGAGCCGGTCCCAGGCCGCCTTGCCGGTGCGCAGGAAGGCGATGCTGGCGATGCAGACCACGAAAAAGGCGAGGAACGAGACCCAGGCCGAGGGGACATGGAAATAAAAGATGCGCTGCACATCGCCCATGGTGCGCTCGGTCGGGGCATGGAGAAAAGCCATATAGAGCGCCCCCTCCATGAGGATGAAGGTCAGCACCGCCAGTGTGAAATAGAGGGGTTTGATTGATTTCATATCGAGTCCGTTCGGTTACTCTTCCACCACATATTCATAGAGCAGGAAGCAGACGAAGAAATAGAGCACATCAAAGCCGATCAGAAGGCGCAGCCAGGGCCAGATGTCGGCGAGCTCGCGCCCGGCCAGGAGATAGGAGGTGCTCTTGATGGCGGCGAGGATGATCGGCACGGTCACCGGAAAAAGCATGATCGGCAGCATCACCTCGCGCGAGCGGGTGTTGGCCGAGATCGCCGAAAAGATGGTCCCGACCGTGGCGAATCCCGCCGTGCCAAGCAGGAGAATAGCGAGCAGCAGCGGCCAGAGGCGGCCGACTTCGAGGTCGAAAAAGATCACCATCACCGGCAGGGTGACGATCTCGACCAGAGTGATGAAGAGGATGTTGCCGATGACCTTGGCCGTAAAGAGGAGGCTGCGGTCGACCGGACAGAGCAGCAGCCCATGCATCATGCTGTTTTCCTGCTCGCGCGCGAAGGAGCGGCTGAGGCCGAGGTTGCTGGCGAAGACAAAGGCCACCCAGAGGATGCCGGGGGCGGTGGCGCGCATCTCCGCTGACCCCGGATCAAAGACAAAGTTAAAGATCACCACCACGGTCAGGGAGAATACCAGCATGGTGGTGACGATCTCCTTGCTGCGCAGCTCCTGCAGCAGGTCTTTGTGAAGGATGGTGTAGAGTTGGGTCAGGGCTAACATGTGCTCACTTTTCTTTGTAATAGGGGAGGAGATCCTCTTTTCGAACCCGCTCCGCGGGCTGATCGAGAACCAGGCGGCCCTTTTGCAGCACGAGCAGGCGCCGGCTGTGGGCCAGCGCGTAATCGGGATCGTGCACGGTCATGAGCACGGTCATCTTGCCGGCGGCCGCGCCCTCGATGAAGCGGGTGAGCAGATCGGTGGCATGGAGGTCGAGTCCGGTGAAGGGCTCGTCGAGAAGCAGCAAGGGCGGCCGGTGGAGCATGGCACGGGCCAGGGCGAGGCGCTGCTGCATGCCGCGGGAGAAGGTGCGCACCAGATCGTCGCGGCGGGGCCAGAGTTCCATCATCGCCAGCAGGTCGTCGATGCGCTCCTGCAGTCCGGTGACGCCGTACATGCGGCCGTAGAAGCGCAGGTTTTCCTCCGCGGAGAGCTCTTCATAGAGATAGGTCTGGTGGCTGACTACGCCGATGCGCCGGCGCACCTCATGCGGCTGCCGTCGGACATTGAATCCCGCCACCTCGGCGCTGCCCGAAGAGGCGCGGGTGAGTCCGGCGAGGAGGTGCAGGAGGGTGGATTTGCCCGCCCCATTGGCGCCCAGCAGGGCGGCCAGCTCGCCCTCACCGATCGAGAACGATACGCCCGCGAGAGCTTGCATGGGCCCGAAGGTCTTGCGGATGTCGCGGCAGACGATCATTTTTTCGCCGGTTTTTTTCTGGCCTGGTAAGACCGGGCCAGAGTTATCCCTGCCAGGAGCAGGACGCCGGTGGCCGCCAGAGTCGCCCACGGCGGCAGGGAGGTTCCGCCCTGCGGCTGCCGGACAACCTGCAGCTGCACCCGGCTGCCGGGAGCGATGTTTTCGATGCCATAGCGCTGATAGACGGTGCCGCGGATGGTGAAGGGCCCGTGGCTGGTCAACCCTTCACCCTCGAGACGCAGCCCCTCCTGGCCGATGAAAAGGTCGAGGGAGCGGGTGGGCTGCTCGACCTCGATCACCAGGGTGGCGCGGTCGCGCTGCCAGGGCAGTTCATAGGTGAAGGAGAGCTGGCGGTTTCCCGGCTCGAAAACGCCGGCATCATAGAGGGTATTGCCATGGAGGTGGAGATCCGTGCCGAAGCGGCCCGCGATGGGGGTGATGTTCTGCGCCCAGGGCGGCAGCTTGATCAGGAGGATTGCTCCGGCTTCGTGGCCGTCGGCGACGGCGTTGAGGATGGTCTTTGCGGTCGGATTGTGGAGAACGCGGGTCTCACGCAGGGCGAGCGCCTCGCCCATATCCTGCACGAAGAGGTGGTGCATCAGTATGGCGATCTCGCGGTTGCTCCGGCTGGAATCGAAGCGGACGATGTCATGGCGCGCCTGGTTCTCCGCCGCGAAGGAGGCCTGGTCACTGTAATAGCGCACACCCTGGTGTTCGACCATGGCCAGATAGGCCGCGCCGGTGTCGGGAGAGGCGATGCTGAAGGAGAAGGCCCCGTCCGTGCCGGTGTGTTGGGCTGCGACCTCCCGCGGGGGATGGCCGTCATCGCGCAGGAGCTGCAGTGCCACGGCTTCGCCGGCCACGCCGGTGCTGTCGCGGCTGCCGTCAAGGAGGCGGCCGGAAAAAGTGGCGTTCCGGCTCCATGCCGGCAGAGCGGCAATGGTCAGCAGCACGAGCAGGATCATGCCGGCCCCGCTGCCCGGCAGGGAGAGCCCTTTGTGTTTCAGCGTTGCTTTCAAGCCGGCCAGGCGCTCATCGATGGCGGCGATGAGTTTCTCCTGCTCCGCCACCAGTGCAGCGTGGTCCTGCTCGCTCAGCTTGCCGGTCTGAAAGTCGAAATGGAGCTCCTGAATGATGCCGGCCGCCACCGATTTACTGTACAGCAGCTCCCGGGCGGAAACAGTGGCCGCGTCTGCAACGGAGCGGTCTGCCGTCGCAGGGGGGCGAAAGAGCGGCGCCACCACCCAGGCGACGGCGGCGATCATGATCAGCAAAGCAAGTAGTATGCTCATAGTTCCTCAAATTATTCCGGATTGTACGGCGCTCCGTTAGCTGGCGGCCTGCTCCTTCTTTGGGCCCGTTCCCTGCGGCCAGATCGCCAGCAGGGTGCCCAGGCTCATGACGATGCCGCCGATCCACATCCAGAGGACCAGGGGATTGATCAGGACGCTGACCGTGGCGATCTGGCTCTGCAGATCATAGCTGGCGAGGATGACGTAAAGGTCCTCGCGCAGATTGGAGCGGATCGCCACTTCGGTGGCCGGCTGAAAATTGGGATGGAGATGCTTCTCCGCCTCCATCCGGCCGGCGGGCTTGCCGTTGATGAACAGATCAAACCGGGCGGCATCGATGCGGCGGTCGGGTGTTGCATTGCTGACCACCCCCTGATAGAGCAGTCGGTAGCGGCCGATCTCGAGGCTCTCCCCCTTGCGCAGGGTGGCTTCCTTGTCAATGCTGAAGGCCGAAGAGCCGATGATGCCGAGGAAAAGCATAAGCACACCGAGGTGAACGATATAGCCGCCATAACGGCGCTTGTTCCGGCGGGCCAGACTGACCAGCGCGCCAGCATAACCGGTGCCCTCGCTCTTTCGGCGCAGCTGCATGCCGCGCAGAAATTCGAGGAGGGTGGCGCTGATCGAAAAGATGGCGATGGCCAGGGCGAAGAGCGGCATAACGCCGCGCACGCCGAGGAAGACGAGCAGGAGGATAAGCAGCATGGCGATCAACAGCGGCGCGCGCAGACTCTTGAGCAGATTCTGCCGGGTGGTCCGGTTCCAGGCGAGCAGGGCGCAGAGTCCGGTGAGGGCGAAAACGGCCAGGCCGATGGGCGTGGCCATGCGGTTGAACCACTCGGGCCCGACAGTGATCTTTTGCCCGCCGACAGCCTCGGTCACAGTCGGCCAGATGGTGCCGATCAGGACGGCGAAAGTCAGGAAGAGAAAGAGGATATTGTTGAGCAGAAAACTCCACTCCTTGGAACTCCAGCTGCCGATCTGACCCTTGCTCTGCAGCAGGGGGCGACGGCTGATGATGAGGCCGGCCGAGCCGGCGATAATCAGGCCCAGAAAGGCGAGAAAGACGGGGCCGAGATTTGAGACACCAAAGGCGTGCACTGAGGAGATTACGCCGCTGCGAGTGACAAAAGTGCCGAAAATGGTCAGGGCGAAGGTGAGAGTCACCAGCACCATGTTCCAGGTCTTGAGCATCCCCTTGCGTTCCTGGACGATGACGGAATGGAGAAAGGCGGTTCCGGTCAGCCAGGGCAGAAAGGAGGCGTTTTCCACAGGGTCCCATCCCCAGTAACCGCCCCAGCCCAGCTCGACATAGGCCCACTGCATGCCGAGGATATTGCCGATGGTCAGGAAGAGCCAGGCGAAGAGGGTCCAGCGCCGGATGCTCTTGATCCAGCGTTCATCCAGGCTCTTGTTGATCAGGGCCGCGATGGCGAAGGCAAAGGGGACAGTGAAGGCGACGAAGCCGACATAGAGGCTGGGGGGATGGAAGACCATGCCGGGATTTTGCAGCAGGGGATTGAGGCCGTTGCCGTCTTCGGGCATGAAAGGCAGTTTGGCGAAGGGGTTGGTCTTGAAGGTGGCCAGGTAGAGAAAAAAGAGGGTCGTGAACTGGATGACCGCCATCGCGGCCGGGAGCAGTTCCGGATGGCGTTTTTTGTTGGTGTAGAGCACGATGACGCCGAATATCGCCAGCAGCCAGGTCCAGAAGAGCAGCGAGCCGTCCTGGCCGGCCCAAAAGGCGGCCAGCGTATAGAACCAGGAGAGCGAGCGGTTTGAGTACTGGGCGACATATTGCAGCTGAAAATCGCGCGTGAGAAAGGCGTAGATCAGCGCGGCCGAGGCCAGCGTGACGAGGAGAAGGGTGGCGACGACGGCGCGGTGGGCGCTTTCGAGATAGAGAGCAACGCTCTTGCGTGCCGCACCGGTATAGATGATCACGGCGTAGAGGGAGAGCGCCAGGGCGATGAGCAGTGCTTGATAACCGAGATCTGCCAAGCGAGGTTCCTGTCTGAAAGTGAAAAGATATACTGTAAGGTACGCTGTTTAAGCTCTTATTTCGTGTGAAAATATAAAGAATATGGCCTTGAACTGCAACAGAAAAAGGCCGGCCGCTCTGTTCGGGCGGAAGAATTAGTAAAAGGAATAAATAGTTGAAGAAAATGGAGAAAACTATTGCATCTGGCAATTTAAGATGATATATTTAAACGAAAGGATTAGTAATAATAGCAAACATAACGAAGTATCGCATTTGTTTAATAGAAACAATAAGATATATGCATAAAAATTGCACAGCCGCTGTTGATCCGGCGGGCTCTGCAGGGTGGAAGGGGCCTGTTTCATGCTGAATGAGGAGCGACGCAATAAAATTCTGGAGACTCTGGCGCAGCAGCGCCGGCTTTTGGTCTCCGAGATGGCGCAGGAGCTTGCAACGACGCCGGTGACCATTCGTAAAGATCTCATTGTTCTGGAAAAACGAGGGTTATGTCAGCGGGTGCACGGCGGGGCGATCCTGCCCCAGTCCTCTGATGTCGATCTGGCTCTGACGGAAAAGGAGCACCTGCACTCGCGGGAGAAAGAGCGGATCGCCCGGGTTGCGGAGAAGCAGATCAACGATGGCGATGTGATCATTCTTGACTCCGGTTCCACGACCACGGCGATTGCCAGGCGGCTCCGGACACGGAGGAATATCACGGTCATCACCAATGCCGTCAACATCGCCTGGGAGCTGGCGGCCAGCGAAAATGCGGTCATTCTCCTCGGCGGTACGGTGCGGGAGAAATCTTTCTCGCTGGTCGGCCCGATTTCGGAGGCGGCGATTTCCCGGCTGATGGCGGACAAGCTTTTTCTGGGGGTTGACGGTATCGATCTTGAGGTCGGCTATACGACTCCGAATCTGCTGGAAGCCAACATCAACCGTCTCATGCTCCAGTCGGCTGCGGAGGTTATTGTTGTGGCCGACTCGTCCAAATTCGGCCGCAAGAGCCTGGGCGTTATCGCAGAAGTATCGGCTGCCGGCCAGATTATCACCGATGACAAGATCCCGGCGGGGGTTCATCAACGGCTTGTCGCTCTGGGTATCAAAGTAACTATCGCTTGAAAGGAGCCACGTTATATGGTTTTGGCTGAATATCAGGACGGATATACCTATCAGGAGATCATCCGCCAGCAGGATATCTGGCGCTCGGCGCGGCCGCATCTGGACCGGTTTGCATCGTCGGCCTCGGGGTGGGTAGATGATCATCGGGAGTATCTTTGGGTATTTTCGGGCTGCGGAACCTCCTATTATCTGGCGCAGACCGCGGCTGCCCTTTTTGAGCTGATCACCGGCTTCCGCACGCGGGCGGTGCCCTCCTCTGAAATTCTGATCAATCCGCAGCTGGTCTTCAATCCGCACGAGCGCAATTTACTGGTGGCCATTTCGCGCTCCGGGACGACTTCTGAAACCCTGCTGGCTGCGCAAAAAGCCGCCGGAGAGCTGCAGGTCCCGGTGGTTTCCGTCTCCTGCGATAGTCAATCCCCCCTGGCCAGGGCGGGGGTGCTCACGCCGGAGTTTCCCTTCCCTGCCGAACAGAGCGTTGTTATGACGGGCTCTTTCACCATGATGCTTTATGCTCTGGTGCACCTGGCGCTGCAGAGCCGGCCGCAGTCGGGGCTGCTGGAGCTGTTCGACCAGGTGCCGCAGGCCAGCCGCAGGGTGATGCTGGAGCATGAAGCGGCGGTGGCGGCCGCGGCGGAGCGGGCGACCGAACTCGAGTCCGACTTTTGTTTTCTCGGCCAGGGTCCTTTTTTCGGCCTCGCCAATGAGGCGGCGCTGAAGATCAAGGAGATGGCCATTTCGACCTCGATCAGTTTTCACGCCCTGGAATACAGGCACGGCCCGATGTCGGTTGTGCGCGACGATACGGTCATCTGCATTCTGCTCAGCCAGGCCGGAGCCGGCTATGAACTGCAGCTGGCCCGCGATATGAAGAATCTGGGCGCCCGGGTGCTGCTTTTCCATGGCGATTCCGCTGTTGAGGCCAACGGAGCGGTTGGATTCAGGATGCCGGGCAAATTCGGCGACCTCTTCAATGCATTTATGTATATGCCGCTGCTGCAGTTGTACGGTTATTACCACGCCCGTTTCAAGGGTATCAATCCGGATGCCCCCAAGAATCTTTCGGCTGTTGTTATGCTTGATTATTAGAAGCGGGCCGGAAGCGGGGGTGAGGCGTATCGGGAGGCGAGCAGGAGCCAAAACTTACAGGTGCTGAAAAGCAGCCAGGCGTGAACAGTTTGTTCCATGCCGGTCTTGAGGCCGGCTGAGAGGAGACGTTGGGCAGCCATCTTTTAAAACAGCTGGGGTCGGTTTGGCTGATGCTGGTGTGTGGCTTGCCACCACTGCATGGAGAGGGGCTCCAGTCCGGAGAGGTCCCTCTGCACAGCAGCGGAGAGTTGGCCTTCGATGTCGACATCTACCAGATGAAGGGCGGTGGCGACAGCACAAGACTGGAGATCTGCTACACCTTTGATTTCAATCCCGCTGTCCGGCAGGATTCGCTGACGCTGATCATCCGCCTGGGGCTGACATCGGGGAGCGTCCGCTACGCCGGCCTGCAGGAGCGGAAGGCGCTGGCCCGGGCGCCGGCAGGAGGGGATGCGCTCCTTCGATTTGTTGATATCAAGAAATTTTCTGTTTTACCCGATACCCTCGATCTGCAGCTGAGCATCGAGGATTCCGCCCGCAGCCGCCGCGGCGAGGTTTCGGCGCGGTTCAGGGTCCGCGATTTCAGTCGCGCTTTTTCCATCGGTGATCCGGTTTTTCTCTCCTCCCTGCACCGGCCGGACGGTCGAGCAGACCAGAATTTCCTCCGCAGCGGCCTGCTCATGCTCCCCAATCCCTCTCGGATCTATTCCTCGGACAACACAACCAACGCCCTTTTTTATTTTGAAATCAACGGTCTTCCTTTCGATCCTGCCCGGCCGGGCGCCTATTCCCTGCGCTACACCGTCAGGGATATGATCGACAGGGAGGTTTTCGCCCAGGAGCGCGCCGATCTGCCCGTGACGAGCGCCAACAGCTCCCGGGTCGAAAAGATACCGCTGCAGGAGCTTGCCGCCGGAGTTTACCGGTTGACAGTGCAGCTGACCGAGCAGGGCTCGGGAGAGAGTGTTGAGGCAGTGCGCTATTTTCAGCTCTCCGGGCCGAAAGGAGAGGCGATATCTTCCGCCGGTGTCGATGAGGAGAGCGTGCAAAAGCTGTTCGATCAGATCAGCTGGCTGGTGCCGAGGGAGGAAAAAGCATTTTTCAACGGGCTGAACAAGGCAGGCAAGGCCGAGTATATCGTTCGTTTCTGGCTTGCCAGGGATCCCACCCCAGGGACTCCCGAGAATGAGGCGATGGTCGAGCACTTCCGGCGTTTGAATCATGCCGGGCAAGCCTTCAAGGGGGGATTGAAGGCTGACATGGCGCGGATTTACATCCAGTATGGACCACCCATGGAGGTGAGGCGCATGGCCTCCACTTCATACTATGCCAGCCCGGTCGAAATCTGGACCTATGGGTTGAACGGCAGCACCGAATTTGTCTTTGTCGATCGCACGGGCGATGGCGCCTATCAGTTGATGCATTCCAATCACCCTGATGAGATCGCCAATCCGGAGTGGGAGAGTCAAATCAATTAACCAGGGCAAACTGGAGGTGAACTTGATTGGTTCAAAAGATCAGTGCAGGTGTTTTTAGTTTTTTAATAGTTGAGCCAAAGAAGTCGAATTATTAACAAAAGGAGTCAGCGATATGAGATGCCTCAGCAAATCGATTTTGTCCATTTCGATCCTCCTTCTCATTTTTCTCGCCGCCAATGTCAATGCGGCTGCTGCGGGAAAGATCAGCGGCAGGGTGACGGACAGGTCGACCGAAGAACCTCTGCCTGGCGCCAATGTCCTTCTCAAAAATACGACGCTTGGCGCGGTGACGGATCGTGACGGCTATTACGTCATTCTCAATGTGCCTCCGGGCGCATACAGCCTTCAGGCCTCCATGGTGGGTTACGCCACCATGGTGCAGGAAAACCTGAAAGTGAGCATCAATCTGACTACAACGGCCAATTTTGCCATGCCGCAGCAGACCATCCAGGGCGAAACGGTGGTGATCCAGGCCAGCCGGCCTGTGATCCAGCAGGATGTCTCTTCCAGCATGGTGATCGTCAGTGATGAGGCGATCCAGAACAGGCCGCTGGAAAATCTGGAGGAGCTGCTCGCCACGGAAGTGGGTATCGATCTGGCCGCTTCCACGGATGGAACCGGTCTGGTTGTCCGCGGCGGCGAGCTGAACGAGACCAACATTGTCATCGATGGACTCTCCACGCGCAACGAGCGCAACCAGCAGCCGCTGACGGTGCTCAGTCTGACGGCCATCAAGGAGATCGAGATCCTGACCGGCGGTTTCAATGCCGAGTACGGGGACATCCGTTCAGGCATGGTCAGCGTCATTACCAAGGAGGGCAGCCTCGACCGCTATTCGGTCAATGCCGATATGCGCATGAGTCCTGCGGCGCGCAAACATTTCGGCCCGAGCCCCTACAGCATCGACGGCCCCTTCTGGCAGGTCTATGCCGGGCCCGATGCCTTTACGGGTGTGACCGAACAGATGGTCAAGAGCGGCAACTATCCCTTCGCTTTTGTCGGCTGGAACGAGGTCGCACGTCAGTACAATGCGGACCCGGATCCGGGCAACGACGTGACGCCCCAGGAAGCTCTCGAAGTCTGGAAATGGCAGCACCGCATCCGCAAGTATGCCGACAAGCCCGACTACATCGGCGACATTTCACTCAGCGGGCCGGTTCCCTTTACCAATGTCTCCTTTCTGCTCTCCCAGCGCTATGAGAATCTGCAGCTGATCTACCCCTTCTCACGCAACAATTCGGTCGCGAGCACTACCCTGCTCAAGCTGACCACCAACATCACCCCCAAGATCAAACTCTCTTTCAACAACCAGTACATGAACCTCAACGGTGTGGCGGGCAGCATCTATGAAGGGTCGACCGGACTCATCACCGGCAGCCGAGAGGGTTCCCAGTATGCCCAGAACGCCTTTTTCTGGCGCTACATGTGGCACGATGCTGCGTTCAACCCCGCGCAGGTCCGGCAGTATCGCGGCGGTCTCTCCCTGACGCATGTGCTGAACACCACCACCTATTACGATACTCGTTTGGAGTACACCAACTACAGCATCAAGCAGGAGCCGGAGGGCACGCGCGATCCGGACGGCATCAAAAAGATCGGCAATACCTATTACGATGAAGCGCCGTGGGGCTATGTGCGCGGCACCTCCATCAGCGAAAAGTATGACATTCTCAATGAATTCCTGATGTCAGGCGGCGGTCGCGGCCAGGACCATTCACGTTATTACGGCCTCCGCTTCAGCTTTGATTTTGTCTCGCAGCTCAACCGCCATAACGAACTCAAGACCGGCATTGAGGCCGATTACACGACCTTCAAGGAGCGGCGGGAGATCAACCACTCCCAGACCACCCAGCCGGTGACCGAGGCGCCTTACAACTGGTGGTATTACAACCAGTCCCCGATCAAACTGGGGGCATACGTGCAGGACAAGCTGGAATTCCAGGGCATGATCGCCAACATCGGCGTGCGCATGGATTACATGCAGCCGGGGATAGATCCCTATAATCTGGATCCTGCCTACATTTTCTCCTCACTGCCCTACTCGCTGGAATCGTACCGTGCGGGCGCCAACAGCTTTAACCAATTCAAGACCGGGGAGAAGGCCTACAAGCTCTATCTCAGTCCGCGTCTGGGCATCTCCCACCCCGTCACGGCTTCCAGCAAGATCTTTTTCAATTATGGCCATTTCTATCAGGCGCCTGTGACCGACCGTCTCTTTACAGTGCGTCCGGAATCCCGCGGGGCCGAGCTGCCGAACATCGCTGCCGAGTGGCCGCGTACCGTGGCCTATGAACTCGGCGTCGAAGTCAGTTTCATGCAGTCACTGCTGCTCCGCTTTATGGGCTACTACAAGGACGTCACCAACCAGCTCAGCCAGCAGGACATCATTGCGCTGAATGGCGAGAGCACGGTCTCGACCTGGGCCAACAACAGCTATGCCGACATCCGCGGTCTGGAGATGCGTCTTGAAAAGCGCCAGGGGTTATGGTGGTATGGCTGGGCCTCCCTGGAGTACATGGTCAAGAGCACCGGTTTTACCGGCCTGCGCTACATTTACGAAGACCGGCAGCTGGCTGACCAGCAGCGGGAAAACACCAACCAGCAGCGGGGCTATCCGGTTCCCTCCCTGATGGTGAATCTGAATTTCAAGACGCCGCAGGACTGGGGTCCCAAGGTGGCGGGTGTGCGGCCCTTGGGCGACTGGCGACTCAATATTCTCCAGGAGTGGTCTGATGGCGGCAAGGATCTGCTCAATCCGACTGCGCTTCTCAGCGAGCAGCACTGGGCGGATGTCATCGACTATGCCAACACTGACCTCCTGATCGAGAAGCGTTTTGACATCGGGAAGAATCGCATCGGCTTTTTTACCCAGATTCGCAATCTTTTCAACTATAAAGGATTTCCGAATCCACAGTACTGGAACAAATACGTCGATTCCCTGCATTTCCCGTGGGAAAAAGGCGAACAGAAAGGCAATGACAAGCTGGGCGATTACAAGCAGGATTACATCGATCTCGGCTGGCACTCCTGGTCGCAATTTATCAACCCCAGGGATGTCTACTTTGGCATTCGCATTCAATTCTAATGTAATATCTATCTAGGAGGCCAAAGCTAATGAAGCTTGAATATAGTTCCAAATGGCTAAACCCGCGATTGCTGGCACCCCTGCTGTGTTTGCTCCTCCTGACCTGGGCATCCGCCTTTGGCCAGACCCGGACGCACAACCTGGGTGACTTTAAATTGCGCATCGAAGCGGGCGAATCGATCAACACCAACGAGGTGGCCCCAACCGGCGAGTGGCCGCAGGACCATTTCCGCTATGGCCAGATCGTTTTCCACAACAAGGGATATGTCGTCGGTAAATGGGTGGATTCAACCGGCACCGAGCATATCAAGGAGGAGTTTTTTGATCCCGTCTCCTACAATCGCACGGAGCCCTACGGCATCAAGGAGTATCGCCGTCATGAGCCGCCCGAGGTCTGGGTCTATGCCAACGGGCAGAACCAGCTCTCCTCCCGGCGTTTCGACGGCATTGTCGACCCCTCCATACCGGCGGATGTGATGATTGAACAGCGCTACAAGGCTCTACCCGGCTTTGATGTGCTTGTGCGTTCGTACTCCTATTCCAACCCCGGTCACGACGATTACGTCATCGTCTACAACCGCTATCTGGCCACCTTTGACTGGGATCTGGATCCCCAGCCGGAGACCAATACCAGCCAGACGATCGAGAATGTCTACTTTTTCGTCGGTTACAGTTTCCAGACGGCTGAGGGGACCTACCTGACCTACTCGAGATGGTACGAGGAGGGCAAGGATGACTGGGCCACCTACGAGAAATACACGCCGCAGACGGCTGCCGGCGGCAGGGACCTTTTCGTTTCGTACGGCTGGGACGGCGATTATCCCGACCTGACCGAATTTGAGGCCGACGGGCAGGAATTCGACGACACCGGCGATCCGCGTTTTGCCACCGGGTCCGGCGGTTCTGACCCGCTGCCCTCGGGCGAGTTCGTCTCCACCGGCTATGGCGGTTTTGCCGCGCTCCATGTCGACAAGTCAACCAGCGATCATTCCGATGATCCAACCCAGCCGACCTCCATCATCGCCAATATCAGCATCTACAACGTCTGGGATTCGGATTTCACCGGTTTTGCCACCATCTGGGACTGGGCGGCTTCCGGAACCAGGCAGACTGTGGAGGATCAATCCGGCTGGCCGACCGATGCATCGGGCCAGGAGGATGAATTCCCCTTCCAGGCCTTCGGACCCTACAACCTGGCGCTCGGCGACTCCGTGGTGATTGTCTATGCCGTGGGCGTCAACGGCATCTCGCGCCAGCTGGCGATTGAAAAGGGTCTGGAATGGCGCTCCTGGTATCGTGGCGAAGAAGGTGCTACCTTCGACAACGATGCCAAGAACGAACTGCTGGCCACCGGCAAGGACTCGCTCTTCCAGTCCATGGATCGCGCTCTCCTGGCGTGGCAGCAGGGTCTGAACATCCCGGATCCGCTGCCGGCGCCGGACCTGATGGTGAACTCCGGTCCCAACGTGATCTATCTGGAATGGGAAGATATGGCCGGCGTCAGTGATTATGATACAGGCACCCCCGATCTCTCTCACTATCGCATCTATCGCAAGCGCGGGGATTTTCTGGTCGATACCTATAACGAGCTCAATGCGGACGGCACCCACCTGCAGTGGGAACTGATCGAAGCCAGCATTCCCAAAACCCAGACCACCTATACGGACTCTGGTGTTGTACGCGGTGAGTCCTATCATTATGCCGTCACGGCGGTTGACAATGACGGACTGGAGAGCTCGCGCTATGCCAACCGGTCGGAGCTGTCGGCCTACGCTTTCGCGCCGGGCGCGCCGGATGCGAAAAATGTCCGCGTTGTGCCCAATCCCTATATCGTCAAGGCCGGGGAGCATAATTTCACCGGCGATGACAACAAGCTGCTCTTTGTCAACCTGCCGCCTTATTGCACTCTCTACATCTATACGGCGACCGGCGATCTGATCAAAACCATCGAACATCAAAGCGGAAGCGCCGACGCCACCTGGGACCAGGTGACCGACTCCAATCAGCTTGTCGCCAGCGGTGTTTATATCGTCAGAATCGATGGCGCCAAAAATCTGGAAGGCAAACCCATCGCCAGCTCATTCGAGAAATTCGTCATCGTCCGTTAAGCGATTATGACCCAATCATGATCATGGAGGTAACAATGTATAACATAAGGCGATTAATGATGCCGATGGTTTTGCTGCTCCTCGCGGTCGCGCTGCCGCTGCAGGCCACTGGGCTGAAAAAGATTGCCCAGACCGGCATGAAATGGACATCCATCCCGATGGGGGCCCGATCCGCCGCCATGGGCACAGCCTTTACGGGTGTGGCCAATGACGCCGGCTCCCTCTTTTCCAATCCGGCCGGGATCGCGTTTTGCGAGGGCGGGCATCTTTTCCTCAATCAGACCCAGTGGATCGCTGATATCAGCATCAACTCGGGCGCCGTCAGCTACAACTTGCCGAATATCGGCACCGTTGGCGCGAGCTTTTCCGCGGTCGACTGGGGTACCCTGAATGGCACCATGCGCAGCAACAACGATCAGGGGTATGAGGAGACAGGCACCTTCAGCCCGACCGACTTTGCCATCGGTCTGGCCTACGGACGCCAGCTCTCCAACCAGTTCGCGGTCGGTGGTCATCTGAAATATATGCATGAAGAGTTGGGCTCTACCTTCGAAGGTACTATGGACAAGCCGAAGGAATATAACGCAAAAATGAGCCTGATCGCCTTCGATTTCGGCACCATCTACAGCACCGGCTACAAGAGCCTCAAGATCGGCATGGTCCTGCAGAATTTTTCACAGGAGGCCAAGTACAGATCGGAGCAGTTTCCGCTGCCCTTGACTTTCAAGTTCGGCCTGGCGATGAATGTGCTGGACTTTTGGCTCCAGGAGGGTGGGGAGCATCGTCTGAACCTGGCCGTCGACGCCGTGCACCCGCGCGATTACAGTGAACGCCTCCATTTTGGCATGGAATACGGCTTCAAGGAGATGGTTTTCCTGCGCGGCGGTTACAAGACCAATTATGACGAAGAGAGCCTCTCGTTCGGCGGCGGTTTTCTTTACGGATTCTCCAGCTTCCAGCTGGGTATCGACTATGCCTATCTGCATTTCGACAACTTTGACGCCGTGCAGATGTTTTCCTTTGATTTCAAGTTCTAACCAGGGAAAAACAAAACTTCCAGGGAGAATCTCATGAAAAAAAGTACTTTCTCCAGGCTGTTCACGGTGTTCATCCTTTTGCTTGGCGTAGTTTACATCGCCTGCGAGGGACCGGACCAGCCTGAATATGGCCCGGATCATCCGGATCCCAATCCGACCGGCCTCAATCCGGCGGTGGTCACTGCGGTCAATCCTCCGGCCGGATATCTCAAGGATATCATCGAGATCGATGGATCGGGATTTGATCTGACTCCGGCCAATAATTTTGTCCTCTTCGGGACGAAAACCGGTGAGGTCGTCGCCGCCACAGCCACCCGGCTGCAGGTGCGCGCCCCGATGCTCTCGGATGAAGAGGTGAAGGTGCGGGTTGCCATCAAGGGTTCCGAATTCTGGAGCAATGAGGCCGATTTCACCTTCCTTCCGGCGCTGGCGACCATCGATGAGGAGATCTCCTGGCCGAATGGCATCGCCGTGGATGATGACGGCAATGTTTTTGTCGGATCGGCCAATGATGGTGTCATTTTCCGCATCACGCCCGAAGGCGAGAAGACCGAGTTCGCCCAGGTTCCAGTCAACGGCTCCATCCATTTCGGCCCCAACCACTGGCTCTATGTCTGCGCCATGGGTGAGGGCAAGATTGTGCGCATCTCTCCCGATGGCGGGACCATTGAAGATGTCGTGAGTATTGAATCTCCGGTCGACTTTACCTGGGATGCCAACCATGACCTTTATATCGTAGCCAACGGACAAGGCGTTTTCAAACTGGTTGGTGAGGAGGCGGTACAGCTCGCCGAAGTCGAGAACGGCAAGAACTGCCGCGTCTTTGGCACCCATCTCTATGTCAATGACATCTGGGGCGGGACGATCATTCGCTGGCCGATCACCGCGGAAGGACTGGGCGAGGTCGAAACCGTTCTCGAAACCGATTCCCCCTCCGCGCTCGAATTCGACGTGAACGGTCTGCTCTACTTCTGCAAGGCCTGGGAGACCAGCTTTTACGTCATCAACGCCGAGGGCAACGAAGAGGTCCTTTATGAGGGCGAGCTGATGACGCCGATGCGCTATACCGCCTTTAAGGGTAAAACCTGCTACTTTGTCTATCCGGGCTGGGGCGATGTCGGGGGTGTGATGAAGGCCTACATCGGGGTGGAACAGGCGCCTGATTACGGCACCATGTAAAGATGAATCAGAGGGGCGGTTCATTACAGACCGCCCCTTTTTTAAAACCGGCCGGCCTCAGCGCCGGCTTGCTTTTCTAAACTCGAGAGTGCGATGAAGAATCTGCTGTCCGTCATACTGCTGTTCCTGCTTGCGGTTTCGCCGCTCCCGGGTCAGTCCAAGGGAGGGCGTTGGCAGTTCGAAGTGAACGGCGTCGACTCGGCCCCGTGGGATGCGGTCGATAACAGCGGCGTTCTGCAGGGAACCGCGGTCTACTCCTCGATGATGAGCGCGCCGGAAGGGCTGGCCTGCTTGTGGCTGGAGAGCACCAGCGCATACGACTTTTTCAAGATCGAAGACCAGCCGGAACTCGATTTTGACAATGAAAACATCGCCATTTCGGCCTGGATCCATCCCACGCTCCTCAATGATGTCCATTTCATCCTCAATAAGGGGACCCAGACCAATACGGCCAAAGCGACCAATTATGCGGTGCGGATTGCGAAGACCAAAAAGCTCGAATTTCTCATTCGCGACAGCAATAATCAGGCGCAGACGGCGGCATCGAGTTTTACCCTGCCTGTAAATCAGTGGACTTTTATCGCAGTCTGGTATGATTATGCCGCCGGGGTGGTCTATTTCTGGAACCGGCCTTCCGGAGCGCCGGTCGACTCGGTGACCTTCCGCCATGACTACTTTTCCAACGATGGTCCTCTGAGCATCGGCAGCTGGTACCGGGATGATGCTGCGGCTCCCTCGATCAAGGATTTCGAGGGCGGCATCGACGACGTGCGCATCAGCAGCCGGAGGGAGGATCTCTTCCCGGCGGTCAGCGGCATCAAGGCCATCGGGCGCAGCACGGCCGATGTCCCGCTCCGCTACCGGATTTTTCCCAATCCGTCTCATCGCAGCGGCGGCGACGGCATCAGGATCCAGGGCAGTGATGGTGTGACCGAAGTATCGATATTCAACCTTCTCGGGCGGAAGCTTTTTGCGGGGCGGATCGATCCGGGCCGGACGCTGGTCTGGCCGCTGCGCGATCTTCAGGGCATCCGCGTCGATGCCGGGGTCTATTTTGTCCAGCTGGTGAGCGGCGGGGTGCGGACGTGTCAAAAAGTGACGGTATTGGATTAACAGCATAGTCGGACGGCAGGCTTATGTACCTTTTTATCCTCGTACTTTTCTTTTTCTCCGGGTTCGCCGGGCTGCTGTACGAAGTGGTTTGGACACGAATTTTCGGTCTCATTTTTGGCAATACCACACTGGCCATCAGCACGGTGCTGAGCGCCTATTTTCTCGGGCTGGCCCTGGGCGGCTGGTGGCTGGGCCGCATCGCCGACCGGCACAAGGATCCGCTCCGTCTTTTCGCCTGGCTTGAGTTGGGCGTCGGCCTGAGCGCCCTTTTGTTCCTGCTGCTGCAGGGCCCCCTGGAACTGCTGTTTGTCCAGCTTCATCCCGCTTTGGTTGACCGCCCGCTGCTCTATTACATTTTTAAATTCGTAACCGCCTTTATCGTCCTGCTGCCGGCGACCTTTTTTATGGGCGGCACCCTGCCGGTGATCAGCAAGGTGGCGCTCCGTCATGAGCAACGCTCTGGCCGGACCATCGGTGAGCTTTATGGAATCAACACCCTGGGCGCAGTGGCCGGCTGCCTGCTCACAGGGTTTGTCCTGATCAAAACCCTGGGCATCACGCTCACTCTGACCGGAGCAATCGTCCTGGATGGCGCTATTGCGCTGGCGGCCTGGTTTGGTGCGCGCCTATTCCGGACCGGCGCCGTGCTTCAGCCGCCGGCTGCGTGGAGCGCTGCCGGTGCTGCGGCGAAAACGGAAGCTTCGAGGCCGGTGGCTGCACGTCCGCAGCTCGCCCCGCGGTCCGATGCCCCGGCGGGGTCGGGTGCCCTCCTGATCCTGATTGTGATGGCCATCTCGGGATTTATCGCCCTCTCCTATGAGGTGCTCTGGAGCCGGGTGCTGGTCTTTGTCCTCACCGCTTCCACCTATACCTTTGCGATCATCCTCGCCTCTTTTCTCTCCGGCCTCGCTCTGGGCGGCTTTGCCGGCGGCCGGTGGGCCGACCGCTCGCAATCGCCCCGGCGGCTGCTGGGCTGGATCGAGGCTGCGGTTGGCCTCTCCGCACTGCTTGCGCTGCTGGTGATGGTCCGGCTTCCGGAGCTGCACAACCAGATCTTTGTCCCCGGCCCGGCTACCACCTGGTGGCAGTGGAATGCTGTTCGTTTCCTGGAAGCCTATCTGATCATGTTCGCCGGCACGTTTTTTCTCGGGGCCTCTTTTCCGGTCGCCGTCAAAGCCCTGGGCGTTGACGGGGAGAGTGCGGGCGGACGTATCGGCGGTCTCTATTTCGCCAACACCATCGGCGGCGTGCTCGGCTCCTTCGTCACCGGTTTTTTCCTGATCTCATGGATGGGCACGGCGGCGGCCTGGATGGTGATGATCGTCATGAACCTGGCCCTCGGTTTCTATCTGGCCGGCGATCCGCGGCCGGCATGGCGCCTGCCTGCGGCCGCCGCGGCCGTGCTGCTGGTGGCAGCCGCCGCGATCTGGACCCCCCGTTCGCTCTTCGCCGGCTCATTCTCTGCTTCCGAGGCCAGCTACCCGCTGATCGCCTTTCGCGAAGGGCGGGAGGGCACAGTGACCGTGCACGAGAGCCGGCCGCCGATGCCGGTCGAGAAGCGGATCGATGTCGACGGCCTGAATGTCGCCGGCACCAGTTTCATGCTCCAGACCCTGCAGACGCTGCAGGGGCATCTGCCTTTTTTCGTCAACCCGGAGGCAAGTTGCGCGGTCCAGATCGGCTTCGGTACCGGCCAGACCTCGCGCAACGCCCTTACACATCCCCTCGCCCGGTTTGATCTGGTCGAGATCTCTCCGGATGTGATGGAGCTGGCTTCGGAGCTGTTCCGCGAGCTGAACGGCAATGTCGCTGCCGACGACCGCTTTCACCCCAAAATCCTCGACGGCAAGAACCATCTCAAGTACACCCGCGATCGCTATGATGTAATCATGAACGATGCCAATTATGCGGTCGCCAGCGCCAGCGCCAGTCTCTTCACCCGCGACCACTTTGAAAATGGCCGGCGCAAACTCTCGCCGGGCGGCCTCTTTTCAACCTGGATGACCACCGATCTCCATCCCGAGGATTTCAGGATCGTCCTCAAAACTTTCCAGTCGGTCTTTCCACATGCCCTGCTGTGGATGGCTCCCAACTGCATCAACAAACAGGTTGTGCTCATGGGTTCGGCCGAGCCGCTCCGCCTCGATCTGGGCAGGATGAACGTCCTCTTTACCAACCCGGAGATCCGCAGCTCGCTCGCCGCTGTCAACATCGGTTCAGCTTACGAACTGATGGCCTGCCTGCTTCTCGATGAAAAGGGAATGCAGGCCCTGACGGCCGGCGCAGCCACAGCCACAGACGATCGGCCCATCCTCGAGTACTCAAACCGCGACATTCGGGCGCGGGACTGGTGCGCCTACCAGAACCTGGCGATGATGATGACCCGGCCGCCGGTATGGAGTGAATACGTGTCCGGGCTGCCTGCCGCAGTAAAAGATCGCGCGGCCGTTGAAGAGGCGCTTGCACGCCACTATCAGGCCTCCCGCCAGCTTTTCAGCGGCATCCTCGATTTTTACCGGGGAGAGACCCGCAAGGGGATGGAGACGGTCCTCGACGGGTCGCGGCTGATTCCGGAGAGCCGGCTTGCCGCGCAGTTTTATCTGGAGATGGACCAGCTCACCGCCGAACTGGGGATCGCCCTCCAGCAGGATCCGGGCAACCCCGGCCACCGTCTGCGGCTGGCGCGGCACATGATCAGCCTGCGCAAGTACCCGGAAGCGGCCGTGCAGCTGCGGGGTCTGCTGGCGCGGCAGCCGGAGAATCCCCTCTTCAATTATGAGTATGCCCGCTGTCTCTACAGCCAGGGTGAACTCGATTCAGCACGGATCGTCATCGACAGATCGCTCAAGGCGGACGACAAATCCCCGGGGGCCTGGTTTCTCTCCGCCGCCATCGCTCAGAGGCAGGGGCTGGGGCAGGGCGCTCTGGAGGATTATGACCGCGCCCTCGGGCTCGATCCCCGCATGCATGAAGCCTGGGCGCGCGCCGGGGCGATCCATCTCGAACAGGGTGATCTCGTCAAGGCAAAAGCCGCGTTGCAGAAATCGCTCGAGCTTTCTGCTTTTCAGCCCGCCACAATGGCCGATCTGGGCGACTGCCACTTACGCGCCGGAGAAGCCGCCAAAGCGGCTGCCTGCTACAGGAGCGCGATGACCATGGGACACCAGTCAGCGAAGCTTTTGCACAACCTGGGCAACGCGCAGAGTCTCCTTGGCCAGTTCGATCCAGCGGTTGCGAACTACAGGCGGGCCCTGCAGCTGCAGCCGGGAAACGGAGAGATCCATTACAACCTGGGCAATGCCCTGGCCATGCAAGGGAAGCAGGCAGAAGCGGTAGAGGCCTTTCAGGCCGCCATTCGTCTTGACGCCGGCCAGCCCGACTATTACAACAACCTCGCTCTGGTCTACAACCGGATGGGCCTGCGCAGCGAGGCGATCCGGGCCTTCCGGGAGGGATTGCGCAGGCATCCCGGTTCAGCCCGGCTGCAGAAGAATTACCAGGAGATCCTGACAGGCAGCCGTCCTGAAAACGGCTGACCACCGAAAGGCAGGAACCGCCGGAAATCGCCCGGTGGGACCCTGCAGATTACACCAGATCGGAGAAGAATAAAATGAAAAGAGCCGGACTGCTCTTCATCGTCATCGCACTTTGCGCGTACCTGTTTGGCTGCGCCGCAGGAAAAAAAATCAATCTCGAGGAGCCGGTCGCCGGCAAAAGCTTGCTGGTCGGCGCGGTTCTGGTGGAAAATCTCGGCCTCGAGGATGTTTATGAAGCCAAGACCGGCAAGATCACCGTCGTCCTTGTCGGCAAATGGCTGGAGAATGGCCGGGAGAAAAGCGAGGGCTTTCGCGTCAGGACCGATGAAAACGGCTATTTTTTCCTCCCAAACGTTAACCCCGGCAGCTGGGTCATAAAGGGGGTCGAACTCGATGTGGGCTTTACCATGCATCTGCTGATCACCTCGCGCTGGGAGGGCAACACCCGCATCTTCGAGCCCGCGGGCACCATGATTGACAACATCGTCCGGGTCTGGCCGACTGCTGAGGAGGGAAAGGTGATGGATATCGGGATTCAGTACATCAGACTTGAATTCTCCGGACAGATCCACGATCAGCAGTTCAGCCGTCTGAATCAGACCCGTCTCGGCCTGAAGGACAAGACCTACACCATGGCTGCGCCTGGGCAGTATTTTGCGAGCCGGTATCCTGACTGGGGCTGGTTCAAATAGAAAAGTGTTTCACCCGGAGCGAGCAACGGCTCCGCAACAGGAAAATCAATCAGAAAGGAAGAAGCGTCATGAAATCTAAGCGTCTGGTTCTGCTGTTGGGGGTTTTGATCCTGGTTTTTGCCACCGCAAGCCTGTCTTTGGCCCAGACTCCGCCGGACCAGCTGCTGCTGAAAGATTACCGCCCCAAATCAATCTATAATATTCCGGTGACCAGGGTTGAAAAAGCCCGCTTTCCGGTGATCGATGCCCACTCGCACGCTTATGCTGAAACCCCGGAGCAGATCGCCCAGTGGGTCCGGAACCTGGATCAGGCCGGGGTCGAGAAGGTCTTTATTCTGAGCTATGAACACGGCGCCAGATTTGATTCCATTTATGCGGAGTATGCCAAATATCCCGGCCGGTTTGAGATCTGGTGCGGCATCGACAACGCGGGCTATGACCAGCCCGGCTGGGGCGAAAAGGCGGTGGCGGAACTGGAACGCTGCTACAAGGCCGGTGCGCGCGGCGTTGGTGAGCTGGGTGACAAGGGCAAGGGACTGGTTTACGGCCGGACGCCGGCGCTGGGTATGCATCTGGATGACCCGCGCATGGATCCGGTTCTGGAAAAGTGCGCCGATCTTGGCATGCCGGTCAACATTCACGTCGCCGATCCGATGTGGATGTATCAGCCCATGGATTCCACCAATGACGGTCTGATGAACGCCTACTCTTGGCGGCTCGATAATCAGCCGGGCATCGTCGATCTACCGGGCATGGTCGAGATCCTCGGGCGCGCCGTGGCGCGCCACCCACGCACCACATTCATCGCCTGCCATTTCGCCAACTGCAGCTATGATCTCAACCGGCTGGGCGCACTGCTGGACAAATATCCCAATCTTTACGCCGACATTTCGGCCCGCTACGCCGAGACTGCGCCGATCCCGCGTTTTGTCAAAAAGTTCTATGAAAAATATCAGGACCGGCTGCTCTACGGCACGGACATGGGTATGGATCTTGCGATGTATCGCATCACCTTCCGTATTCTCGAAACCGAGGACGAGCATTTTTACGAGAGCGATCTGTTCGGCTATCATTGGGCTTTGAACGGTTTCGGATTGGATGGCAGGATTCTTGAAAAAGTTTATCGCGGCAATATACTGAAGCTTATCAAGCATCTGAAAAAGTAACAGCGCCCGAGCGCATAATACTGCCATGCTCCTGCCGGCTGATGAGATCCGGCCGGATTGCTGATATTCTTCTTCTATTAGGAGCTTTGACGATGGAGAGACGTGACTTTTTAAAAGCAGCCGGCGCTTCCATGCTGGCCACCGGCTTCGCAGCGCCTGCGGCCCGGGCCTTCGTACCATCGCACAACTGGCAACAGCATGACTTTGGTTCCGGCCCCGCGGTCACCGACCGTCTTTATCAGGGGCCGTTTCCGCAGTATCCGCCCGAGGAGGTCCTGCCGGGCAGCAGTGTGGTCATGGCGACCACGCCTTCGCGGGAGATCGTGCCCAATTTCGGTATGGGCCTGACGGTCTACATCTCGGGGGATTACTGGCCGCCGCGGACGCGCGGGGATTCCATCGAGAAATATTGCGAAGATCTGATCAAGCTGCCCTTTGTGCAAAAGGTCTATATCCGCCTCAACTGGCGCGACATCCAGAAGAGCCCCGGCCGGCTGGATTTCCCCGAGGGGTGGAAAGTCACCTTTGACACCGCCCGCCGCTACAACAAACGCGTGGGATTTCGCATCATGCTCGAAAATCCCGATTTCCCCGAACCCGGCATGCCCGAGTTCCTCATGGCCTCTGTCCCCTATGTCAAGCTGGTGGGGGAGTGGAGAAGAGGCGCCAATGAGACGCGCGGCCAGAAGGAGCACATGATGCCCCGCTATGACCACCCGGCGTACCAGGCGGCCTTTCGCGAGCTCAACGCCCTGCTCGCGGACGAGCTGAACGGCAATCCCCAGGTGGAGTATATGGACACGATGATGTACGGCTTTTGGGGCGAAGGCCATACCTGGCCGTTCCAGGGCCATCCCTTCCCGGACGGTGTCACCGCCGAAAAGACCTGGATGCAGATGATGGAAACCCAGCTGGAATTCTGGACCAAAACCCCGCTGGTGACCAACACTCAGCCCGATTTCAGCCAGGTCGGCAATGCCGAGATGCTCGACCGCACAATCCGCTCCCACAACTGGATCCGCACCGACACCATTTTCATCGAGAATGAGCAGATCGAGGCGCTTTCCAATCGTCCCCCCTGGGTGGCGGCCATATGCGAGGTGGGCATCACCACCGGAGAGCCCCAGGATCTGAACATCGATGAAGGGGTGACCGAGAATGAGAATATCATTGCCCATGTCATGGATGTCGGCGCCAACTACTGGTCTGTCTGGCACTGGCACAACATCTCGGTGAAGAATATCCTCGGCTATTATGAGAAATATCCTGAACCGATCGACCGCCTGGCGCGCAGCATCGGTTACCGGGTTCGTCCCTCGTGGATCTGGAGCTTTGAGAAGGAGGGCTTTCCCGGCCTGGTGCTCGGATTCGTCAATGACGGCATTGCCGCTGTGCCGGGCGTGCTCCGGACCACCGTGCTGAACGAACGGGGAGAGGTTCTGGCCAGCGGCTGCCTCGATCCCGGCTTTCCGCTGACGCGCGGCGTGCGGCAGGCGATGTTCATGCTGCCCAAAGGGACAGAATGGCGCGGCCTGCGGCTGAAGGCGGAACTGGAGGTCAAGGGGGTGCGGTATCCCCTGACCTGGGCGTGCCACCAGAAGCTCAATGAGGATGGTACCCTGACCCTGCACGAGACCAGAGGGATCTGATGCCGGGCTCCATACACGCACAGCCGTTCTAAAACTGCAGTCGCCATAATATCAACACATGCAATTTTTCTGAAGGAGTATTGTGAAGCGAATAATGCTCATCCTGATTCTTCTGCTGCCCCTGGCTCTCTCTGGCCAGGAACCGGAGCAGATCACCCTGACATTTACCGAGTCGTCACAAATATTTCCCAATCCGGAACGGGGTTTTTACCGCTACGCCAACCTGCCGGGGCTGAGCACCCTGCCCGATCTGCAGAAGGAATCGGTCACCCTTATCTTCGGCCGGATCGCGGCCAATGCCTATCGCAACATGGATTTTCCGGAGAGCTATCTGACCAAGATCCAGCGCGGGTTCGACACCGCCCGCGCCAAAGGGGTCAAGGTCAATGTGCGGGTCTCCTACAGCGATGACATCGGTCAGGCCGATGCTTCCAGGGAACAGATTTTCCGCCATATCGACCAGCTGCAGCCGCTGCTGCATAAAAACAAGGATGTCATCAATCTGGTGGAGGCGGGATTTATCGGCGCCTGGGGTGAGTGGCACAGCTCGACGAATGGCCTGGATACGCCGGATAAACGGCGCGCTATCCTCCTCAAGCTGCTCTCGGCCCTGCCCGTCGAGCGCATGGTCGTGGTCAGGACCCCCCATTACAAACGGCAGATCTTCAGGGATTCCCTCATCACTGGCGGGCGTGCCTTTGACGGCTCCGATCTGAGCCGGACCGGTTTTCACAACGACTGTTTCCTCGCGGACGCCAGCGATATGGGCACCTATATCGAGCGGTCGCGCGCGCAGGAGATCGCCTACATCGGCGGTGAGACGCGCTTTACCCCCTTTGGTGGCGAAACCTGCGCTCTTTCCCGCTTTGCCGAATGTTCGAATGCCATCACGGAGATGGAAAAGCTCCACTGCTCCTATCTCAACGACGGCTATCACCCCGACGTGCTGGCATTATGGAAGAGCGCGGCCTGCCTGCCCGAAGTCAAGCGGCGTCTCGGCTACCGCTTCGTGCTCCGTGAGGCCGTAATATCGGCAACGATCCGTCCGGGCGGAGTGCTGGTTTTCAATTTTTCCATCGAAAATGTCGGCTTCGCCGCACCTCACAACCCGCGCACCGTTTACCTGGTGTTGCGCGACACTGCTTCGGGCCGGGAAGCGGCCGCGGCTCTCTCTCTGGACCCGCGCACCTGGCTGCCCGGCGACACTCTGAGCTTTGCGCGCAAGTTACGGGTCCCGGCGGATTGGCCGGCCGGCAGCTCTTCGCTCGCACTCTGGCTCCCCGATCAGGAGCCCACGCTTCGGGGCGATGCGCGCTATGCGATCCGTCTGGCTAACAACGCCACCTGGGATGCGAACCGGGGTACAAACCTGATCACCGACCGGTTGATTATCGATCCGGGTGCCGCCGGCCAGGTGGATCCACAGGCCCTGGAGTTCCGGGAGATCGACTCGACCGCAGGTCTCCGGAGCGATCCGCTGCTGCCCGACAGCTATTATCTTGCCGCTTTTCCCAACCCCTTCAACAGCCAGACGACCATCCAGTATACGGTGGAGAAATCCGGACCGGTCCTGCTGACCCTCTATAACACGGTCGGTCAGAGGATGGCCACCCTGGTGGACGGGCAGAAGAGTCCTGGCAGCCATACAGCCATTTGGGACGGCCGGAGCAATGGTGCGCCAGCCGCAACGGGTCTCTATATCGTCCGGCTGCAAACCGCAGACCGGGCGCGCGAGATCAGAATCATCCTGGCAAAATAGTCCTCATTATTCATAACAAGCACAAAGCGAACCTTATCGGAGGTCAATATGATTTCCCTGAAACGTAAAGCCCTTTATGCCGCAGCACTCCTGGCCGCGCTCCTGTTCGCCTGCGCCGGCACACCGGATACTGTGAGCATAATCCACAAGAACATTCAGCTCAATTTTGACCGCAACATGCACAGTCAAGTGATCGTGAGGCTCGGCGGCCCCCTGGCCCTGGGCGACTATACGGCATCGGAGTACCCGGTCATTGCGGGGACGGCTGTGAAGGATTTTGTCCTCAAAATTCATGCAAAAAAAGAGGTGAGTGATGCCCTGGGCAAAGGGATCCAGCATACACTCATCGGCGAAGCCGTAGGTCTGCAAAAGGAGATCCTGGTCACCCTCTATGAGGAGTTTCCCTCCGTCGCAGTGACGCAGGTGAAATACACCAACACTGGTACGGGTGCTGTTAAACTGGACGGCTGGACCAGCAACCACTATGCCATCAAGGCGGTCGCGCCGGCACAGGAAGGCGTTCCGTTCTGGACATACGAGCCGGCCACCTACGAATCCCGGCCGGACTGGTTTCTGCCGATCAATGCCGGTTTTTATCAGGAAAACTATCTGGGAATGAATTCTTCCGACTATGGCGGCGGCACGCCGGTCGCCGACATCTGGCGTCCGGATGCCGGCATCGGCATCGGCCATCTGGAGATGGTGCCCAAGCTGGTCTCCATGCCGGTCCAGATGAAGGACAGCCTGGGTGCGGAACTCGCCATCGTCTTCAAAACCGACCGCACGCTCGCAAGCGGCGAAAGCTGGCCGACTTTTAAAACCTTTGTCGCTGTGCACCAGGGTGACTGCTTCCAGACCCTGAACACGTATCGCGAAATGATGATCAGGCAGGGCATTACCTTCCGCAAGACGCCGGCAACCAGCTATGAACCGCAGTGGTGCGCCTGGGGATACGAGCGCAAGTTTACCATGGACCAGGTGGTCAACACCCTGCCCAAAGCGAAGGAACTGGGCTACCAGTGGGCAGTGCTCGATGACGGCTGGCAGACCTCCGAAGGCGACTGGTACCTGACCAAGGACAAGTTCCCCAACGGTGATGCCGACATGATCAGCTTTGTCGACCGCATCAAGGCTAACGGCCTCAAACCGCAGCTGTGGTGGGCACCGCTGGCCGTCGACCCCGGCACCGATCTCATCAAGGAGCATCCCGAATATCTGCTGCTCAACAAGGACGGCTCACCCCAGCGGATCACCTGGTGGGATTCCTATTATCTCTGCCCGGCCTATCAGCCGGTGGTCGAGAATACCCGCGCCCAGGTGGAGACCTATATGCGCAAATGGGGATTCCAGGGATTGAAAATCGACGGTCAGCACCTCAACGCTGCGCCGCCCTGCTACAATCCCGCCCATAATCATGCCTATCCTGAAGAATCCTGCGAAAAGATGCCCGACTTTTTCAAAATGATCTACGAGACGGCGCTCGCGATCTATCCCGACGCAGTCGTCGAGATCTGCCCCTGCGGGACATCCTTTTCCTTTTTTACCCTGCCCTACATGAACCAGTCGGTGGCTTCCGATCCGACCAGCAGCTGGCAGGTGCGTCTCAAGGGCAAGGCCCTGCGCGCGTTGATGGGAGCTGACGCCGCTTACTATGCCGATCATGTCGAACTGAGCGATAACGGCGATGATTTTGCCACCCAGGTGGGCATCGGCGCTGTTGTCGGCACCAAGTTCACCTGGCCGGTCGGCGCGGCGAAAAAGCCCCGTAATGACCTGACCCCGTCGCGTGAAGTGGAGTGGTCCAAATGGACCAGGATTTACCTCGATCACATGCTCAGCACCGGCACTTATATGGGCGAGCTGTATGATCTCGGTTTCGACCGTCCCGAGACCCATGCGATCAAAAAAGAGAACCGTCTCTATTACGCCTTTTACGCCGACCAGTACAGCGGATCTGTTGAGCTGCGCGGACTGGAGGCAAAGAACTATGTGGTCCGCGACTATGTCAATGATCGCGAACTGGGCAAGGTCACCGGGCCGAAGGCCAGGCTGGAGGTCTCCTTTGACCGCTACCTGCTGCTGCAGGCGACTCCGGAGTAGAAGGGCGCGCATAGACCGGATTTCAACCCGCGCATCCTGATTTTGTCTGTTGCTGCAGACGGGGCGGGATGATAATTTGAGTATCCGTTCGCAGGGACGGCTGCGGCTTTGGCTGCGCGGGGGATAACTCGTTGAGGAGAAGAGAATGAAAGTACTGAAAATAATCATGCTGGCCGGCCTGATCAGCATGGCGGCCTGTGCGCAGAAGCAGGAGGCGGCCGGGACCGCTGCTCCCGGGCAGAACTGGACCCACTTTGTCCGCATCGGCGGGCACGGCCTGAGCCTGGATCGCATCGATCACATCATGGAGAGCGTGCAGGAGACCGGGGTGTTCGGCATCGAAACGGACAATGACATCACCGGGCGCTATGACAGCTTTCTCGATCCGACGGAAAAGCTGGCGGCGATCAAGGCGATGGCCGATGCGGCGCACAAGGCGGGCAATTACGCTTTTGTCTACATCGCCGGGACGGAGTGCATCACCGCCAACGCGGACAAGACGCCCAGCAGCTTTTTCAAGGATCATCCGGACTGGGTGCAGCGCAAGATCACCGGCGAGCCCGCCGTCTTCGGCGGGGGTACGGCGTTCTGGATTTCCGCAGGTGACGAGGATGTCTGGATCAGCCCCTATGCCGTGGAGTGGCGCAAGATCTATATGGAGCGGGTGCGGCAGATCGCGGCCACCGGCATCGATGGGGTCTATGTGGATATTCCCTACTGGATGACCCATTTCGACGGCTGGGAGGATTCATGGGCCAGCTTTGATGTGCATACCGTGGCGGCCTTCAAGGAGAGGACCGGCCTGGACGCGATGAAAGATCTCAAACTGGGCGACTATAGCGACGCCAATTTCCGCAAGTGGGTCGACTTTCGCATCCAGACCCTCACCGAGTTTATGGAAGAAATCAACGACAATGTCAAGGCGGTAAATCCCGCCTGCATGACCATTCCGGAAATCTATCCCGGGATCGGCGAGGAGGCCGTCCGGGTCGGTTCGGATGTCTACGAGATGTATCGGGAGATGGACACCATCGCCCATGAATACAGCGCCGGCGGCTATACCGCGGCGGAGCGCAATCCCATCGACTGGTTCACCTATATGGAAGGGATGTTCACTTTCCGCGCTTTCGCTGAAGGCAAGGCTTCCTGGATGTTGAGCTACTCGTGGGATGAAGAACCCGGCGTCGACCCCCGCGATGCGATGAAAAACCTCGCCCTGTCGCAGGTTATGGCCGGGGCCAATTTTTGGGATGCGCGCGGCCATGTCATGTCGGGCTCCAACGATTTCCCGACGCGCACAGAGATATTCAAATGGATTGCCGCCAATGAAAAGCGGCTTTACCATCCGCGTCTGCCCATCCAGCCCGCCGGCATCTATTTTTCGCCCTTCACCCGCAACTATTTTGCGGATGACTTTCTCGCCTCCTATCACGGCATGATGCACCTGCTCCTCCAGTCGCACCTGGAATTCCAGATCCTCACGCCGCGCACTCTTGCGGAGTTCAAGGGCGATCTGCTGATCCTGCCGGATGTAAAAATCCTCACCCCGGATGAGCTGGCATTTTTCGAGCAGTTCGTCAAGGCCGGCGGCAAGCTGATGCTGACCGGCGAGAGCGGCGCCTATAACCGCGATCGCCAGCTGCTGCCAGTCAATCCCCTGCACGCTCTGTTAGGAATTGCCGATGCGAAGAGCCCGGCGGAGAGGGCGGCGGATCCCGCTTTTATCTACCGGCCGGCCTGTCCGGGCAAATCGTACGGCGACCGGGCGGTCATGCAGAGCTACAACGCCGGCGAAGCCGGCGCCGCGGCGCCGTGGCAGGTGCTGCTGACTGATTTCAAACGCGACATCAGCGAGCTCCTGCAGTACAAACCGGCAGTGACCCTGCAGGCTTCGCCCTATGTGGCGGCGCAGATCGCCGCTGTAGACGGGAAACCGCATCTCTTCCTGGCCAATTTCGGCGGCCTGAAGGCCAAAGAAGTGGCGGTCCCGGCGGCCGAACAGGGCGTCACGGTCACCTTTCCCGGGACGGCCGCTTCCCGCGTCCACTTTCTGCCTTATCTGGGGACGGAGCTCCTCCTCGAGGGGCAGCATGCGGATGGCAGGGTCAAGATTGTGCTGCCGCCGCTTGAACGTGGCGCGGTGGTCTGGCTCGAGTAAGAACAACCTCCTGGCGAACCGGCCTGCCGGCCGGTTCGCGACCGCGCTGTAAAATCCTAAAACAACCAAACCGGCCCGGCACATGGCGGATGCCTGAAAACAACCAGCGCGGCTGCTGCGGCCGGGCATCGGTTCTGCTGCTAATGGTCTGCTGCCGGGGCGAATTTGACTTTGATTAACCGACAGAAAGGATAGACAGGGATGAAGGTGAAGCTTTTTATCCTGTTCATGCTGCTGGCCGTTTGCGGCCGGGCTTTCGATAATCCGCGGCTCGGTCTTGTCATCAGCAAGACCAGCTTTGACCAGAAATGGGGAGTGACCCAGATGTCGGCGCACGGCTGGGCGGCGGCAGCGAACCTGGCGGGCATCCCCTATGACTGCTTCTTTCTTGAAGAGCTCACTACCAGCGATCTGCGTGCCATCGATGCTCTGATCCTGGGTCAATGCTCGCATGTGGCGGAGAAAGATTATGCGCCTTTTGCCGCCAAACTGAAGGAGTATCTGGCCGGGGGAGGCCACCTCATCGTCGACGGTCAACTCGCCGTATATGATGAAAAAGCGGCGGAGCGCGATCATGCGGAGCTGGATGAGCTGGCCGGCATCGCCTATCAGGGTTTCCGCGGCAACGAGAATTTCCGTCTGCAGAGCAGTGGAGTGCAGCACTATATCACGAGGATTTTCACGCCGGGCCAGTTTGTCACTCAGCACCTCGTCAGCGGACTCAATATCCTCTCCGGCAGCCAGCCTCTGATCTTCATGACTGATGGCCGGAGCGCCTGGCCCTTTCTCTCGATTTCGGAAAAGGCGAAAAGCAGGATCGTGCTCGTCAGCGATTTCAGCACCTGGTCCGGCGCGGCCTCCTTTTTCCGCAATGAGCAGCCGCAGCTCTTTTTCCGCAATCAGCTCTTCAATGCCATGATCCGCGCCATCCACTGGAGCCTCTATGGCGATATCAGCACGCCTTTCCCCGTGCCGCAGCTCTCCAATGCCAATCTCACCGCGATCGTCCGGCTCGACGGCGACGGCAGCAGCAACCTCAATGAGCAGATCACCACGATCAATTACCTGATCGATATCGCGCGCGCGAGCGGAGTGGTGCCCGTCTATACCTGGGTTTCAAGTCAGGCCGCCAAGGCCGGCTGGCCCGATCTGGCGCCCCTGGGCAAAAAGCTCGAGGAGGCCGGCGGCGAGATCGGCACCCACAGCCGTCACCACCGGATCGATGAAGAGATGACCGAAGAGCGCTGGCAGGATGAGCTGGACGGCTCGATCAGGGACATCGAATTCAACACCTCGGACTATGGCTTTCCGATCGGCAAGGTGGAATGTTTTATCAATCCCGGCAACACCATCAAGATGGTTGATTACGAGCAGGTGGCCAAGCGGTTCAAGCTCTATATGACCCACGGCTTTGAGCAGGATATGCCTCTCGGTTTCGGCAATCTCACCTGGTTCACGGGCCCATACAAGGATCTCGCCCTGCTCGAGGACACTCCCTCCCCCGACTATCAGTGGTTCTACGACCCGACCTGGAGCTACACCACCCAGCAGATCACCGCCTATCAGGAGGCGGTTTTCGATCACATGTTCGAAAACATCGGCCGCGGGGTGATCTATAATCAGATGTGGCACGACTATTCCATAACCTCCCAGCCGCAGTACGGCAAGAGCCGCGTCGTCAACAAATCCAATCTCGCCATGTACGAGGCCATCCGCGCCAAGTTTGCGGTCAAGGATATTTACTGTCCTGCGCCGATCGAACTCGCCAACAAGCTGCGGCTGATGGCGCGCTGGAATTACCGCTGGAGCACCTCGGGCGAAAAGATTGTGCTCGAACTTGATCTCAGCGAGGTGGGCAGTGATGAGCTGGCCTCCTTCGCCGGGGGCATGGGCGTCAGCATCGAAAACGCCGGCGGCTGCATCCAGGAGGTCACGATCAACGGCAAACCGCACGACGCTTTCCGCGACCGCCTGGTGATCCTGCCCGACCTTGGCAAGGGCGTGAACCGGATCGAGGTCACGATGGGTGCACAAAAGCCGGCAAGGCCGCGGCTGACCTACATTTCGCAGCACATGGCCTCGCTCCTGAGGACGGGCGATCAATGGCAGCTGCCCATTGTCACTAAAAACCGCACGCGCTTTCGCTGGCAGGTGCCTGCCGGCTATGCGCTTCTGCACGCAGACGCCCAGGAGTGGGACCGGCTGGGCGACGGCTCGCTCTACGGCCATGCCGACTCGGATCGTACCGTGGTTCTGCAAAAGCTGGATGATGAGCGCTTTGCCATCTCCCGGGCTACACTGCCGGTCGAAAAGGTGATCTCAGAGAAAAAGCGGGCCCGCATCCTCGTCCGCAGCAACGGCCGCGATGAGAACACGTTTTCCTTCCGGGCCGGGTCGGCTCCGCAAAAGATCACGTTTCAGAACCAGCCGGCCGCCGCTTCGCTCTCCGGCAAGGAGCAGATCATTACTCTGCCGAAATTTGACGGAGAGGCCGAAATACAGATTCAATTTTAGAAATAGTGGCCAGAAGCCGGGGGCCTTGTGGATCATGACTGTCGGCCCTGCCCGGCTCGCCCGGGCAGGGGCTGTTACTCTAACGGCTGCCGGGTATCCTCAGGATAACCCCGTAGAAGGAGTCCTATGAAAAAGCTCACCCTGCTTTCCCTGCTGCTCTTCTGTGCCATCATGGCCTGCAACAAGCCGGCCGCAAGATTCGAACCGCTGATGGACTGGGGCCACTGGCGGCTCGGCCAGAAAGCCGACGTAGATTTTTTGCAAAAGAATAACATGACGGTCACCTTTGGCAACGGTGCGCCCAATTTTGAGACCGTCAGCCGTGCCGAATTCAACACCAAGATGGAAGAGGCGAAAGCCTTCAACAAAAAGTATCACGACATGGGCTACATCGTTCTCCGTTATCTCTCCACTTCGCTGAACGGGAGCACGGCCACGCCTGAGGATCAGCCGCAAAAGGAGCAGATCCATCTCCTCAAGTTCTATAACGAGGCCTGGGAGGAGTATCAGGACTATGTCGGTCCCAAGCCGCCGCCGGAGGAGGACCCGACCCACTGGATCATGGTTCAGGCCGACGGGCAGTTCCCATTTTATCGCTACGCCCCCTATGGCAGGGAAAAGACGCCCGGCTTTGAATTCTGGGGCTGCCCCAACAATCCCTGGTATGTGCGGATGATGGAGGGGCGGGTCCGCGCCCAGGCAGAGAGCGGCATTGATGGTTCCTACGTCGACTGGACCCATATCGCCGGCGGCACCTGCTACTGCCGCCACACCCACGAAGCTTTTGTCGCCTGGCTGCAGAAAAACCTGCCGGCAGGGATCGGGGAGCAGAAATATGGCCTGAGTGACTATAGCAAGGTGACGCTGCCGAAAAACAGCAGTGAAAAGTTCTGGATGGAGTGGCTGCAGTTCCGCGGGCATTCGGTCGCCGATTTTCATGGCCGGCTGCTCAAGGCCGCACGCGAGGTGAATCCTCATTTCCAGATCGCCGGCAATGTCTACGGCGGCTTCGGATATGGACCGATCGCCTATGATGCCGCGGGCAATTTTGAGCTCCTGGGTTCGACGGACACTTTCCTCTACTCCGAGATTCAGGAGTATCTGGACAGTGCGCCGCGCAAGAATGAGCAGGGCATCAAGATCACCAACGGTCCGGCGCTGAAATTTCTCGCTGCCGCGTCGCATGGCAAGCCGGTCATTGTCTACGCCACCGAGATCACACCGCCGATTTTTCCCAATCCGACCGACCAGGCCCTGAGCGCCATGGCGCAGATCAACATCGCCGAGGCTGCCGCCAATCATGCGATCTTTCGCGAGAAGCGACTGACGCCGGAGGGCGCGACCAGAATGTACGATTTTCTCGCCCGCCACGAGCCATATCTGCTCGGCGCCCAGCTGCGCAGCAACATTGCCGTTCTCGCCTCCCTGAACCAGTACCTGGCCGACGAACTCTCCTTCGCCTTTATCAGTTCGCGCGTGCTGTCGGACCGCGGCGTCGCCCATGATCTGATTGTCGAAGAGGACCTGCTAAACGGCACACTCTCACGCTATGATCTGGTCCTGGTGCCTTACATCCCCCTGCTCAGCATCGAGAAGCAAAAGGCGCTGGTCCGCTACGCCGAACAGGGAGGGGTGGTGCTGGTGATCGGTGCGAGCGGAGAGAAGGACCAGTACGGTCTGCCCCAAAAGCAGAACGCCTTTCTTTCGGCGCTCCAGCTCGACACCTGGCCGGCGGAGTATACCGAAATCCGGGCCGGCTCCGGCCGGCTGGCTCTGCTGCCTCTGCCCATTCCAGCCGACCGGTTTCTGGTGCCGGCCAAGGAAAAATCCGAATTCACCACTTTCGGCCCGTCGATGGCCAACCTCTTTGCCGACATCCCCGAGGCGTACACCCGCGGACGGTTCAATCCGCCTCTGCTTGAAAATCTCTCCACCGCAGCCGACAAGATCGGGCAGCTGCTGGATAACCGGATGACGCGGCTGGTCACCAGATCGCCGTATGTCGAGGTCACCACCATGATGCCCGAAGGGAAAAAGCACGTGCTGGTGCATCTGGTCAACTATGATGTCACTCTCGATGGCGTGATCACACCGGCGACTGATCTGGGCATGCAGTTGATGATCCCGGAAAATGCGCGCGTCGCGCGGATCTCCTATTCGGGCGATCTCTCCACGCTGCAGCCGGTTGAATTCACCGTTGATGCCGGAGAACCGCGCCTGGTCAGCTTTACGCTGCCGGAGGTTGAGGTCTATGGCCTGGCGGTGGTTGAACTGGAATAGTCGCTTTTCAATGCGGAGGTGTCGATGAAAAAATATAGGCTGTTCTTTCTGTCTGCCGTCCTTTTGTTCGCCCCGGGCTCTCCGGCAGCGGCGCCGGCGGCTGACTATTATCAGTGCATCACCGTGCCGCCCTCCTATGCCTACCATCTCTCCGGCAGAAGCGACCGCGTGCACGGCTACGTGGTCAAACTTCCTGAAGCGGGCCGGTTGGGTCATGCCGGTCTGGCCGTTCTCGCCAGCGGCATCGACGGCGGTGAGGGCTATGTTACAGTCAATGGCGATTCCATCGTTCTGCCGGCCCTGTGGGGTTCTGCAGGTTCGCAGAGCGATAAAAGTGCAAAGAACGCCGAAGGCAAAGAGGGATGGTACTCCTTCAGCAGTGGTGACGACATCATCGGCAAGATCGTCATTCCTCTTCGGGCCGGCAGCCTGAAAGAGGGGCTCAACGAGGTCATCTTTTTCAGGGATCCCGGACAGGACGGCTTTGAAGTCATTGATGCGCGGATCGAGACCACCAGCGCAGCAGCGCCCATGGTGATCGGGCAGACCTATCATCTGCTGGCGCGGGGCAAGCCCTCCTCCCTCTCCGATTTTGATTATGTCTTCAATTACAAGGGCGAAAAGAAGCGGCTTGAGAAAGACATCCCGGAGTGGCGGCGCCGCGGCAAGGTCAATTTTTACCGCGCCGGCATCGACTGGGACCACCTCGACCGGATGTTTGAAATGTTCAGGGAAGCGCGCATCAATGATGTCGCAGTTCACATTCCTGCGGATCCCGCCGGTGTCGAGTACCAGCGCACCCGGGCTTTTATCGACCGCTGCCATGCCAGCGGCATCAGGGTGACCGCTTTCAATTCCCTCGGCAGTCTCGGCTACCGTGATGTGCTCATGCGTCCCGAGCTGGAAAAATGGATCAGCCGGGATGAGTACGGCGCCCTGCGCTGGCGCGGCGAAAAGGGCGGCAACTATGCAGCTGATCTGCAGAATGCGGACTATCGCCGCAATGCCCTGCTCACCCATGCGGCCGTGCAGATGGATGCCGGCGCCGACGAGCTCTATTATGACTGGGCGATAGGCGGCACCGGCGATGTGCTCGAGTTTTTCTCCGAGGTGCGTCAGCTGGCCAGGGAGAAAGGGATCAACATCTCCATTTTCGGCAACTGCAAGGGCAATATTCTGGCCGACGAGGTGTGCGACGAGACCAAGAGCGAAGGCACCACTGAGGCGGGGGTCTGGGACGGCCGATGGGTGCACAACATCGCCCAGGCGCGCTTTTACTATGCTTCCGGCGATGGCGTTAAACCTTACGAGAGCAAATATGAGGGTGCCGATCCCGGCGTGCCCCACCCCGGGGCGCGCGATATTCGCGAGGGCATGAAGTACGGCTGGCGCAAACCGATCGCCGAAGCCTCGGCCTTCCAGTCCCACTTTGCCATCGCTGAAGCGGGCGACAGGATGGTCGACGGCTGGGTGCACAAGAACAACCCCCTGGCGATGGAGGTTTGGGGTCATATCAGCCGCTACATGACCTTCCTGCAGGAGCACCAGGAGTTCTACACCGAGGTCGCCTGCGTCAGCAAGGTGGGCGTGGTTGCGCCGCCGCATATCCCCAGTTTTGAGGTCTCGCTGGCCAGGGAGAGTCTCTATAATGCCCTGGTCGAGATGAACATCATGTACGATGTCCTGCTGCTGCACCGGCTCACGCCGGAGATGCTGGCGCCCTACAAGGCGATCATCATTCCCAATATCCCCTGGATCGAAGAGAGCCAGATGGCCGCCATTCAGGCCTACAAAAACGCCGGCGGGAAGATCTTCACGATCGGCAGCACCCCGCCGCTGCGCGACTTGGCGGACCTCGCCGCACCGGCCGCGCTGCTGGGCAAACTCGGTGAAGCTGCGGCTCGTGAGGAGCTGCGCGGACAGATGGCGGCGCTGGAAGGAGCGCCCCTGATCACCCTCACCTCCGCCCCCTATGTCGCGGCCAATGTGGTGCGCAAGCGGGGCACGGACCGCCTGGTGATTCATTTTGTCAATTACGACAAGCCGCTGCGCGGCGTCCGGGTCAGGCTCAACCTCGAGGAGCTGCCGGTCAAGCTCAACCGGAAAAAGGTGCAGGGATTCTCTCCGGATCTCGTCCAGCTGCCGCTGGAGCAGCTCTCCGTCAAGGGCAAAGTCCTCGAATTCACACTGCCGGAGCTCGATGTCTACAACGTGGTGGTTGTGAACTAAAAACCCGGCATAGGAGGGAGATCGAATATGCGTCTGGCAAAAATGTTATTCATGATCATGCCGGTTTTGCTGCTCTGCGCCGGGTGCCATAAGGCTGAACAGCCCCTGACCGGCTCGGCAGCCGGCGGAAAAGGGGCTGTCGCATCCGGCGATGAGCAGGCCACGCGGGCCGGCCTGCGGATGCTGCAGCAGGGCGGGAATGCCGCCGACGCCGCGGTGGCGACCCTGCTGGCGCTGAGCGTTAAAACCATCGGTGCCTTTTGTTTTGGCGGGGAGGTGCCGTTCATGATCTACGAGGCCCAAAGCGGCCGGGTGGAGGTGCTCAACGGGCAGGGGGGAGCGCCACTGGACCCAAAGGCGATCGACTGGTATTTTGCCCATGGCATTCCCGGCATCGATATCCAATCCGCCGCGGTGCCGGCGGTAGTCGGTGTCTGCGTGACGGCGCTGCAGCGGTATGGCAGTAAAAGCTTTGCCGAGGCCGCGGCACCGACCCTCGAGATTCTCGATGCGGGAGGGCCGGCCTGGTATCGTGATACATCGGATGGCGATACGGTCTATGTGGAGCGGGACTGGTATGCCGATCTGGCCGGCACGATCCGCAAACTGGTAGAGGCGGAACAACAGACCCGGGGAAGCCGCCAGGAGAAACTACAGGCCGTGGCGGACCGTTTTTACCGCGGCGACATTGCCGACGATCTGGAAAAATGGTACATCGAAAAGGGCGGCTTTCTGCGCAAAACCGATCTCGCCGCACATGAGACCCTGGTCGAGGAGCCGGTCACCATCAATTACCGGGGCTATACGGTATGTAAATGCGGGCCATGGACCCAGGGGCCTTACCTCCTGCAGAGCCTGCGCCTGCTGGAGGGCTATGATCTGCCCGCAATGGGTGCAAACTCGGCCGATTATGTCCATACCGTCACCGAAGCGATGAAGCTGGCTCTGGCCGATCGCGATGAGTATTACGGCGATCCCCGTTTTGTCGAGGTGCCGCTCGAGCAGCTGCTTTCCGACCCCTACACCACGCTGCGCCGGGGGCTGATCGATTCCGGTCATGCCTCCCGTGAAATCCGCCCCGGCGATCCCTATGCAATGCGCGCTCTGCTCGAAGGCGGCGGGCGCGCCCACCCGGCGATGGGCGGAACGACCATCTGCACCGTCGCCGATCGCTGGGGTAATGTGGTGGCCTGCACGCCCAGCGGACTGGCCAGCAAGGCCGGCAGCGGCGGAACAACCGGGATCACGCATGGCACACGTCTGGTCATTTTCAATACCTGGCGCGGCCATCCCAACTGCATCGAACCCGGCAAGCGGCCGCGCACAACCCTGACGCCCACGCTGGTGCTGCGCGACGGCAAACCGGTGCTCGCGATCAGCGTCGCCGGCGGCGACCAGCAGGATCAGGCCGCGCTGCAGGTCATCCTCAACGTTGTCGAGTTCGGCATGACCGCCGAAGCGGCCCATGCTGCCAAACGGTTTTCCACCAGCCATTTCATCGGCTCGTTCGGCCAGGACCCGCCCCGCATTGCCAGCCTCAGCGTGCACAACAGCCTGCCCCCCGCGGTCATCGAGGAGTTAGGCAAGCGAGGCCACGAGGTCAAAACGACCGCATCCAATCCGGGCGGCGTCGCCATGCTTGCGATCGATACGGCGAGCGGCCGCGTATCGGCGGTCGGCGGACGCGCCGGCGCCATTGAATGATCCCGGGGAGATGAGAGTGCGAGCCGGAAGAAGGGTTGTTACCGCATGTCAAATTCACCGGTTTGATCATTATCTGTTGAAAGCAGGAGGAGAAGTCTGTCATGACAGAGGAATACAATCGCCGCGATTTTATCAAAGCGGCCGCCGCCACCGGCCTGGCCGCCTCTCTGGCGCCCGGCTCCTTGCTGGGCAGTGAGAAGAACTCCAAAGTGAGGATGGGGCTGATCGGCGTCGGCAGTTACGGCACCGAGCTTTTACAGATGTGCCTCTCCATGCCGGACGTCGAGGTGCCCGCTCTCTGCGATATCGACGCCGAGCATCTGGCGCGCGGCCAGCGCCTGGTGGAAAAATCAGGGCGCAAAAAGCCGGAAGGATATTCAAAGAACGAAACCGATTATGAGAATATGGTCAAGCGGGAGGACCTGGACGCTGTGATCATCGCCACACCATGGGTCTGGCACACGCCGATAGCCGTTGCCACCATGCGAGCCGGTAAGTACTGCGCTCCGGAGGTCTGGGGCGCAGCCTCCATCGATGAGGTATGGCAGCTGGTCAGGGCTTCGGAAGAGACCGGCATGCCCTGCATGATGCTCGAAAACCACTGCTATGACCGCGACAGCATGGCCATTCTCAATATGGTCCGGCAGGGATTATTCGGCGAACTGCTGCACTGTCAGTGCGGATATCAGCACGACATCCGCAATGTCAATTTTGGACCGGAGGGTGATCTGACCTGGTGGGGCGAGCAGGCCCTCAAACGCAATGGCGACCTCTATCCCACCCACGGCATCGGGCCGATCGCCAACTGCCTGGACATTGACCGCGGCAACCGTTTTGTGACCCTCACTTCCACGGCATCCAAATCCCGCGGCATGAAGGAGTATATCCGCACCAAATTCGGCGCGAACCACCCCAACGCCAACCGTGAATATGCGCTCGGCGATATCGTCACCACGGTCATCAAGTGCGCGCAGGGCGAGTCGGTGGTCATCACCTATGACACCAATTCACCCCGTCCTTACTCCAATTCCTATCGCGTCCAGGGGACCAAAGGCCTGTGGATGGAGGACAACAACTCGATCTATCTGCAGGGGACCAGCCCTGAAGACACCTGGGAATCGTTTGCCCCGTACCAAAGCCGTTACGAACATCCGCTGTGGAAAAAATACCTGCTCGAGGACCCGCATGAAGAGCGCGGCAGCGCGGCCTGGCTCAAAACCCGCGCGTTTCTTGAATGCGCGAAGCGCAGGATTCCCACGCCGATCGATGTCTATGACACCGCTTCATGGATTGTGATTTCGCCCTTGAGTGAGCAATCCATCGCCCAGGGCGGTGAGCCGGTTGAATTCCCGGATTTTACCATGGGGCGCTGGATGAACCGCAAGCCCATTTTCGGGCTGACCGATGAATACTAGAGCGCTGTTTTACCCGGGTAATCTGATCCGGCTGATTCTTGCCGGCCTGCTGGGGGTGCTGATCGCGGAGGGAGAGGCTGCCGGGCAGGCGGGGGATTCGCTCCGTCTGGTCTTTCATATGCAGCAGGAGCAGGCCATCTACGACCAGAGCTCCTATGGCGAACCGCCCCAGATTGCGGTCTGGCTGGAGGATTCCGCCACTGGCAAGGTGCGGACGCTGTTTGTGACCAGGAGAACCGCCAGGGGGAAATACATCGGCAAGGTTGAATGCCCGGTGTCGCTTCCGATCTGGATCGGCGCCTTCCGCAGGGAGACCGGACGAAATGATTTTCCCACACCGATGCAGCCCTTTTTCGATGCCGTCACCGGGGCGACGCCAAAGACAAAAGATATTACCGTCACCGCATCTGTTGAGGCCGGCAGGAGTTTCAACTATTTTATCGAAATGAATGTCGCCGGCGACTATAACCGGGCGTTCCCCAAACTCAGCGCGAGCAAGCGCCCGGACAACCATGGCAACGGCCAGCCTTCGCTGCTTTTTAAAGGGACCATCAAAAGCACGGCCGGCGCCACTTCAAAACCCGTATGCGCCGGCCGCAGTCATCACTACTATTTTGTCACCGAGGCCGACCCCGACCTTGCCGGAATCGACTCAGCCCTGCAGGTTTTCAGGGTAGTCTCGGTGGAGTGTACTTCAATTCCTTGACCTCAATTGTTATCTTCGATCGCCATTAAAAAAATCGCTACCAGCGCCGCAACCATGCCGGTGAGGATGACGGGATGGGGAACGACGCGATAAAGCGTGAGCGAGAGGATGATGGTGATAACCGGCGCGACCGCATTGGTCAGCGGGCTGACGATGAGGGCCTTGCCGTAACGGAAGGCATAGACCAGGGTGAGCGCACCGATGGCATTGAGGATCTGGATGATGGCGGCCAGCCCCGGTCCCCTGAAACCCCAGTTGATCGGCTGACTGAAATCGGTCATCAGCAGGGCGAAGGGGATGAGCAGCAGGCCGGTGACGGTCATGTAAAAGAAGATGCTCTCGGCCTTCATGGTCTCATTGGCGAATTTGATGACATAAGCCTGGATGCCCCAGGCGAGAAAGACCAGCAGGGCCAGGATGATCCAGAGTCCGCCGCTGACGGCGCTGTTGGGCGGCTGATAGGAGAGCAGGGGCATGGCCAGCATGGCCAGAATGATGCCCGCCCAGCCGCGTTTGCTCGCCCGCTCTTTCAGCAGCACATAGGACATCAGAATGGTGATGACCGGGGAGAGCGAGATGAAGGGGAAAACGAGGTACGCCGGTCCACTGCGCAAGGCCTGAAAGAGGATCAGCTGTCCGCCCGCACCGAGGAATCCTGCGGCGGAACCGAGCAGGATGGCACGGCGGTCGAATTCGACCTTCCATTTGATATTGTTCAGGGCGACCAGCACGGGCACGAGCATGGTCAGGGCCCAGACTACATAGCCCAGTGTGGCCGGGAAACCGGCTTTTTCCGGGATTTCGATCAGTGCACCCCAAAGCCCCCAGAAAAGCGTCGTGATGAGGGCGTATACCAGCCAAAGTCTGTTCTTCAATTCATCTCTCCTTTTTTTATCATCTTTTACAGCCATTGGATTATTAAAATCAGTTCAGGCCCGCGGCCTGATCGTAGACGGTTAACACTGCCGCTATTTTATCCCGGATCATGTCGCCGGGGCTGTTCTGGATCCGTCCATCACGGATGGCCTGGTACTGGCAGGGCAGATACTGACTGATCAGGGTCAGTGGCAGAGGCTTTTCCTCCAGATTGGCGACGAGCCGCGCTGCAGCCTCCTCAACCGCGGGATAGGGCCAGTAATAGCGGATACGGTCGCTGTAGCTGAAATGGCGGGCGAAGCGGATCTCCTCTTCTGTGCCGTGGTAGTGCTTATGCCAGAATTGCGGATCGCGGCTCATCTCGCGATCGAGGATTTCGACCAGGTGCGACAGCCGGAGCTGCGGCCGCCCGCCAAGCCAGATCGACTCCATCTCCGCCAGGGCAAAGAGCGCCTCACGCAGAGCAAAGGTCAGCCACGGACCGACCTTGAGAATGGCGAAGTGGTCCTCGACCAGCTGGCGCAAGGCGGCAGCCGATTGATAGTCGGTCGAGTGGGCTTCATAGACCAGCCCGGGCGTGGTCTCGATGTAGCGGCTCAATGGCCGGGCCGCATCGCGCTCATACGCCACGACGGAGTTATGGCTGAACTCCACTCCGGGCTGCACGACCACCGCAATCACTCTTTCCCACGCCTGGTCCAGACCGCGCCGGAGAAAAGCCGCACGGGTCAGCGCGATGCACTCCTCCACCGCCGCGACGGCTGTGGGCGGGATAACTCCCAGCTCATGCTGTGCCCCGCCCGGGATGGGCACATCCGAGCCGATCACATAGAGGGGGCGGACGGCGCTTGCCGCACCGGCGCGCTCGGCGGTCTGGCAGAATTCGGCCGTACGTTCTGCGATCAGTTCGGGCGGCAGCACCGGCGAGGGGTCGCCGCCGCAGACATAGGTCGCATCGAGGTGGATCTTGGCGTAGCCGGCCCTGACATAGGCGTCGATCTGGGCATGGGCCTTGGCGAGGGCTTGCGTGGCGGGTTCCCGCTGCCAGACATTGGGGCCGAGATGGTCCCCGCCCAGGATGACCCGCTCCACCGGAAAGTGCAGGCGTCCGGCGATCTCGTGCACATACCGGCAAAAGTCCGCTGGTGTCATGCCGGTGTAGCCGCCGAATTGGTCAACCTGGTTGGAGGTGGATTCGATCAGCAGGGGGGAATCATGCCCGAGCGCCTGCACCATCGCGGCCTCGAGCACGCGCGGGTGGCTGGAACAGACCGAACAGATCCCGCCGCCAGCGCCGCCGCGGTGGCGAACCAGCAGCTCCTGTAACAGTTCAGCGCCCATCGATGATGCGCCTCAGCTTGGACCAGACTTCCGCCGGCTGTTTGAAAGCCTCGGTGCCGCCGATCTCCGTCACCGCCAGAGCGCCGCAGGCGTTCCCCAGCTGCATCGCCTCCTGCCAGCTTTGACCCCGCAGATGGGCGTGGAGGAAGCCGGCGTTGAAGCTGTCGCCGGCGCCGGTGGTCTCCACGGCATCGACATGGAAAGCGGGGGCCGACCACTCTTCATCGCCCACACAGACGGTCGCCCCTTCCGAACCGCGCTTGACGACGAGTATCCTGACCATCTTGCGCAATTTGGCGATCGCCTCATCGACATCAGCAGCGCGGGCGATGCGGATGGCTTCGTCCTCGTTGGGGAAAAAGATGTCGGTATGGGGCAGCGCCTGCATGAGATCGTCGCCCCACTGTTCATCCGGATCCCAGTTGGTGTCCATGGAGGTGGTCAATCCCAGCTTGTGGGCCTGCGCGAATATCCGGCCCATATCGGGGCGGATGCCGGTTTGCAGGAAAAAGCAGCCGAGATGGAGATGGCGCGCCTGTCTGATATACTCCCAGTTCAGATCCGCGCTGGTAAGATGACGCATGGCGCCCATATAGGTGAGGAGGGCTTTTTTCGGCGGATTGGCCAGGACGATGGTGGCCCCGGTTTTCAGATCGCTCTGCGACTGAATGCCGCGCGTATCGACTCCGCCAGCCGTGAGTTGACTGATCATGTAGTGTCCGAACGCGTCCATGCCGGCCTTGCCGACAAAGCCGACCTCCGTTCCGAGCGCGGCCAGATTATGCGCCGTGATGGCCGAGGAGCTGCCCATGGTGAAGCGCATATCGCCGGCCAGTTTTTCCTTTTCATATTCAGGCATGGGAATGTCGCGGAGAACGAGATCGATGTTGAGCTCACCGATCACCACAACTTCCAGTTTGTGTTTTTTCAATGATACCTCCATTGCTGCTTGGCCAAGCATGGCAGCCGGACTATTCCGTTATGACAGTACATGGTATCGAGCGTGAAGCAAGCCATCCATTGACGGCGCGGCGTTCAGTTACATGATGATAATGAATTTGCCCTGTGTCTTGCCGATGGGCGACTCCAGATAATAGAAGTAGAGTCCGGCCGAGACCAGCTGCTGGTCTTCGTTTTTCAAATCCCAGATGGCGATGCTCGGGGCGATCGCTGTTCCGGCGTTGTGATGCAGCGTGCGCACTTTTTCACCGGCGGAGTTGAAAATGTGGATTGTGGCTTCGCCCGGCAGATAGGTGAACTGCAGCTGCTTGTCGGCGCCGACCTCCCAGCCGGAGGCGACAACATAAGGATTAGGCACTACCTTGACTCCGGCGAGCGCTGATTTGGCGACCGGAGCATGCGGTACAACATTAATGGTATTGGAGCCAGTCCTGGGTTCGGAGGCCGCGGTATTTTCCAGCGGGCCGGTGATGGCGTTGCCGGTATCATAGGCGGCGACATAGTAGCGGTAGTTGAGGCCGTTGATCAACTGGTCGTCAATGTAAACATGCACGGTGTCTCCGCGCTTGAAATAGCTGAGGGTGTCGGTGTCGAGCACCCGGTAGGGCGGCAGGTCGGTTTCGCTGCCGAGATCGAACCAGGCAAACTCGGGCAGGGTGCGGTAGTTGCCTTTGATGCCATCGATACGGTCAAAGCGGGCGAGCGGAATATATTTTATCGTGCCCGAGAAATCGGTATAGGTTTCTGTCCCCCAGGTGACGCCGTCATCGGTGGAACGGTAAATCTTGTAGCCCTCAAATTCGGGATCGCGCTCACTTTCCGTGCTCCAGAGAATGGTATTGCGGCCGTTGCCCGGGATGATTTCCATGCGCGGCGGCTCGGGGGCTTTGACTACCTGCCAATTGGATTGATAAAGCGTGAGGGCGTTGTTGGCGTTTTTGATCAGCTGGGATTTGGACATGCCGAAAACAGTGGCGAAGACGAGAGTGTCGGTCTGCCCGGGAGCCAGGTCGAAGGGTTCTGAGCCCATCAGCTGCAGGCCGTCGGCACCGAGACCGAGATAGTAACCGGGCCCGCCGTCAAGATTATCGGGGACGCCGTTGTGGTCGAAATCGTCATCGATGCCGTCCTTGTTGCTGTCATCGGGATCGCCGGTGTTGGCGAGGTTGTAGCGGTAATAAAGCTCCTTGCCCGCGCCGTTGCCGCTGGGGGTTGTGGCCTCCATCCAGAAGTGGAACGCATCATAGGTGGCTACTTTTTTCGAAGCACCGGGCATGCGCAGGGCCATTGTACCGCCCCAGGCGATCTGGTTGGCGGCGAGTCCTCCACCCTCCGGGTTGTCCTCGTAACCATTGTCGTCGGTGCCGTAGGCGAACTGGAGCCTGGGGTCGTAATAGTGGCGGTCTGCATCGCCTGTGCTCGTCGGCGAGAAAGCCAGGGGCAGAAAGCTGAAATCGGAGTGGAGGCCGACGCGCATCTGGCTGATCGGGGCGGTGCCGAGGTTGCGCACGACAAGGATCCAGAAGATAAAGTCCTGATAGAGTTCGCCGGTCCAGGCAAGCCCGCGCATCTCGACATGGGTTTTAAGCCAGCGGCGTTCGTTGTCGCCGAGATCGGTGCCTTGCCAGCCGTACATCACCGCATAGGTCTCCTGATCAGCAATGCGTTCGCCGTTGGGGCCCGCACCAGGCCAACCTTCGCTGCCCACCTTGAGTGAATCAGAGGTGCCGGGGATGAAGACCGGCCAGCCGCGATTGGCTCCGCTTGTGGGCCAGGTGGAGGGATCCGTGCTCAAAGGCGCCTTGTCGCTGCCGACGACCTCGGGATAGGGGGCGTAGTGTTCTTCATCCCAGAAAGCGGCCGGTCCCTCATCCATGGAGCCGTCCAGATATTCCAGGTTTTCCGAGTTGCCGCCGCCGACAGCTCCGGGGTCCTGACTGGCGGGCGCGCCGATGACAAAGCCGAGGGCAGTGCCGTAGTTGATACCGCTGCCGTTGGGGTACTCGAAGGATGGACGCCGCGCCAGGGGGATATTTTGCTCGTTGCCGTCGCAGAGCAGCCCGGTGTTATTGAACTGGGTTCGCACCCGGTTGATATTCATGGTATTCCAGCGTTGATACAGCATGGGATCGGTCTGGGCGCTGAGGGTAAAGACAACCAGCAGGACGCCCAGGCAGGCAAGTAGAGATCTGTTTTTCATCATATTCCGGCTCATTTAATTAGGCAACTTGACTGGATTGGCGACAACCGCTTCGATGCCACTGCTGGCAAGCGGTACCTCGGAGAGGATTGTCATGGTCTGTGTGTCCAAAATCACCAGCGATGTGGCGAGGGTTACATAGAGCACATCCTCGGTCGGCAGTACGCTCACCGATTTTGGGGCTGTGGTGAAACTGATCGAGCCAAGAGCGGCATGGCTGACAGCGTCGAATTTGAACAGACTTTTGCCGGCGATGACAAAATGGTGCTGGCTGGTGAAGGCGATATCCAGAGGCTCGCTGCCGGAAGCGAAAGTATAGATCGTCTCCGGGGGCGCACCTGCTGCATCCGTCCGTTTTACCTTGAGTCCCTTGGCGTCGCAGATATAGAGCGAGCCGCTGTGCCGGTCGGTCCGGATTTCGCCCAGCAAAAGCCGGTCGACCACGGCGCTGAGGGTCTTGATGACTGTGCCGCTGGTGGTGTTGAGGATGACCAGGTCGCGTTTCACCTGATCCAGGGTGAAGAGCGCTGCACCGTCTGTGGAGAGCGCCAGCTTGCCCGGGAAGAAGTTGAGATTGAATTGGGCTTCCCGGGTCAGATTCTGCAGCTCGATCTTGCTCACTGCTTTGCCATTGACGCTGACGGCGTAGAGATAGCCGTCGGCGGCCTCGACCCGCGAGGGATTGGCGGCGACCGGCAGGGTTTTCTCGATGGCGAGTGTGCCGGTGTTGACAAAAGCGATCTCGTTCCTGCCGGTGTTGGCCACAGCCACGAAACGGCCGTCGGGCGTCACCACGGCGTCTTCGGGCGCCGAAAAGCCGACGGCGGTGCCGGTCAGGCTGTCAAGAGCGGTGAAACAGCGCAGCGATCCCTCCTTGCGGTCACGCAGATAGACGGAATTGAATCCGCCGATCGAATAGTCGCCCGCGGAAAAGAACCAGGTCGAGGCGACAATGATCGTATCGGAATAGGCCCCCTGACCGGCGATCTCCAGTGTGTTCATTTTGGTGTCGCGGAGGCCGCCCCGGAGTTCGGCGCTGTAAACCGTAGCCTTTTCAAGCGGCGTGGCGGGCTTGAAAAGAACTGTTGAGTCCACTTGCGTCAACTCTCCCGGCAAGAGAGAGCCGGCAGGGTTCATGAGGCGCACACGGTCAGTGAAGGAGGCCAGATTCATCGGCTCGGTAAAGTCAAAACGCAGGGCGGCCTCCTGCGGCACGGCCATTGTGCCCGGAGCGGGATAGACCGATTTCGTCCGCGGCCGTGTGATCTCGACCGGGGCAACTGGCTCACGATTCGGGCAGCCCGAGAGGATCAGTGTCAGGGCCGCCGGCGTCAACAAGGCCCAAAAGGAATGTCTTTTCATCTTTTTTTCTCGTTTATGATATCGTTAAAAATTCACGGCCAGAGAAAACTGGTGGATGCTGGAGAATTGGCCGAAATCGGTAAAGGCATAGTCGAAATAAACCTGGCCGAGAAAATTGGCCGGTACAGCCAGTCCCACACCGGCGGAGAAAGTGGCTTCGTCATAGTTGATGCGATAGCCACCCCGCAGCGAGAGGAGCTTTTTCAGGGTCACGGCCGTGCCCAAATTATGCCGGGTCTCGTAATCGCGGGCATCGTTGATGGCATAGCTGCCCGACCAGACCAGCTCTTCCCCGCGGTAAAAATCGGTCGCCACGCCAAGCCGGAAGACCATGGGCAGGTCCCACTGTTTGGTCTCGAGCACAGCCGGAACCTGCTTGTTGGTAGGACTGCCGGAGACAACATGGGTGATGAGCAGATCGTTGCCGTCGAACTGCATGGCGCCGCCGAAATTGGAGAGAGCGATGCCGATCTTCATGTCGTTGAAAAAGGAGGTCTCAAAGACACTGCCGACGTCAAAGGCGAAAGCGCTTGCCGAGGCGGAGGCCAGCTGCTCGCGGACGTATTTCAGCTTGATGCCCACCGAGAAACGGTCGGTGAGGTTGCGGGCCAGTGCGCCACCGATGGCCAGGTCGCTGGCGCTGACCACGCGTCCGGTGCCGTCCTGCTTGAGGAGGGTGGTCTCCTCCATGTCGCCGGAGCCGAAATAGGTGAGATCCACACCGGCGGTGAAGCCGGCGAGGGGCAGCGCAACGGCGACATAGGTAAAGCCGGTCTCGACCAGCCACTGGCTGTGGGCGAAGAGGGCACTGGCTTTCGGCACCCGGCTGATGGCCCCAGGATTGGACCAGAGGGTCGAGGCGTCCTGGGCGAGGCACAGGTTGGACTCGCCGCTGCCCACATAGGCAGCGCCCATGGCGACCTTGAGGAAGTTGGCGGCTGAAGTGCCGTTATAGTTGACGCCTTGCCCCCGGGCGGCTGCGGCGGACAGTAAAAGTGTGCCGGCGGCCAGGGCGATCAGGGCTGCTTTCAGAACGGATTTCTTCATGCATCCTCTCCTTCAGAGAGTTTTAATAATTAAAGGTCAGGCCGACCTGAAAGCGTCGTCCTGGACCCCACATGGCCGGATTGTTGGTATAGTCATACGAGGTGGCATCATTGGTATCCACGCCCGGCTGGCCGGAGTCGGCATAAACCCACCAGACATTCTTGCGATTGAGCAGATTGCTGACCTGGGCGTAAAGCCGCGTGGTCATCTTGAAGAAAGTCTTCTCCTTGAACACCATCGCATCGAGCGAATTGATGGTCGGAGAGCGTTCGGCATTGGGTTGCAGGACGTTGAAGGTATAGGGAAAGCCGCTGCTGATGCCGCCCATCAAAGAAAAGCCCCACTGTGAAGGAAAGGCCATGGTCGCGCCGAAAGAGAGCACATGACTCTGGTCCCAGTCCGCCGGGAAAGTACGGGCCAGGTCCTGCGGCTGCGAAAAGAGCAGCGAACTGCTGACCAGGGCCTGCGAGAAGGTGTAGTTCAGAAAGCCGGTGAAATTGTCGCTCATGCGCCGGGTCAGGGAGAATTCCACCCCCTTTACGGTGGCGAAATTGATGTTGTCAAAGATCGGATAGCGCTGGGCCTTGACCACGTCGCCGGAGCGCAGGTATCCTTCGGCGATGACGATGCCGATCAGATTGGAAGTCTTGCGATAGAATCCGGTGATATCGGCTGAAAGTTTGGGTGCCAGCTGCATCTGCACGCCGAACTCATAGTTGACGGTTTTCTCCTCCTGAATGTCGCCCTTGGCGATAGCGCCCTGGACGGAGTTGACATTCGGGGCCGGGTACATCGAGTACTGCCGGTTGGCGCCCTGAAAGGCTTTGTAAAAGTCGGGATACTGGTAATAATGGCCATAGCCGAAGCGGAAGGCCGCGGCGTCGGAGATCGGATAGCTGATGCCGAAACGCGGGCTGATGTAATGGCGCGCCTTGACTTTTCCGATCGTGCCATCGGGCGATTCGATGTCCTCGACAAATTCACGGTTGGGCATGATGTAATCGAAGCGCAGGCCGAGGTTGATGACCATACCGATGTCGTCAAACTCCATCTTGTCGTTGAGATAGGCATAGCTCTTGACGGGCTCGAAATAGTAATCCTCGTAAGCATCGTTGCCGTTGGGATTTTTGCGCTGGAGCATGGTCTTCATTTTGGAGTAGGAGAGGCCGCTGGTGATGTAGTGCTGCTTGGAAACCTGGCTGGAGAAGGTTCCGACCGCTTCGATCTTGTCGAAATAGCTGTCGAAATAGACATAGTTCTCGCCTGCAACGGAGAATTCGGCGGTGAGGATTTCAGGCCGAATCTCATAGAGACTCATATCCGAGAAGACGCGGGAGCGATAGTCGCGGCGATATTTTGAGATTGAGAGGTCGGCGAAGGTGTTCTGCGAAAAAACATGTGTCAGCTTGCTGTAGAGCAGATAATCATTCAGCGTCACACGCGGCGTGCCGTAAGGATTGTATTTGAAGAAATGGTCATAGACGCCCTGTTTGGTTTCGGCGGCATAGTAGCCGACGCGGAATTTCAGCGGCTTGCTCACCTGCCAGATCGCCTTGCCAAAGACCATACGGGTGTCCCGGAAGACCATGGGTACTTTTTCCGCGGTGCCGCTCTTGTCCGTTCCGCGCGAATCGACCCAGTTGGGGTAGAGGTAGCCGTTGATATAGCCGTCCGAGCTGTAGGCGCGGGCCGATGTGGTCAGGGAGAGATTCCTGACGCCGGGGACCGGGCCGCTCACCGCCACCTCCACATTGTTCTCGTTGTGGCTGCCGGATTTTTCGCCCAGATTGTCGGTCTGCACGGCCGCCTGGAGCTTGTAGTCGCGGGTGACATTGTCCATGGGCTGCATGAGGATTACGCCGGACATCGCCTCGCCGTACTGGGGGCCGAAAGTTCCGGTCAGGGTTTGCAGGGAGTGCAGGGTATACTGCCCCAGGACGTCGAGATTATAGCCGCCCCACAGTCCGTCGTTGACGGTGATACCGTCAAAGAGGTAGAGGGTCTCATTGGTGCGCCCGCCGCGAAAATGGAGTCCGTCATTGGGGATGGTCGCGAACTGACCGAACACCGGCTGGGAGTTGACGGGGGTCGTGCTGATATCGCGGGTGACGCCGGCCTGTTTGGTGAAGAGGTCGCGGATCGACATTTGTGTCGGCATCATTTCGATGTCATGGATGTCCAACCCCTGCATTTTGGAGGTCAGATCTTTCTGCACCGCCGGCCGGGTATACTGGATCACCACCTCGGGCATTTCGATCATGGTCGACTGCAGGGTAAAATTCAGCCTGGTAGTCAGTCCCGCCTCCACCCTGACCTTTTCTATCTTTTTGGGGCCAAAGCCCACGGCGCTGACCTTCAATGTGTAGGTGCCGGGGGGTATGTTGATGATAAAGTACTCACCCTCCACAGTGGCGGCCGCACCCATCATCGTCCCGTCCAGCACGATATTGGCGCCAACGACCGGCTCACGCTTCTCGTCGATGATCCGGCCCGAGATCTTGCCTGTGCTCTGGGCCAACAGCGCAGCGGGCAAGAGTCCGAGTAGTACTAGCAGTCTGAATTTCACAGGAGCGCACTCCTAATTTTAATGGATCGATGGTTATGGAGGAAGGCCGGGGGCGCCGGCGGTGCGACCGGCATGCCCCCGGCCTAATGAAGCCGGATTACTTGAGCAAAATCATTCTTCTGGATGCAGCATAGCTGCTGGACATCAGGGTGTAGATATAGATGCCGCTGGGCATATCCGCTGCATTCCATTTCACCTGGTGGCGGCCCGCCCCCACAACGCCGTCGATCAGGCTGGCCACCTCTTCGCCGAGCATGTTGTAGATTTTCAACCGGACCTGGCCCGCTTCCGGAAGCGTAAAGTTAATGGTCGTCTCCGGATTGAAGGGATTGGGCCAGTTCTGGGTCAGAGAATATTGCAGCGGCCGGGTCTGCTCTTTTGCCTCCGCAACGCCGGATATGACCGGCCACCAGCGGTCATCGCCCAGATAGATCGGCTTGCCGTCGTCATCAAAGAGAACGGCCGGTGAATCCAGGGGGTAGTGAAAGTTGCCGCTGTCGGGATTGACAAACAGGGGATCCATCTGCGGGGCGACATTGATCAGCTGAAAGTCGGTTGCCTTACTGCCCAGATCGATATCGCGGGTGTTAAAATAGAGGAAATTCTCGACCGTCGAATGGGCGCCGTATACTCGGGTCGGCGAGAAGGCGACCTCCAGTACCGGGTAGGAGACGATCGAGTTCTTGATGACAGCATAATCGATATAATGGGCCATGATGTTGTAGCTGCCGCAATTATAGGCGGTCACCTTGTTGACATAAAATTCGGGATCCTTGGTCGCGACATCCGAGTCGTTGCCGTCCACATAGATGGCTTCGGCGCTGATGTCCCAGAAGGTGGTATTTTCTACTTTGAAGACATTGACCGATCCGGTCGGCGTCAGAGGATCGTTGAAGCTGATGCCCATTTTGACGATGTGGGCGAAGAAGCAGTCTTTCGCCAAAAAGCTGTCCACGACAGCGTCGGGATGGCCAAAGATCCCGAAACCGGTCGAGCCAGTGGCATCGCTGAAATTGAGAAAATCACATTTCTGTACGGCGAGATTGTAGCCCGAGGTATTGGCTGCGTTGGTGATGCCCGTCTTGGTTTGGGCCGCACCCTGTGCCCCGTCGAGGATGACTCCTTTGAGGGTCAGGCCGGCGGAGATTTCGATCATGGCATCGGCTGCGCCGGAGGTTAGTACGGGTTTTTCAGTAAGTTCTTCCGCGGCCATAATTGTAATCTTTTTGTTGACAAGCAGTGTGGCTGATTCGTTATAGACTCCGCCATTGGATGTCAAAATAAAAGTCTGGCCGTCCAGTGCATCCGCCAAAGCGGCGGAGAGGACATTCTCGCCGGCAGCGAGGTAGACTTTGTCCGCAGCCGGCTTGGCCAGCCAGCGCTCATCACCGAGATAGATCGTTGTGCCATCTTCGCCAACCAGCACTGCCGGAGAGTCGGCCGGATAGGAAAAGTTGCCGTTCTCCGGATCGACGAGTCCGGGATTTTCCTGGGGCACGACATTGACGAGCTGGAAATCGGTGGCGCCGTAGCTGAGATCGATGTCGCGGGTGTTGAAATAGAGGAAATTCTCAACCCTGGAGTTGGTGCCGTAGACCTTGGACGGGGCATAGCTGGTGTTGAGTTCGGGGAGGACCACCAAAGAATTGGTGAGCACCGAGTAGTCGATGTAGTGGGCGATGAGATTGTAGCTGCCACAGTCGTAGACCGTGAGCTTGTTGAAGGTGACTTCGGGGTCCTTGGTCTCCATTTTGGAGTCATAGGCATCGATGTAGATGGCCTCGGAGTTCATGTCCCAGAAGGTGCAGTTGTCGGCTGTAAAGACATTGACCGAGCCGGTTTCGGTGAGGGGGTCGTTGAAGCTGATGCCCATGTCGAGGATATGGGCGAAGTAGCAGTCCTGGACGAGGACGGTATCGACGACCGCGCTGGGATCGCCGAAGATGCCAAATCCCTTGGTGTGTTCTGCATTATCAAAATTGAGGAAATTGCTTCCAACGACGGTGAGGTTATAGCCTGACGTATTGGATGTGTTGGTGATACCAACGGAAGTTGGGGATGCTCCTAGAGCGCCATCCAGAGTGACCCCCTGGAGCTTGAAACCGGCGGATACTTCGATCATAGCGTCGGCAGCGCCGGAGGCCAGGACCGGTTTTTGCGTCAGGCCGTCAGCCGCCTTGATGGTGAGCTTTTTGTCAATGACCAGCTTGGCGCTTTCGGTGTAGAGGCCGCCACTGGTGGTCAGTTCGACGATGTCCCCGGGGGCAGCGGCCGCGATGGCGGCAGCGAGTCCGTCCGTACCCGCAGGAACCTGGATAACTGTCTGGGCAGAGAGAGCGGAAGCGAGAAAAACCAGCAGTATCAACATCAGATGTAGACCTTTTTTCATGACAGTCCTCACTTTTTGGGGAGTATGGTTCGGGCAGACCGCAACTGCCCTTGCTTTGAACGGGCGGGCGCACCAGCGGCTGACCGGCGCGCCCGCTGTACTCTTATTTCAGGAAAACCATTTTCTTGACTTCGTTGAATGAACCGGACTGCAGGCGGTAATAATAAAGACCGCTCGGCAGGGTCGAGGCATCGAAGAGAATCTCATGTCGGCCAGCCTGCTTGTTTTCGTCGACCAGGGTCATCACTTCGCGGCCGAGCAGGTTGTAGATCTTGAGTGCGACCTTGCCGGAAACCGGCAGGCTGTAGGCGATTTTGGTCGCGGGATTGAAGGGATTGGGATAGTTCTGCTCCATGGCATACTCGTCAGGCAGGCCTGAGCCATTGCGCTCCATCCCGGTATTGATGGGACGGTCGTAGCGGGTGCCTTTGGCATCGAGGGTCAGGCTGTCGATGATGGCGCCGTTCAGATCGATGGAGTCGAAATGCATCCTGTCGCCATCAACCTGAAACTTGACATAATTGACAGTCGACTTGGTGTTGGCCACCCACCAGCCGGACTGATCGCCATAGGTCGCCGCACCGAAGCTGCCAACCAGCATCTGCAGCCGGCCCTGTCCGGGGGCGCTGCCGTATTCAGCGACTGCCGAGGAATCGGAGACATTCAGGTTGATCGGCTTGGATCGGGTATAGGTATGATCATGGCCGTTGAGAATGACGTCAACGCCGTAATCGTCGAAAGCCTTCCACCAGTAGGCGATCGCCGCGTCCATCTCACCGGCATGTCCGCCGCTGGTGAAAAAGGGCGCATGGAAGTAGACCACGGTCCAGGTGGCGGTACTCTTGGCGAGCAGATTTTTAACATAGGTCCACTGCGTCGACAGGGAAGCCTCCGATAACAAGCAGATAAACAGAGTGTTCCCCTGCTGGAAAGAGTACCATTTTTCATTTCCCGGCAGGACCAGCTGGTTCATCACCGCGTTCCCCGATTCGGTGTCATACCAGAGATGGTTGCCGTGGGTGTAATAGGTCAGGGTCTTTTCCAGATACTCCCGGCCCCAGAGGTAGTATTTCTCCCATAATCCGGGATAAAGCGAGTTGTCAATGATGTCACCGACATTGATGTAAAAATCGGCCTTCTCGGCGGCAGCCATTGAGGAGATTTTCTGGAAATTTTCAGTGCCCGCCTGGCAATCCGCGCCGACGATAAAGCTGAATTTGGTCGCGAGAGTGTCACGGGCGGTGTCGAAGCTCCTGCGTTGTCCCCATAATTCATTGAACTTGAATGAGTAATAAATAGTCGACTGCGGCTTCAGCCCCGGGAAGGTATAGTCGAAAAGATACTCGGGCTGATCGCCCAGCTGGTAATTGTCATGACGAGCACCCGGAAAAGCGCCCTGCTCGTAGGCATCGGTATAGCCCCAGCGGATGGAATCGGCCTGATTCAGGTTCTTCCAGGTGATGGTCAAGCCCTTCAATGAGTTGCGTTTGGTGCCCCAGTGGATGTTGGAGGGCAGGTTGATACCCGGCCACCAGCGCTCAGCGCCGAGGCAGAGGAAATTGCCATCTTCCAGGAAGAGCACGGCGGGGGAGTGAACGGTAAATGAAAAGTCGCCGTTTTCCGGGTCCACAAGTCCGGGGTCACCCTGCGGGACGATATTGACGAGCTGGAAATCGGTGGCGCCGTAGCTGAGGTCGATGTCGCGGGTGTTGAAATAGAGGAAATTCTCGACCCTGGAGTTGGTGCCGTAGACCTTGGTGGGGGCATAGCTGGTGTTGAGTTCGGGGAGGACCACCATAGAGTTGGTGAGCACGGAGTAATCGATGTAATGGGCGATGAGGTTGTAGCTGCCGCAGTCGTAAACCGTGACCTTGTTGATGGTGACCTCGGGGTCCTTGGTTTCCATTTTGGAATCGAAGGCGTCGATGTAGATGGCCTCGGAGTTCATGTCCCAGAAGGTGCAGTTGTCAACCTTGAAGACATTGACCGAACCGGTTTCGGTGAGGGGGTCGTTGAAGCTGATGCCCATGTCGAGGATGTGGGCGAAGTAGCAGTCCTGGACGAGGACGGTATCGACGACCGCGCTGGGGACGCCGAAGATGCCAAAGCCGGTGGTCTGGCCCTTGTCGGAAAAGTTGAGGAAATCGGTTTTGCGGACCTTGAGGTTGTAGCCGGTCGTGTTCGGGGCGTTGGTGATGCCGACGGCAGTGGAGTCGGCGCCCAGCGCGCCGTCGAGGATGACGCCCTCGAGGGTGAAACCGGCGCCGATCTCGAACATGGCATCGGGGGCGCCCGAGGTCAGCAGCGGCCGCTGGATCAAGCCATCGGCAGAGCGGATGGTGAGTTCCTTGTCGATGACCATCTTGTGGGAATTCTCATAGAGGCCGCCGTCGGACACCAGCATGATGGTCTGGCCGGCGACGGCTGCGGCCACGGCATCGGCGAGGGTGTTTTCACCCGCGAAAACGAAAACATATTCGGAATTGTTCTCCGGCCACCAGCGGGGGTCGCCGAGGCTTTTACCGTCATCACCGGCACCGATGGCGGGAGAGCCGGTCATGAGGGTGAAATTGCCGCTGACGGCGCTGGCATAGAGGGGATCGACCCCGGCCCAGACATTGGTCAGCTGGTTATCCAACGCCCCGGCCTCGAGAGCGACCTGGTCGAGGCCGTTATAAAGGAGATGGCTGATGCGGGAGTTCAGCCCGGAGATAAGGCAGACCGAACCCGGCGAGCTCCCGGAGTTGGTTATGATCGTATTTTTGATGACCGCTCCATCGATATCGCGGGGGTAGATGTTGCCTTCGGCCGCGTCATGGATGGTCACATGGTCAACGACAAAGGTAGCCTGCGGGCTGGCGTCGATGGCGGTCGACTGCAGATAGATGGCATAGCCTCCGATGTCCCAAAAGGTTGAATTGGTGCAGAGGAAATGCCTGACCTGGCCAGGAGCGATCGAGCCGCCGCTGAATTGAATGGCTTGCTTGATGATGTGTGTGAAGGTAGAGCCGTCGATGATGAGGCTGTCCAGCTGATTGGAATCCTCCCCGTAGATGGCATAATCGAAATTCACGAAATCGCAGTTGAGGATCTTGAGTGTGTAGCCCAACTTCAAGGCATACCACTCGGGTTCGGCGCCGCGGATGCCCACTTCACGGGCGCCGCCGGCAACGGTTCCATCAATGAGTAAACCTTCGAGGGTGAGATCATCCGCTGTCTGAATCAGGGCCCATCCGCCGGAAGCGTACCAGTGAGGTTTTGTTTTCAGCCCGGCCGCGGCACGGATGGTGACCGGTTTGTCCTTTATGATCACCAGATCGTTGCCTTCAATGTACTCGCCGCCATCGGTCACGAGTTCGATAATATCGCCCGGCGCGGCCGCTTCATAGGCTGTTCCGATGACATCCGCGCCGGCTTCGATCCGGTGCACGGTCTGGGCAGACGCTTGCGTAAAAGAGCAAAGCAGAAATAACGTCATAACCAGCTGAAAAAACTTCATTATATACCTCCAGGATGTGTGATGGTTAGTGTTGTTTTTGCAGTGTAAACCGGCAGGTATGGCGTTCAGGAGCAGGTTCCTGAACGCCATCACCGTCGAATTGGTTACTTGAGCAGGATCATTTTACGGACCGACCTGAACGAACCCGCCTCGATCCGGTAAAAGTAGATGCCGCCCGCGAGCTGAGCGCCATCGAGGGTCGCTGTGTGGTACCCGGCTGACATGTTCTGGTCCACCAGTACGGCCATCTCCTGCCCCAGTGCGTTGTAGAGGGCGATCCGGACCTTGCTGCTCTTTGGCAGGGCATAGCTAATAGTAGTCCGGGGATTGAACGGATTGGGATAATTCTGCTCCATGCCGAAGCGCACCGGCAGCGCCCGGTTTTCACCGGTTTCGACACCGCTCGGCAGAGAATAGTGCCACATCGAAGAGGGACCAGCCGGGGAGTAGTTGGGCACTTCATCGTAAGCGAAAACTGCATAATAGTAATCCTGCAGAAGCATTGCAGTGGAGTCGATGGCCGACTCCGCCGCTCCCTGATAGATCAGGTCGCCGTCGGTGATATTCTCGGGAAAGCGGTCCGCACGACGAAGAAGCATGACACCTTTAAAGTCGGGTGCCGGTGAAATTTCACCGGTGAGCTTGATCTCGTCGATTTCGGCATAGCCGCTGCCGGCGTTGCTCGAAGGAATGATAAACTGGAAGCGAGCCATATTTTCCAGGTCGAAGGCGCGGTCGACATTCGGGTGCCAGGTCAGCGCCGAGAAAATGCGCAGATCGATGACGGCGTGCTTCCACTCCTTTGAGCTCAGATTGAGTGATTCCGAATACCACCAGTCGTCGTTCTTTCCGTTGCGGTCGTTGTCCTGTTCGGCGATAAGACGCAGCGCCCGGCTCGAGCCGTCGCCCCGGTACCAGAATTCGAGGTAGGGCGTAGAGCTGATATTGGGGAATCCCTGCAGGGCGAGGCAGCCGGCGTACTGATCCCATGCGACTGTGATCGCATAGTTGATCCGCAGCGCGTTGCCATTGCCCTCGGCGCCCGGGACGATCTCGAGGGAACCGGTCGCGGTGCCGTCGTTCTCGCCGACAAACCCCTCGCTGCCGGTTTCAAAATTTGCCAGCGGCACCTCGACCTGCACAGGGTCGGTCGGGTTCTGCCAGCTCAGCTGCAGTTGGGTCTGGCTGAGCAGTGTCCCGGTGAGCGCTGTGACGGCCGGGGGAGCGATGACATCGGAGATGATGTCGATCTTGCCGCGCGCGAAGCGCTTGACCGCGGGATTCTGAGTGTCGGAAATGATGGCGTAGATATAGTAGGAGCCTGGTGTCACCCGGGAGACATCCCAATCGAAATAATTCAGAGAGTCATCCTCGCTGATGTTTTCCGCAATCAGCTCGCCGGGAGTGTTGATGTCCTGAGTATAATAGAGATTGATCAGGGCATTGTCATCGGGATCGGAGTCCACCCAGAGGAGGCGATAGGTGTCACTCGTGCTGTCCTCGATGCCGTCCGGCTCGGACAGGTAGATGGTCGGCGGCGGTGTGTTGCTGGTGGTAAAGGTGGTCGAATAAAAGATCGTGCCGCTGGTGTCCCGTGCCGAGAGGGTGACCAGGTCACCGTTGTCGCTCACCTCGACCGTCGAGAAGCCGGGTTGTTTGGAATAGAAGAGGCTGTACGGCAGGTCCGCCAGGTTGAGGTTGGTGTCATACAGGCTGAGGTTGGCGCAGCCCGGGCGGACATAGTTGACGCCGGCCTTGTAGAGATGTTCAAAGCTGTGGTCGTCGCCGGCAAAAGCGATGATGTGTTTGCCCTGGGCGGCGTACTTTTCGTACAGCGGCAGCAGGTTCTCTTTTTCGGTCGCCGACCACTGGCCGTGGTAGGCGGTGGAGAGAACATTGGTATGGGAGAAAATAAAGATCCATTTGGTGTCGGCGGTCTGAATCTCATTCTCAAGCCAGGTCAGCTGCGGCGAACCGGTGAGGTAAGAGGGGCTGTATTCATCGCCATTGGTGTTGAGAGCGATGATTTTGACGTCGCCATAGTCCATGCTGTAGTAAGCTTCAGGCGTTTCGCCGTTCTCGGCATGGGTCGGGAGCGAAAAATAGTCATAATAGACTGAAGGGCCAAAAGCGGTTTCGTGGTTGCCGACGGCGCTGATGACTGTATAGTTGGTCAGCAGCGGGTAGCCGGGGAGGTAGAATCCGCTGTTCCATTCATCGCGCACACTGCCGTCGTTGACAAAGTCACCGATGAAAACAGTGAGGTCAAGGGAATCCTGCGTCGATCTTTTGGCAATTCCCTCCCACAAACCATAGTGGTTTTCGTGGATGTCACTCATGGTCATGATTTTAAAGTCCGTGCCTTTTTCCGGAGCGGTTTTGGCACGGCAGACCGCTACATCCACATCGGTACCGTTGCCGACCCGGTAGTAGTAGGTGGTGAAGGGCTGCAGGCCGGTCAGGGTCACTTCATGCATGTAACCCTCGCCGGGGATGAGCCAGCCGTCCGGCCCGGTGATGATCGTGCCCAGCTCGGGTGTCAGGCCATATTCGACAATCGAGGCGGGCGGGTCGGTCTCCAGCGTCTGCCAGACGATGCGCACCGAGTTTGTGGTTGGCGACATGCTGGCGGGAGCCTTGACCAGCTGCAGTTCGTTCGATTTTTGGGTGGAGACACCCCAGCGCGGATCGCCGATGGTGGAGCTGTCATCGCCGTAATTTACAGCTGGTGAATTGGCGAAGAGCATGAAATTGCCAGCTTCGGGGTCGACGAAGAGCGGATCGACGCTGAGCAGGTTTTCGCTTTTACCGGTATGCAGGTTGATCTTGGTGTTGAAATAGATCGAATTCTTGACGATGGAGTTGTCGCCGTAGAGGTAAAAGGCGGTGCCTTTTACCACCGAACCGGCAGCAATGGTATTCTTGATGACGGCGTTATCGATGTGGTGGGCAAGAATGCCATAGCTGTCGAAACCATCGTAAATGGTACAGTGATCGACGATAAAAACCGGACCGGGTGTGAGGAAATTGCCGTCGTGATCGCGGATGTAGATGGCGTCGTCACCGATTTTGGCCATGGTTGAATTGGTCATGTGAAAGTACTTGACCGAGCCGATCTCGGCGGTGGTCCGGCCGCCATGGTAAATTCCCTCATGGTTCATGTTGTAAAAGTAGCAATTGGAAATGATCAGGCTGTCCAGTACGCCGGAATGAAGCCCGTCGTAAATGGCATGGCCGGCGGTGCTGCTCTCACCGGAAAAGTTGCGCAGCTCGCACTCCTGAAGGATGAGCGAATAGCCGCTCGAATCAGTGGCAATACCACCGGCGGCGGGGAGGGCCCCTTTGGCGCCATCGAGAACGACCCCGACCAGCTGCAAACCGGCCTGTGTCTGGATGAGATAGTTGCCATCATCGGTGGTCCAGACCGGCGGCTCGACGACCGCTTCGCCGGCTTGAATGGTCAATGGCTTGTCGATGAGGAGCGTGGTCGACTCGACATAAAGGCCGCCATCGCTGGTCAACTCGATGATATCCCCCGGGTTGGCCGCGGCCACAGCAGCCGAGATCTGATCCCTTCCCGCGCTGACATAGATCCGGCCGGAGAGTCTGGGCCACCATCTCGGATCGCCCAGGGTCTTGCCATCGCTGCCGGCCAGGTAGGCAGGAGAGCTTTCGAGCAGGGTCAGATCGCCATTCACGGCATCAGTGAAGAGTGGATCAACATTGTCAAGGAAGTTGGTGTAGGTGGCGCCGGTGCCGGATACCGGGGCGTTGAAGATCAGGGTGTTTTCCACCGTGCCGCCGTTGAGATTGAAGGACTGGCCACCGCTGATCGTGCCGTCCGTGGCAAAAATGGTATTTTTAATGCTGACGTCCGTGACGCCGGTGTTGGTGCGGATCCGCTGGCAATTATAAAAAGTGACATGGTCCAGTTCCAGCCGGGGGCTCACCGATGGTGAGGTTTTTGAATAAAAATAGATGGAGGGTTCCATCTTTTTCAGATCCAGGAAGGTTGAGTTGCGGATCGAGAGCCGCCTGACAACGCCGGGATCGACGGTGCCGGCCGGGAAGTAGAGCGTGCGGTTGGTGTTGTTTTTCAGGATCGAATTGACGATGACAACCGAGTCAAGGGCAGAACCTGAGCTGCCATAGAGTGCGTAATCGAATCCCTGCAAAGTACAGCCGGCGATCTTGATAAAAAAGCCGCTGCTGTTGGAGGTCGTGTTGATTCCCCGCATGCCTGCCGTTCCCTGCCCGTCCATGGTGACGCCCTGAATGGTCAGGTCGCCGGCGGCGGCTGCGAGCGGTGAAACTGTGGATTGCCAGACCGGAGGCGATGCCAAACCGGCGGCAGCCCGGATAGTGATCCCTTTTCCTGCAGTAATCTCCAGTGTTGCAGATTCGCTGTAAATGCCGCCATCGGTCACCAGTTCAATAATGTCGCCTGCGGCGGCCGCCTGGTAGGCTGCAGAGAGCGCCCCGGGGACCGCTTCTACCGGGTGCACGGTTTGCCCGGATACAGCCAAGCTCATAGCCAGGAGGAGGAGAAGGATAGCGTAAAGAATATTTTTCATCAGTGACCTCTCGATTTGGAAGATGAATGCGTGAAATCGCGGCCCCCGGTCCGGCCGCACAGTCCGCGGCTCCTGGAAATTATTAGTGGCCTGGGTGCCGGATGGAACCTCCAAGCCGGCACCCAGGCAGCAGTTCCTGGTCTTATTTGATCAACATCATCTTGCGCACGCTGCGCGACTGCTCCGTCTCCAGGGAGTAGAGATAGACACCGCTGGGGAGATCACGGCCATCGAAGGTTACACTGTGCTCACCGGCCGGATAGACGCGGTTGGCCAGCACAGCCATCTCCTTGCCCAGCAGATCAAAGACGCGGATGCGAACCAGCCCCTGGACAGGCAGCGCGAAGCGGATGTCCGTCGAGGGATTGAACGGATTGGGATAGTTCTGGTGCAGCGTCAGACGATCGGGAAGCGCCTTCACCGGCGTGGCCTCCACACCGGTCGAGCCGCCCAGATCGAGGATAAAACCGGCGATGCCCGGCATCGAGGCATAGTCCGCGCGCCAGGGCGCGAGATTTTCACCAGCATAGATCATGATGGCGATCTTGTCGGGCTGCTGGAAATTGGCCAGGTAGCGGGGATTGAGCAGCTGCACCTTGGGAATGGCCATCTCCACGTCGTTGCTCATCGCGTTCCAGGCGATCCAGGCACCGCGAGTCGAATCGACTACTTCGAAATCCCAGCCATTGCCGGCCTGCTTGTGCTCCCAGAGCGCCTGGGGATACCCGCCCACCGCTGCATACGCTGAATCGGCGGGGTAGGCCTGGACGAAAAAGTCGTAGCCGCTGCCCCACCATCCCCAGGTCAGTCCGGTCGTATCGGCAGCACCCGGATCGACGGAGATATAGGCGGCGATAGCGGCTCCGCCGTGATAGGAGGTGTCATTGGGCACATTCATCAGGTTGGCGATGGAGTTCATCTTGACACGGACATAGACAAAATCCTCATCATCAGTGGCATAGAGATCCTCGATGTCCAGATCAGCAAAGTAGCTGGTATTGGCGGGATTCGGCGTTTCCGGATCGCCTTCGGCAAAAGTGAGTTCCTGAGCCTGGGCCGGCACATCCAGCTGCATCTCGGCGGTCCAGTCAAAAAAGAGCCCATCAATGGTGATCGGCCCCGGCTGCTGCAGAGCGAATTTGAAGCCGGCGATGCCGGCATTGGAGGCATAATCTGCACGCCAGGGTGCGAGGTTCTCGCCGGCATAGACCATGACCGCGATGGTGTCCGGGCGAACGAAATCGGGCAGATAATGAGGATTAAAAAGCAGGGTCTTGGGAACCGAGAACTCGACTTCATTGCTGGTTGCATTCCAGGCCACCTTGGAGCCGATGGAGGAATCGGCCGGAACAAAATCCCAGCCGTTGCCCGCCTGTTTGTGCTCCCAGACATACTGGTCATAGGCCGTGGCGTTGATCACTGTGCTGTCTTCGGGATAGACCTGGATAAAATAGTCATAGCCGCTGCCCCACCATCCCCAGGTCAGTCCGGTGGCATCGGCCCAGCCCGGATCAACGGAAATATAGACGGCGATAGCGGCGCCGCCATGATAAGAGGTGTCGTTGGGCACGTTGGTGATGTTGGCGATCTGATTCATCCGGACGCGGAAATAGACGAAATCGGCATCATCGGTGACATAGAGGTCTTCGATGTCCAGATCGGCGAAATAGGAGGGTACGGCCGGGTTCGGACAATCGACGTCCCCGGCTTCAAAGGTGAGCTCTTCGGCCTGGGGCGCCACATCGACCTGTGTGGCGGCTTCCCAGTCAAAAAAGAGACCGTCGATGGTGATTTGTGCGGCGGCGGGCTGCCAAAGGAGCAGCATGCCAAAGAGCACAAGACCAAACGTGAGGTTTTTTTTCATGGTTTTCCTCTTCGGTGAACATTTCGTGAACTGCGGGCCATTGTTGCCGGCTTTTTCTGTCGAAACAAAGAGTGCGTCCGTGTGATCCTGCCTTGCGGACTATCTGGTCAATACCATTTTGCCTGTCTGTCGGTTCCCTCCTGTTAAGAGTTCGTAGTAATAGATGCCACTGCTTAAACTTTGCGCTTGAAGCGTATACTGGTGAGATCCGGCGTTTTTAAAGCCGAGATCATGGAGAGCGACGGTTTCGCCGCGCAGATTGATGACTCGGAGCTTGACATCTCCGCCCTCTCGCAGCACGAAGGGGATCCTGGTATTCCCGTTGAAGGGATTGGGATAGTTCTGTCCGAGCGAGAGCTTTTCCGGCGCTGCGCCGGTCTGCCGCCGGGCGACGCCTGTGCCGGTGCTGAAATCGTAGACAAGAGCAGTACTGCCATAAAGATCCGGAACGGCGTCGATGAACAGGAAGGGAGAGACCGCGCGGTTGGTCTGCAGCATCAGGCTCACTTTTTTATTCTGGACGGCGAGAGGGAGCAGTGAGAGCGGGATGCTCAATTCCGTCTGGTGCCCCGCGGTGGCGCGGGTTAAGCCCGATGCCTGCGCCCAGCTCCAGTTGGCGCCACCCGTTCCGGTGTACTGCCAGAGGGCAAGGTTTTCCATCATGTACTCCGCGCCGGTCGCGGCGCTGTCGGCGTAGCGGTAGCCGGTGGCGGAGTTGTTGTCCGCATCGATGAAGAGATGGTAGAAATAGCCGCTGGCGAATGAACCGGCCACGGTGAACCGGATGTAAAGATTGGTTGCGTCGTGGGCGGCGTAGACGTCGACAATGTCGGCGCTGGCGTCAGGACCGTCACCCGCCCCTTCAAGCGGATTGTCCAGTGTGTCCAGCCTGGCGATGCCGTTCCAGTCGGTGAAGAGGCCGTCGACCGTGACCAGTGTCTTCGATCCGGCAGGCGGTGTGGCGGTGAGGATGCGCAGATTTTTCTCCTCATTGCCGGCGGCGTCCTGGGCGCGGACCAGGAAGGAGTAGGGCGTAAAATTGGTCAGGCCGGTGACGGTGTATTCCCATGAGAGACTGGCGCTCTGCCAGACCGCGGGCACCTGCGTCAGGCGTGCCGCCTGGCTGAGAATGAACGGAGAGGTGGAGCTGTAATAGATGTTGAACGCCACCGGTGCGGATTGATCGGTGACCCGCCGCCAACGCAGCTTCACCGCCCCATCGGCAGCCACGGCTTCGATCAGGCCGATCGCGCCGTCCCAGGTCGGAGGATTGAGATCGACCGGGTGGCGATGAAAGACGTCATAGCGGATTTCGTTCAGGGAAGAGCTCGAGATGTAATCGCACCAGTCAAGGCCGAGCACTTCGGCCACCTGTTTGTCGATCGCGGCGGTTTGACTTGATGGATAGTAATCGAGGGCGATAACCCTGAAGCCGTCCGGCTTGGTGGCCTCGGCGTTGACCTTGGCCGCCCAGCTCATCCGGTCGCCTTCCTTGTAGTAGGATTCGAACATCACCCCGTCGACGTAAGGCCGGATGCTGTGCTGATAGGCGGTGGCGAGATCCGGATCGAAATAGAAGAGGCCGCGGTTGGCAATCAGATACTTCTCCGGATAGGTCGCGTGCAGCCATCCGACCAGATCGGACATCTGTACGACCATCCAGCGGTAAGGCCAGGGGTACCAGGGTGAGGCGGTATCGATGGTGTCGAGGAATAGCCCGTCGCACTGTTTGGTCAGCAGGATGTTATCAGTACCGGCCGGGCTGCTCTTGAGAAAGGCGCGCCAGGAGGAGTCGCCGGCATTGACATAGTAGCTGCCCCAGCTGCCGTTCATGTCGGGTTTGTTGTCTCGATTGGCATCATCGAGGTACCAGGAAGCAAAGCCGGCGTTGGCATAGGCAACCGAGCTTGTGCCGTAATCCCAGTAGCAGGGGCCGCGGCCGTCGCCCTTGCGCCCGCCCTGGTGATCTTCGCCGATCGAAACATAGCCAACCACGATGACGTCATCATCGGTTCCCGCCACGCCGTCATGGCCTCTTTTTAGTTCGCCGATCTGAGCGGCGCTGATATTCGAGGGCTCGAGGATAACCAGGTCAAAATCTTTGGCGCGGAAAAGGTTGTCATTGTTCCAGGAACCGTAGTAGCAGAGATAGTCGGAGCTGCTGTCGACAGGCAGACGCGAGGAGGCCGAGCGGGCCGGAGAGGGGAGAAAGAGCAGGGTCAGAACCAGGCCGCTCGGCAGGATGATTTTGCTGCAAATTTTGTAAAGCCGGATGAGTCGGTGCATGCAGGTACCTTATCGTAAGTGGGCTGCCCGGGAATTCCCCGCCTGGGCTCAGTCAGGTTGAGCGAGTTCTCGCGCACCCTGTCCTTTGTCAGGATCATTCATTACCGCTGGAGGTGGGCTCCCGGGAGATTTGACTGAACTGGTATTGATGGTCAAACGCTGGCATGTTTCAAGCTGCCGGCAAGGGTGGTGGTCGATCCGGCAGCCAGACTGATCAAGTAGCCGTCGACGATGAATTCCAGTATTACTGTAAATCTTTCGTTTAATTACCGAAGAGGATATAAGAATGTTTCGAATGGTTGCTAATAGCTATTTATGCTTTCGTATTTAAATTTATAACATTAATAACAGAAAGCAAATGTTTTTTTTGCTGATTTAAAAATTATTCAACCAGTGAGCTGCCGGTATCGAGGGTGTGGGAGGGTCGTAGGAGGAAAGGGGCGCCCGGTCCGGCTGCCGGGTCCGGGGCGTGAAATAGTGGAGGCCGGACCGGGCACCCCGTCGTTTTCAGCGGAGCAGGGTCATGCTGCGCACGAGAACCTGTTGTCCGATGCTCATTCTGCAGCTGTACTGGCCGCTGCTCACCGGTTGACCGTTCTCATCCGTCCCATCCCATTTGATCCGGTATTCACCCGGGCCCTGGGTTTCATGGAGCAGTTCCGCCACCTTGCGGCCGAGCAGATCGTAGACGGCCAGCTCGACCTGCTCCCTACGTTCCAGTGCATAGGTCAGAGTGGTCGTTGGATTGAAGGGATTGGGATAATTTTGCGACAGGCTGAACGACTGCGGCTGTGGCGCGGGCGCCGGCGCTGAATTGATGAGCGTGCCGCGGCCGCAGATAAACAGGATTTCGTCGGGGTTCAACCCCCGGTTGTAGATCTGGATGTCGTCGATCTTGCCCTTGAAGTACGCGCCGCCGGTTTTGCCGATGGTGGCGATCTGGCCCGGTTTGACCGTGCCGGTCAGGGGATGGCTGTCCTTGAGTTCGCCGTTGACGTAGATCATCGCCCTGGCGCCGTCATAGACCCCGGCCAGGTGGACCCATTCGCCGGCGGAGAGCTCCGATCCGCGAATGCCGGGCCGCTCGGCGCTGACGGTGGTGGTCACCTTGAAACGGAGTTCATGGATGCCCTTGTCCTCATAGAGGACGTAGGTATCGCTCTCCGAATCGTAGAGAGGACCAAAGGCGCCGGGTAGATCGTTGGGAGCATAGGCCATCCAGGTCCAGAGCGAGAGGGTAATCCCCTGGGTGTTGATATCGAGGGAGGAGGAGGCGGGCACCAGGACGTAATCGTCGACCCCGTCGAAGCAGAGGCCGTTGCCGGTGTGCCCTCCCGACCAGGAGATGCCGTTTTGCAGGGTGCCGTGGTTGGCGTTGCCCGAGCGGTCGGGCAGGGTGGTGCCCTCCTCTTCGTCAAAATCCCAGGCGGCGGCCAGGCCGGGCAGATAAGGCGAGTAGATAAAATAGTTGTTTTCGGGTTCAACGATGGGATTGGGGTGAAGGGCCTGGTCCTTGACCCCGGTGACGCTCAGGGTGTAGGCGCCCATTTCCGCCAGGGGCGAGGTGGTGAGGATGACCGAGAGCGAGTCGAGGGCGAGGCGGGCGCTGTTAATCGTGACTCCGGGCGAAAGGGAATAGTTGGCCGGGATTTCTGCGCTCTCCTTTTCAATCCGCTCGGTGAAGCTGATCACCAGATGGTCTGGCCTGCCGTAGGCGCGGACCGCAGCGATTTGGGGCGGGCGCAGATCCGGCGCGGTCGTCGCCTGCACCTCATTACTCCAGGTGAGGCTGTAGAGTCCGGCGACATTTTTGGCGCGGACGCGATAAAAGTACTGCTGAGATTCGCGCCGGGTATCATCGACATACGCGGTGGTGTCGGTCACCGTCGCCAGCAGGCTTTCGGGATGGGCCTGGGTGTCGCGGTAGATCTCATAGACCAGCGAGGTACTTTCGGGATCCTCGGCCGGCAGCCAGCTCAGGCCGATGCGGGTTTCGTCGACGACTGGCGGCAGCAGCACAACATCTGCGGGCGGTGTGGTGTCGAGCAGGGCCCTGGCGATATCGGGAAAGTTGGTGGTGATCGCATCCACGCCCTGCTTGATCAGGCTGGTCATCTCAGCGGCGCTGTTGATGGTCCATTTGTTCATTTTCATGCCGCGGGCATGGGCCGAATCGAGCAATGCCGTGGTGATGGCGCCGTTGGTGCCGACCCATTCACCGCCGATGCCGTCGACCTGCCTGATCTGGGTCAGGGTGATACTGCCGAAGAGCTGGACCGGGATGGAGGGATCGATCTGTTTGGATTTGCTGATATGGCTGTAATTGAAGCTGCTGATGATGACCCGGTCCTGCAGGCCGCGCTGCTGGACGGCGGCCACGACCTTTTCGACCACCGTGGGAGCGTTGCTCTTGATCTCGATGACCACGCCGACGCGATAGGAGGCGCGCAGGGCCAGGTCCAGGGCCTCGGCCAGGGTGGGGATTTTTTCACCGGCGAAGAGGGGACTGAACCAGGAACCGGCGTCAAGGGTGCGCAGCTGCTCGTAGGTCATGGTCGGGATCGTTCCGCCGGCGCCCGTGGTGCGCGAGACCGCTTCGTCGTGCATCAGCATAAGCGAGTCGTCTTTGGAAAGCCAGACATCCAGTTCGAACCAGTCGGTGCCGATTTCGACGGCCTTGATGAATGAGGCCATGGTGTTCTCGGGCGCAAGGCCGGAGGCGCCGCGGTGGGCGATGATCTCCGTGCCCGCCTGGAGAAAGGCGGAGGCGGAGAGAAGCATCAGGATGGAGAGGAGGATCTTTTTTCTGGTCATGGCTGCACCTTTTGCAAATATCACGGTTGGGGGAGATGGAGTTCGATCCGGATGGTGCTGTCGCAGCGGACGATGCGGCCGTACTCCTGTTTGTAATCCTCGAAGAGCAACGTGTCGCTCGCCGCATAAACCGGGCTGAGATAGGAGTCGAGATTGGCCGTGGCATGGGCATAGGCTGCCCGCGCCGCAGTGGTGTCCGGATAGAAAACGCGCAGGCAGGCTGTTCTTTTCCCCTCCGCGCCGGGTTGTTCAACGGCTACGCCCATCACCCTGCCGCCAAGCTGGAGCAGATCGCCTTCGCCGAGCGTGTAGATCATCTGCAGGCTGTAGGGGCCGGCCACCAGCAGCTCGGAGCCCGGGATGCGCTCCGCGGGCATGCCGGCCAGCCAGTCGCGGGCCGGTTCATCGGGGAGAGAGGCCAGCAGCGCCTGCAGCAGGGCGACCATGGCCGGCAGATGACTCTCCTCCCCGCTCAGATTGGTGAGCTGGATGAAGTGACGTCCTTTGAGGACGGCGATCTGCCAGGCGCTGCCGGTACTGCGGCCGGTGACGCCGGCGACGGGTCTTTCCTCCCCCTTCTTCGCCAGGTAGACGGCGAGGGCGGCATCGGCTGAGACCATCTCATAGAGATCCAGACTCAGTTTCTCTTCGCCGCGGCCGTAGCGCTGGACCGTCAGCCCGGTGAAGCCGAACTCGAGAAAGAGCTCGGCTCCGCCATTGATATAGCCGTACAGATTCTTCGCTGCGTAAATGCGGGCCTTGCCGGCGGGCTTCCATCCGGGATGAAAACCGGCTCCGGGCAGGTCGATGGCGGAGGCCGCTCCGGCAGTGACCGGCAGGAGGATCAACAGCAGAGCCGGGCTCCACCGCCCCATACGCGCGAGTTTGCGGGCGGCGCCGTAAAGCCCCCCGGCGGCCTGAACAAGGGCGGCGAAGAGGGGACGGGACTCAGACGACGACATGGCTGATCTTCTCCGGAGCGGCGATCCCCAGCCCGAGCCTCTCGGCATAGCGGAGATACTCGGTGTAGCGGGGATGTTCGTTGATCTTGACCTTCATCTCCTTGCGCTTTTCCACCAGCAGGTTGTGGCAGACCATATCAAGGGCGAAAGGATCGGTCGCGAAAAAGAGCGAGTTCATATCATAGGTGAACTGGGCCGCCCCGTCGGGACCGCCATCGTACTGCCCGCGCAGTGCGTCGGTGATGTTGAGCACCAGCTTGTCACGAATGGCCGGAAAGGCGAGCACCTCGGTGCAGACGTCGAAGAAGAGGGGCCGGTGGAGGCGCGCGGTATTGCAGATGGCGGCATAGCCGAGGTTTTTGGTGGCCATGGAGACGCCGTTGCCGGTGTTTTTGAAGGCCGGGATGTTGATGATCCTGGTCAGTTTTTGGGTCACCAGTTTGCCGAAATAGGAGTATTTGCCGTCGAAGACATGCTGGTTGAGGTAGGGAGCTTCCTTGTCGCCCTCGACATCGGCCCAGTAAAAGACCTCCTGATCAAAGTTGCCGGCGCTGACGTGGGTGCCGTCTGGTTTGAGCCAGCGGCTGTTGTCCTGGCTCTTGCCGCTGGCGGCGTCATCGTCCATGGTCTGCAGTCCTGCGATGGTGATCCCGGGAAAGCGTTCCGCGGTGTAGCCCGCATCCCGGAGCATGTAATCGAAGCGGTCCCAGATGATGATCTGCTCGCGCTTGAGGCCGGATTTCGTCAGCCAGGTGATGACCGCATCGGTCACCTCGAGGTGGGTGGCGATGATGCCCGGGCCGACCGGGTTGACCTTGATGCCGACAATATCTTTTTTATCGAAAAAGAGTTTGAAGCTTTTTTTGGGATTAACTCCGGTCAGCTTTTTGAGCCCTTTTTCAAACATCGCGTTGACCACTTCCGGCTGCACCTTGCCCTCCTTGTGGACCCCGGGGTCGGTCACCTGGACGACGCGGCCGGGAAACGGACCCGGCAGCGAGTGCTCCGTTTTGGGTATTTTCAGCGCGTCATCGATGTTGGTTTTGGGCCGCGCGGGCGGCTGCGGTTTCTGCGCCTCCTGCGCCCAGGCGGTGGGTGTGCCGAGCAGCAGGCCTATCCCTGCGCCCAGTTTCAGCAGGTCGCGGCGGTTGATTTCCGCCCTGCTCTCCATCGACTTGTATCTTGTTTTCCGCATAGTTCTCCTTTCATCAGGTGTTCAGTTGATTGTACAAAAAAATCGTCACTATTCCAAAAAGAAATCATCAGCGTCTGAAAATATCGGGCCGGCCGTGAGGTCCTGCCGCCATCGCCCTCTGTGCGGGCACAAAAAAGCCGGGCCCGCGGGGCCCGGCTTTTATTGCGATACCGGAGATGATGATACGCCGGCCCTCTCTCTCCGCTCGCCTGCGCTGAAAAGCCCGGCAGTGAGCAGGCGGACCGAGCTCCTCTTTATTTGATCAGCATCATCTTGTTCACCTGACTCCATTCATCCGTCTGCATCTTGATCATATAGACGCCGCTGGCAAACAAAGCACCGTTCCACTGCACCTCATGGCGGCCGGCCTGCTGCAGGCCGTCTCGCAGGAGGGCGACCTCGCGTCCGGTGATGTCATAGACGGCCAGGCGGACACGCGTGTTTCTGGGCAGATCGTAGCGGATGGTGGTGCCGGGATTGAAGGGATTGGGATAGTTGCGATAAAGCTGATAGGCCTCGGGAAGCGCCTCGCCGGGCTGTGCGATGCCGGTGTAGGTGAGCACGTGCGCCTCGACCACCCGTTCATAGAGGAGGCGGTGGCCCCGGTTGTTGAGGTGGACGCCGTCGCCGGAATTGAAGGCGGGGAGGATGTTGCCGTTGGCGTCGGCCATTCCGGTCCAGAAATCGATGACCCGGGTCCATTGTTTGTTGGAGTAGCGCGAGATGATGGAGTCGCGCATCACCATGAGATTGGTGCGCTGGCTCGCATCGGAAAAGCTGCGCGGCTGGGTTGTCGAGAACCAGACCGGCACCTGGTAGCGCTCGGCATAGGCCGCCAGGGTATCGAAATTGGCCACCTGCTCGGCGATGGTGAAATAGTTGGCCGCATCATTGCTGGGCAGGTTGACGATGATCGCTTTGGGATGGAAGGCGAGGGCATAGGTGATATTGTTGTTCTCGCGCGGGTAATAGGGCCGGTCCGGCGGCGGTTCAAACCCGGTGGGCATGACCCGGTAGGAAGAGAATCCGCCGATGGCGAGATTGATCACCTCGAACTCGGAGCTGTATTTCTGCAGGTAGCTGCGGTAACGGTTGACCCAGGCGCTGTCGGCCGGGCTGGCGCCGGTGCCTTCAGCCGTGGAGGAGCCGATAACGACGACGACCTGTTTTTCAGTAAAGTCCTTGCCGCCGGTCAGGCGCACCTCATCGATGTAGAGGGTATGCTCCTGGCTGTCGGCCGCGTTCTGGCTTAAAAAGACCGTCTTCATCTGATTGAGCTTGGCCTGTCCCGGATGATCAAAGAAGGGTTGCAGCGGAACAGTGATCCGCGTCCAGGCATGGGCGGGAATATCGCCTTGGAAATCGGCAAGGGGGAAACGGTCGGTCTTGACGCTGCCGATGTCCTCGAGAAAGAGCTTGGGCAGGCTGGCGGCCGGGATCACCTGGGGCGAGTAGACGAGGAAAGAAAGGCTGTCCTTCCAGGTGGCATCCATCTTGAGCCAGCCCTCGTTGGCCACCGCAATCGCCCAGTCGCCGCCGCTTTTGGAGGCCCAGCGCAGTTTGAGGTTGTAGCGGCCGTCGTAGACATAGTCGCTGCTCAGGGGGTATTTGTCGTTGTTGTAAAGCTCAAGCGCACTGGGCGCATTGACGTAGCCCCAGCTGCCATCCCAGTAGGTGCCTGTCCGGGCATCGGTGAAGACCTTGAGATCGAGCGGATCGAAGGTAAAGACCGGCTTGGGACCGGGCAGCGGCACGATTTCGGCAGCGAGCATGGTTTCATAGAGCGCCTTGTGGCCGGCATCGTTGAGGGTAAAGACGTCACCCGCCCGGTAGAGCGGATTGAGATCATCCCGGGCATCGGCGAGCACTGGCCAGAGATTGATGACGTGAGGATAGCGCGCCAGGATGGCGTCGCGGGTTTCGATGAGATTCTGCTTCTGTGCGGCATCGGCGGCGGAGATGGGGATGGTGGTCGTAAGCCACAGATTCAGCTTGTTGCGGCTCGCGAAAGCAGTGATGGTATCGAGGTTGGCCAGCTGCGCCTCTTTGGTGAATCCCTGCTTGGCATCCTCGAAAGAGAGATTGAGGATGACGGCCTCCGGCTTGAAGGCGGCCGCGAAGGAGAGATTGTTGTTCTCCCACGGATAAAAGGGGGCGTTGGCGGGAAGCGGGGAGTCGCCGGGCAGCATGTGGTACGTATTATTGTAGCCGACGCCAAGATTGATGACGGCAAATTTGTCGCTGGCGGCGGTGAGCTGCGCGCGGTAGCGGCCCACCCAGCTGCTGTCGGCGACGGTGGCGCCCATTCCTTCCGGTACTTCTCCGCCGAGGACGACCACAACGCGTTTGCCGGCGAAATCGCTGCCGCCGGTGAAGCGGATCTCGTCAATCAGCAGGGTATGAGCCTGGCCATCGGCTTCACCCTGAGCGAAAAAGAGACTCCTGATGCCATGGCCGTCCAGTGCACTGCCATTCGCGAAGAACAACTGCAGGGGAATGGCGACGCGCGTCCAGTAGTTGGCCTTGACGGTGTCAACATAGGTGTCAATGGAGATGCGCGGTGAATTGTAGCCGGTATTATCCGACATATAGAGATGCGGGAGTGCTGTGGAGGCCAGAGGCGTCCCCGAGTAGACCAGAAAGGAGAGGCTGTCTTTCCAGCTCACGTCCATCCTGATCAGGCCCGGGAAAAAGACGCCCATCGCCCAGTCGCCGCCCGCTGTGGAGTTCCAGGTCAGGCGCAAGCTGCTCTCGCCCGCATAGGCCTCCGTGGTATCCACAGGGATTCTGTCTTCACCAGCCGATCGTTCGACCAGGCTGGGAGCGGTGGCATAACCCCAGCTCTCGGTCAGGAAGCTGCGATCCCTGGTCTCCGTGAAAAGCTTGAGATCGAGAGGCTGGGTGGCGTAGACCGGTTTGTCCGGCGGGGTAAAGGGTTTTTCCGTATACATCAGCACGCGGTGGTTCTGGGAGTCGGTGATCCAGACGCGGCGGTTTTGGGTATCGATGGCGAGGCCGCGCGGCTGGCGCAGGCTCGCAGCGGTCGGGGGAGTCACGCCGGTACGGGTGATAAAGTCGGGCTGGCCGAGCACGAAATCGGCCGGCGCGCCGTTGGCCAGCCCGGCGGCATTATTGAAGATCAGCACGCGGTTGTTGCCATCCTCGGCCGTATAGATCTGGCCGCTGCCGTCGCCAAAGACGGCACGCATGTCGCGCAGGCCGGTCCGGGTGGTGGCGGCGGCTTTGCTGGTGAAATCGGGCTGGCCGAGGACTCCATCGGCGGGGGCGCCGTTGGCTTTGTTTTTGGCGTCATCATAGCGGATAACGCGGTTGTTGGCGAATTCGCAGATCCAGACCGTGCCGGCGGGATCGACATAGATGTTGTTGTCGCCATTGATGCCGTCTGCGGTGGTGCGGGCGGTTTTGGTGGTGAAATCGGACTGGCCAAGCACACCATCAGCAGGCGCGCCGTTGGCCTTGTGTTTGGCATCGTCGTAGCGCAGCACGCGATTGGCGCTGAAATCGGCCACCCAGAGGGTGCCATCGGAATGGACCGAGACGCCGACCGGGCCGCCCATGACAGTCTGGGAGACGCTGGTGCTCGCAGTGATAAAGTCGGCCTGGCCCAGGATGCCGCTGGCACTGGCTCCGCCGGGAAGGTTGACCGCGTCATCGAAGCGCAGAACACGTTTATTGCCATAATCGGCGAGCCAAAGGGTGCCGTCCTCCTCGATGGCGAGGCCGGTCGGGTTATTCATGCCGGTAGCGGAGAGACCGGTGTTTTTACTGGTGAAGTTGGGCTGGCCGAAGACCGCCTCGGCGCTCGAACCGCTGGTGAGGGCGGCCTCGGAGCTGAAGCGCAGGACGCGATGGTTGGCGCGGTCGCTGACGAAAAGCTTGCCTGAAGGCGGATGGTAGCAGATACCTTGCGGCGTCGTGAACGAAGAGGCCGATGTGCCGGCGGCGCTGCCGCTAAAGTCGGGCTGGCCGATCACCACTTCGGCCGCCTGGCTGTTCACCCAGTGAAAGGGCTCCGGCGCTGCCGGGGCATCCATTTCGGTGAAACGCAGCACACGGTTGTTGGAAAAATCGGTCACCCAGAGAGTTTTGGTCTGGTCATCATAAAAGGCGGCGCGAGGGATATTGAAAGAGGCCTCGGTCGGAGGCTGGGGATTGAGTTTGGAGAGAAAATCGTTCTGTCCCAGGACGAAATCGGCATCGCCGCCATTGGGCTTGGCCTGGGCGTTCCTGAAGACCAGAACGCGCTGGTTCGGCTCCTCGACGACATAGATCGTGCCCTGTGCGTCGCCGGTGACGAAGCGCAGATTGTTCATACCGCTCGGGGTCGTTGCGACGGTGCTGGTGGTAAAGTCGGGTTGTCCGAGCACACCATCGGCGGCTGCCCCGTCAGCCTTGGCGGCTGCGTTGTCGAAGCGCAAGAGCCGGCGGTTGGTGAATTCCGTCACCCACAGCGTGCCTGCTCCGTCGCTGTAAACACTGTTGGGATTGTTCATTTTGGCCGCGTCGAGTCCGGTGTTCTTGGTGATAAAATCGGGCTGGCCGAGCACGCCGTCGGCCTCTGCGCCGTTGGCCTTGGTTGCGGCATTATTGTGACGGGTGACGCGATGATTGTTGAATTCGGAAATCCACAGGGTTCCGTTCTTGTCCACGGCGACGCCGACCGGGCCGGAGAGGCCGGCACGGGTGGCTGCGGCCGCCTTGGCGATGAAATCGGGCTGGCCGAGCACGCCATCCGCTGCGGCACCGCTGGGCTTGCTGGCGGCGTCGTCAAAACGCAGCACGCGGTTGTTGGAGAAATCCCCGACCCACATCCGTCCCTCGGCATCAAAGCAGATGCCGATGGGATTGTTGAATTTGGCGGCATCCACGCCGGAGCTTTTACCGGCGAAATCGCTCTGGCCGAAAACGGCCTCAGCCGCCGCTCCGTTGGCCAGATCATCGGCCGCGCCGAAGCGCAGAATGCGGTGGTTGGTGCGGTCGACGACAAAAAGCTTGCGGCTGACCGGGTCTATGGCCACGCCATTGGGGCCGTTGAAGTGGGAGGCATCGGTGCCGGAGGCACGGCTGACAAAGTCGGTCTGGCCGAGGACCAGATCGGCGGGTTTGCCGTTGCTCCATTGGGCCATGACCGTCAGAGGCAGCAGGACGAGCAGCGACAGTAAAGAAATGAACAGTAAGCCTTTTTTCATGGAGTACTCCTTCCAGACGAGGGTATGGGAGAGGGTGCAGCGGCCTGTGCCCGGCCGCCTCTTTCGGGGAATGGATCGATGTTTTCCATATTTCAGGATTTTCATGCAGACGGTTGTTTGAATCCCGGCTAAAGCAGCGGCTGACATAACCTTGCAGAACCCTCATGAAAACGGTTTCACCGGTCAATGTAGCCATTGGCCTGAAAATATGCAAGCTTTTTTGAGGAAATGGTGATGATCTTTATAGCGGCAGCCCGATCACCGCTTCGCTGCGCCAATCATTTTCCCGCCAGCGCCAGGCCAGCCGTACACCCAGTTCAAAGAGCACCGGGTAGGAGAGCAGATTGGTATCGGCCGTTAGCTCCAGCCCGCTGGCCCGATAAAAGCTCCTGCGGCCGTTGGACTCCGACCAGCCGTAATCGTGAAAGAAGAGACTCTTGACACGCTGTATGTAGAGCAGCGCCCAGATGTGTTGATCCGGATAGGCGAGCGGCAGGGCATAGTCGAGAGCCAGACGGCCGATTCTCTCCTGGTAGCGGTAGCCATAGCCGCGCGGAAAGCGGATCCGGCTGCTGTAGCGGTAATTGTCCGGTTTTTGTTCTTCATAGTCCGCCCGGAGCGCGAGACCATGGCGCCGGGCCAGTCCGGGGAAAAAGAGGCTGGCGCTCAAGTTGAACCGTCCGCCCCGCCAGTCGCCGTCCCAGGGGGTGTGATCGTAGCCGATCTCCAGGATCTGGCCCCGGACCGGAAAGATATCCGCCTGGGAGCGGCGGAAGCGGCTGAAGTTCAGGGCATAACCCGCTGATCTCCACCAGCCGCCGCTGTTTTTCCACCGGTCAAAAGCCCGGTCGTCGCTGATGCCGCTGAGGAGGGTCCACTGCAGCCTGCTCTGCAGCGTCAGCGTGGTTGAATAGCCCTGACGGCTGAGGTTGAGGGGGAGACGAAAGCCGGCGAAGGCCGATTGTTCTTTCCAGGTGTAGCGCTGTTCTACGACCGCATTATCACTGAAGGTGGAGGCGCGGTGCCCGTACAGCGCGCCGAGGTCGATGAGGGGATAGAGACGCGCCCAGGTGATGGCGGCGCTGGCTGCACCCGCTTTTTCGTCCCGGTCATAGTCATAGCCGGCCGATGCCTGCAGGGTCCCCAGCAGGTTGCGGGAATAGATCTCCGCGCCCATCGTGCGGCGGATATCATCCAGGTAGAACTGCCAGCTGTGAATCCGGCCCGGATCGCGCCATGAACTGAGAGGCCGTACCGGCCAGGTGTTCTGCGCAGGCTCCTCCGGAAGCCCCGCTTCCGCCTGGCTCAGATGATCGTACAGCAGGGATGGCCCCGCCTCCTGGGCGGCGACCGGCTCGAACCAGGAATTAACCATGACCGGCAGCTGATCGAGGGCGGTCCAGCGGCTCGAATCGAGGGCTGTTTCGGCCGCATGATAGCCCTCCAGGTCAAAATCATTGAAAAGCAGCCGCTGGCCGTCCGCGGATGGAGCCGGATAAAAGGCGCCATAAGGACGCGAGGTCACGCGGAAGAGCCGGCCGTCCCTGCGGCGCACCGCAAAGATCTGTTCAGTCTCCCCGTCGTTGCTGCTGAAGAGGATCGTGCTGCCGCACCAGACCGGTGTGGCCATGGTCCAGGCGCCGGGAGGGATGAGATCGGTCATGTCGCCTTTTTCGACATCCAGCAGAGCCAGCGCGCGGCCCGCGATGGTGAGGCGGTTGAGCGCGATCTCGCGGCCGTCAGGGGACCAGGCCGGGGTCATGAGAAAGGCGTTGCCGGGATTCTCGAAGCGGTGCAGCTCGCGCCCGGAATTGCTGTCGAGCAGGACCAGCCGGCAGCGATTGTCACCGGCATGCTCGACGGCCGCGATGATCGCACCATCGGGAGAGATCGCCGGGGCAAAATAGCGGCTTTTTTTGACGACGGTCTGTAGCGCTCCGGTGGCGAGATTATAGCGCTTGATGGCCTGGTGGCTTTGGCGGCCCCAGCGCGGATCAGGAACCTCCTCGGCCCAGACCAGGGTGGTGCTGGCGAGAGTGTGGGAGCTCCCATCCACCGTATTGGGCCGGAAGAGAGTCTCCTCACGGCCGTCGGAGTGGATGCGGACGAAGGCGCGCTGGTCGGCCAGGCCGTACTTGAGGGCGATAATGGCGCTGTCGCCGGCGAAACCGGGGGACTGATAGATCGTGAGAAAGCCGTCGTTATCCCGGTTCCAGCGGCGGACGGCCGTGGTGTCTTGCGGCGGCAGGTTGGCGCGATACCGCTCCGTCAGTTCCACCATGGCGGCCTCATGGCTCTTGATGGCGCCCATGCCGGTGCGGCGCTTGAGGGCCCAGGAAAAGCGGAAGGGGATGAAGGAGAGGTTGGCGGTGCTCTTTAAAACCGGCGGCCAGAGTTCAGCCCCGTTGCGGCGGCGCAGCCAGGTGTTGAGGACAAAGCCGTAGGAGTAGGGATCGCCGATCCAGTTCTTGCAGGAGCCCAGGGTCATTTTATAGTAGGAACGGGGCTGGCCGGAGAGGAGCAGGGCGCGGATGGGCATGAGAAATTCGGGCTGCCGGCCGCGGCCGCCGCGGGTGAGGGCGGTCTCCATGACCACGGCATCGCCCTCGAAAAACCAGGTGGGGGCGGAGATGCCCACGCCGGCCATCCAGCCGGTCTCGCCGAGTGCAAGGTAAAGCAGGCGGTTAAAGCCGCTGTTCAGCCGCTGGAACTGCACGACATGGCGGAACTCGTGAATCGCCAGGAGGGTGTACCACTCCACCGGTCCGGTGAGGCCCACCTGTGGCGGGGTGTTATACCACTCACTCCGCCGCGGGGCCAGGGTGACAAAGCCGTTGCTCTCGATGGTGCGGTTGTGGAGGATCAGCGGCAGCCGCTTCGGCCGGGCACCCAGGGTCGCGCAGTCGGCCTCGTAGATCCGCTCGAGAAGGGAGGCTGCCCGCTGCGCGTCCGGGCCGATCTCCTGCGGGAAGATGATCCGGAAACGGGGCGTCTCGAGCGACTGCCAGGAGATGCCGGGCGGATTCTGATCTGTGCCGATATCGAGGAGCTGATCCTGGGCGGCTGCCGTCAGAACGATGCTGCACAGCAGCAGTATGGACCATCTGACCGGACGCATCGGAAACGATCCTTTTTTAATCATCGAGATCCTGATAAAGCAGCAGTGCCGCCGCGGCGGTGGATTTCCCCGGACCTGAATCCTGGACGTAGCTGCCGTGCAATGGCCGGTGTTGGATTGAAAGCCGGGTACGCAGAATTAGTATACGGAGAATATAGTATTTTTATGGATTGTTGCAAGTGGAAAGAAAATTTGCGGAATACTGATGAGTGATTTCTCTGCAGGTTTGTGGTCTTCTGTTTTCAGCCGCTATTGAAGAACACAGGTAAGGAGACGGCGCTGCTGGATGCTGCAGTTTAACCGGATCGTGCCCGCCTTTATCAGGCGGCCGACGCTTCCACAGCCGTCGCCAAGTCAGCACGAGTCCCATTCAGCGATCGGTCAGCTGCCAAATACAAACCGGCTCCCCCAAGCCGGCAGGCGCTCCCCCATCGTCACAGCATGAATCACCCAGAGGTATGACTCTGCTGAGAGCGCAAGTAACTGCACAGAAATCGCATGCGGCTGAACGACGGCAGCATTACGATCTGCATCCCCCCCGGCGTCCCCTCACCCGGTCCAAAGCCCAGTGCATGCGTCAGATCACGAAGGTGACAGCGGCGCACCACAATCACCTCCACATCCCCCTGCATGACCAGAGCCCGGGCATGTGAAGCATCCATCGTTGCATACCATTGATCCTGCGGCGCCAGCTGTTTCTGCGCCCTGAGGATCAGATTGGGCGAATCCTCAAAAAAGAGGATATTCATTGTAGTACTCACCCCCAACATTTCAGGCTTTCTCTGCCTATCCTTAAGCAACAAGCATGCCGCATTTCATGGAAAAAATGTATAATAAAAACAGTAGGATATGATGTGCGGCGAACATGGCTGCAGCCTGCTGTCTCACCAAGGCGACAGGGTAAATTTTGAAGAAAAGGAGATAATTGGAAAATAAATAAAAGGATAGAGGTGTGATATTGATGCGACTTTTTTGCAGCGCATCCACCAGCATGGATAGTGTGAGGAGTGGATTGACGCGGGGAGCGCAAAGAAGAGGCTTTCACCTGGGGGCAATTTCCGATCAGGTTGAAAGCCCCTCCTGTGCTGCAGGAACTCAGTCCAGCTCGGTCAGCATCCGGTGCAGGCTCGAGCGGGCGATGCCTGATACGCGGGCGGCACGGCTGACGTTGCCCTGGTTCCTCTCCATCAGAGCTCTGACATAGTCCGCCTTGAACCGCCCCAACAGTTCGGTTTTGGCCTGGTCATAGGGCTTTTGCAGCAGATCCGTGAAGAAATTGCCGGACTGCATGGCGACCGGGTGCAGCTGGATATCGTGTTCATCGATGAGGGGACCGGCTGCATAGATCATGCTCTGTTCCACCGTATTGCGCAGTTCGCGCACATTGCCCGGCCAGCGGTAGGCCGCCAGTTTCTGGAGTGCGGCGCCCGAGAATCCGGTGATATGTGAATTATTTTCGCACCTCATTTTTTGCAGAAAATAGCCTGCGATAAGGCCGATGTCTCCCCGGCGTGAGCGCAGTGGCGGGACGTCGACCTGGATTCCGGCGAGCCGGTAATAGAGGTCCTGGCGGAAACGCCCGGCGCGGACCTCCTCCTCGAGTTTGCAGTGGGTGGCGATGATAACCCGAGCCTGCAGGGGGATGGGCTCTTCGCCTCCGACGCGATAAAAGAGCCGCTCCTCGAGAACCCGCAGCAGCTTGGCCTGGGCTTCGAGTGGCAGATTGGCGATCTCATCGAGGAAGAGGGTGCCCTCGCCCGCCATTTCGATACGGCCGCGATGCCGGCTCATCGCTCCGGTGAAGGCGCCGCGCTCATGACCGAAGAGCTCACTCTCGAAGAGTCCCGGCGAAATAGCCCCGCTGTCGACTGATATGAACGGTTTATGTGCACGACTGCTGCGGGCATGGATCTCATGCGCGACCAGTTCCTTGCCGGTGCCGCTCTCACCATAGAGGAGAACGGAGGATGAAGCTGCAGCCAGGCGGTGGATCCGGCCGTAAAGGCGGCGCATGACAGGAGATTCTCCCATCAGCTGGCCGTAGCGCTTGCCGCTCTCCTCGAGATAGAGCCGTTTCAGGGTAACCTGCTGCAGTTCCCTCTGAATGACCTCGTGCAGAGCCTCCATGTGGGGCTTTTTGGAGGTATAGTGGACCGCGCCAAGTTTCATCGCCTCGACGGCGGTCTCGACGCCCGCATAATCGGTCACCATCACCACTGGCAGGTCGGTAGACTGCTCACGGATCCTGCGCAGGGTCTGGAGGCCGTCCCAGCCGGTCCCCATGCGCAGATCGAGCAGCACCGCATCGGGTTCCTCCCGGGCAAGCCTTTCTACCCCCTCCTCACCGCTGACGGCATGGTCAATGACAAAAATAGACTGGCTCAGCAGGGCGAAATCATGGGCGAATTGAGTGTCGTCATCAATCAGCAGCAGTCGCAGCCGGTTGCTCATTTTCTATCCTCTTGAGAACGATTTCCAGGTTGGCGCCCTGCAGCTCTCCAGCGGGTGGGAGCAGGCGGATGGCGCCGCCGAATTTGGTCAGGGTCTGGTGGGCGTGAAAGAGACCGAATCCCCCGTTCTCTTTTTTGGTGCTGATCTGTTCATGAAAGAGTTTTGCTCGGACAGGCTCTGGAATTCCCGGCCCGGAATCGCTGATCCTGAGAAAGACATAGTCCGCATTGGCATCCAGCTGCAGCGCAATGGCGGGATGATCAGAGCGGGCGGCTGCTGCAGCGGCGTTGTCGAGAAGATTCTCGAGGATCTGCGAGAAGGCACCGGCCGGCAGCCGCGCCCAGAGCATAGCCGAAGTCCGGCGGTCAAAATCGACCTTTATCTGACGTCTCTCGTAATCAAGCAGGGTTTTGACCAACAGTTCGTCCACCTGGCAAATGTAACGGGAGGAGAGATGCCAGCGCAGGTTCTTGAGCTCCGACTGCAGGCGCTGGCTGCACTGCTGCACGACAGCCGCTGAACGGACCACCCCTATTTTGATTTCCACCTTGAGTTCGCCGAGATTTTTCACCAGTGCCAGGTTGGCGTCATTCAGGGCGCGGTGGACCGCTGCCGGCACCCTGCCGCCGCTGGCAAGGCCGATGATTTTGTCCAGTTCCGGTACAATCACCACAAAGTACTCATCGATGGCTTGAGTAAAGGCGTTGGCAACATCTTCGGCCGGCTTTTTGCTATTCTGCAGGTTCTGACAGAAGAATTCGATGCGGTTGAGCTTGCGCGCGCCCCATTCGCCGTGAAAGAAAGCCGAAGTGGCGAGATAGAGATTTTCCAGCTCCTCTGACGTATTGCCTTTCCCGCCGTTGATGGAATAGAACATGGACCAGGCATAGGACCAGGTCAGCAGTGGCATGCCCAGGCCGAGGCCGAAACGCAGCCAGGGGGAGTAGCCTGTCAGGAGGCTGAGGAGAACGAAGAGGAGGAGACCCGGCAGCGCCACTGTGAGCCAGGCGGTTCGGCCGGGCCAGTCATTCAAGCGCTGCTGCCGCAGCTGCATCATGACAAAAAAGAACATGAGCAGGAGGGCCATCCAGAGGGGCGTGCGGAATTCCGGATTGCGGCGGAGCCGAATCAGCCATTTTTGCAGCAGACCGGCGCGCCGCGCCCTGGCCTCGGACTCGCGCACCTCGAGCAAGCGGCCGCCGCTGATGCCGGCGATTTCACGGATTCCGCCGCCGGGGAAGCGCACCC
>JAKQKF010000386.1 GCA_029560815.1 bacterium
GCTGCCCGCGGCGATCTCCTCCTGGGGCAGATAGCCGATGGAGTACTCTCTGGGCTTGATCATCACCCCATCGTGCGGCGGCAGCTCGCCCTTGATGATGCGCAGCAGGGTGGTCTTGCCCGCACCATTGGGACCGATGAGGGCGACCCGTTTGCCGGGATTGATGACCCAGTTGACATCCTTGAGCAGGAGGCGATCGCCGATATGATAGGAGAGATTTCTGATCTGAAGCATGGTCTGCAATACTGGTCAGTATGATGGGGCCTTTCCGCCGGCAAGCTGCCGCGGATGGAACAGGATTAATTCCATTAAAATAGGAAAAATTTGGCTGGGAAAAAACAGAATTCTTGTGCCTCAGCGGAGGCGGGTACGCCGGACGGAAATAGCGGGTCTTTCCGGAGTGAGCGCGGGGGTAAAAAAACGTTCCCACCCGAAAGAGCCGGGTGGGAACGAGTGCTGATACCCGCCTGAAATGACCGGGCGGGAACAAGTGCGGATGCCAGCCAGAAAACACCGGGCGGGCAGGGCAACCAGTCTGAAAAGGGTTTAATCGAATGCTTCCGAGACCTTCCAGACCTCCCACACCTTGCCGACCAGGTCCGGTCCGGGAGTGAGGACCTTTTTGCCCGGTCTCCAGCCCGACGGGGTGGCCTGGGTGCCTTTGCTCGCGCGCACGAGCTGGAAGGCCTGGATTTGCCGGATGGTCTCGGCGACATTACGTCCGACCGGCGGAGTGAGCACTTCGTAGCCGACGACCACGCCGTCCGGATCGATCAGGAACCTGCCGCGGTTCTCAACGCCGGCATTCTCGTCGTATACGCCATAGGCTGCTCCGACCTTGCCGCCGCCATCGGAAAGCATGGGGAATGGAACGCCGCCCTTGACCATCTTGGAAAGCTCGTGGTCGTTCCACATCTTGTGAACAAAGTGGCTGTCGACGCTCATGGAGAGCACCTGGACACCCAGTTTCTCGAATTCTGCTGCTTTTTCGGCGACCGCCGAAATCTCGGTCGCTCAGACAAATGTGAAATCGCCGGGATAGAAGCAGAGAACAACCCACTTCCCCAGATAGTCCGACAGCTTGACATTGATGAATTTCCCCTGCTGGTAGGCCGGGGCGGTGAAATCGGGAGCCTTGCTTCCTAATTTAAGCATGGGCTTTTTCTCCTCTTTTGGGGCTGTTGGAGCCGATTCTGCAGGCGGAGCGGTTTCTCCGACAGGTCCTCCTGTCGGCCGCGCGCAGCCAGCCTTGACTTCTTCTGCCATGGGCTTTCCTTTCAATTTTGTTTCAAAAGTGCGCCTTGCAGCGGCAGAGTTAATTATTACAATTGTACGAAAAACCTCCATCAAAGACAAGCTTTTTATCCTCACGCGCCATAGAGCAGAAGCAGGCAGCCTGGCGCGGGATCATTTAAAGAGCAGGGGGGCGAACTCGTTGAGATATTGCTGCCAGTTGATCCAGGTATGGGCACCGGCCGTCTCCTTGTAGGTCACGTTAAAACCGTGGCTGCGCAGCATCTCCACAGTGGCGCGGGAGGTTTCGAGCAGAAAGTCCTCGCTGCCGGTGGCGAACCAGAGCAGCTTGAATCCCTTTTTCACGGCCGGATTCTCGAGCAGGGCGGCATGTTTCTCCTCCCAGGTGGGTCCGGCCGGTGCGCCGCCGGTGGCCGGATTGGGTTTGATGCCGATGATGCCCGAGCTGAAAACCCCTGCCCAGGCGAACCGGCCGATGGCCGGGATGGCGATGTTCAGGGTCTGGAAGCCGCCCATGGAGAGCCCGGCGATGGCGCGATGATTCGGGCCGGCCAGCACCCGGTAGCGGGATTCGACCAGGGGCATGATCTCGTGCGTAAAGTCGAGGACAAATTCATCGACCATGCTTTTGGCGAGATCGCCGCGCGGGGCGCCCCAGTTGAAGGGGCCGGTATGCCCAGCCGGCATGACCACCACCATTGGCACCGCTTTCCCGGCCGCGATGAGGTTGTCGATGATAAAACCGGCACGGCCGACGGTGCTCCAGGAGTCATCGCAGTCGCCGGCGCCGTGGAGCAGGTAAAAGAGCGGAAATTTGTTCTTGCCGCTCTCATAGCCGGGCGGGGTATAGACATGCAGGCGGCGGAAGCGCTGCAGGGAGGCGGACCAATAGGTCACCTCGGCGATAGCGCCGTGGGGGACATTCTGTGTGTCCATAAAGGCCGCACCCGGCAGATGGAGAAGGCTCCAGGTGCTGCCGTTCGATTCGCTGGTTTTCGGATTCCTGGGATCGATGGTGGTCACGCCATCGACATTGAAATTATAACGGTAGGTGCCCGGTGCAATGGCCAGGGTAATATCCCAGATCCCCTCAGCGGACCTGGTCATCTCCTTGCCGGTCCAGCCCAGTTCGGGGATGTCACCGCCACCCAGCTTGACCGATTCGGCATTGGGGGCGTAGATGCGGAAGAGCACCTGATTTTCCGGCAGCAGCACGGGGGTTTGTAAAGTGTCCCCGGGCGCCGGTTTCCACTGGGCATGGGCGGCCGGAGAAAGCGCTGATAATGCGAAAACGACCGCCATCAGCATGGTCATTCGGGTGGTGGATGTGGACATGGGGGTGACTCCCTGGTTTGAAATGAACTGCAGTGCAGATTCCGGCGGGATCGGGCTCCTGCGAACAGAACTTGGCCGCATCGGCCATCCGGCCTTCCAATATAGTGCCTCTCCGGCGAAAAATCAAGTCCAATCCAGAGGAGGTCGGGCCCTACAGGAGGGCAGTTTTGACTTGACTGTTAGTGCAGAGATTGGTAATTTGCCCGCGGCAAGAGAATACCAGGTTCACCATTGATCAGGGCTGCCTAATGGAATCGAAAAACAAATTCAGTCTGCGCCGCCGGGTGGCGAGTTTCGGTTATGCTTTCGCCGGCATCCGGCAGATGCTGCAGACCCAGCACAACGCCTGGATCCATCTGGCCGCCACAGTGCTGGTCATCATCGCCGCTTTTGTATACCAGCTTTCCAGGGCTGAATGGATCGCGGTCATCGCCGCGATGGCGCTGGTCTGGTCCGCCGAGGCGGTCAATACGGCGTTTGAGTTTCTCTGTGATATTGTCCATCCCGGATTCTATCCGGCGGTGGAGAAAGCGAAAAATATCGCCGCCGCCGCAGTGTTGATCTGTGCGGCCGGCGCCGTGGTCATCGGTGCACTGGTTTTTATCCCCCACCTGCTGCAGCGCTGAACAGCGCCCGACCGCCGGCATGCACACTCCTCCCCGTCAGGCCGGGCTGTGCATCTCCCCGGCTGTGACCAGGTGCACCCCGCGAGGGGGCTCCACAGCCCGGCTGAGCATGGCCTGTGCGACATGCTCCGCTTTGTTGGGCCGGTATTTAGCCAGGGGTCCGCGGAAAATAAAAGCGAAGAGTCGGAAGAAAAGCGCGCCGGCTTCCTCGCCGAATCTGTGCTCACTGCGTTCACCCAGGAGCAGGGAAGGGCGGAAAAAGATGATCGACGGTATGGTCTGCCCAGCAATAGCCTTTTCCGCTTCCCCTTTGACGCGATTGTAAAAGATGCGCGAACCCGGATCCGCGCCCATGGCGCTCACCATCAGGTACTGTCCCACTCCGGTGCGGGCCGCCCATTCCGCCAGCAGCACGGGATAATCGTGGTCCACGCGCCGGAATGCTGCCTGCGAACCCGCTTTTTTGATGGTGGTTCCCAGGCAGCAGAAAACTGCATCCGCCCGCAGCCCCGCCAGCGTATCTGCAAGTTTTTCAAAATCCGTCATGACCGCGTCGAGGCGGGGATGTCTGACCGGCAGGGGGTGGCGGGTCAGCGCGATGACTCGGGTGAAATCAGGATTTGCAAGGAGGAGCCGCAGACAATGGCTCCCGACAAGACCGGTCGCTCCGGCGATGAGTGCAGTGCGTTCTGGCATCATTGTTCCTTTTTTTCTGTTCGATGGAGTTGTGGACCCGGCTGCATACGCCTGCAAGGGTGGTCTCCTGAAAGCAAAATCCAGTTTCCGCTTGAATTATTCCGAAAATTGCTTTACTTTAGCTGGCAACGGGCGCATGGGAGCCTGAAACACGCCGCAACCGCAACCCCGCCCATCCGGGCGGCTGGTGTAATTGAATCTTGCCAGTGGTGATTGGATGAAAAAAGAAATCGACCCGCAGCAGGTCCGCATCGGCAGCGATGCCCGAATCATCGCCCAGGCCTTTCTGGACAACCTCTATTATCTGCAAGGCTGCACCCTGCAGGATGCCAGCCGCAATGATCTCTACATGGCGCTTTCCTACACTATACGGGACCGGATGCTCGCTGCCTGGATCCGGGGTATGCACGAGATCGAGGAGTACGGCACCGGCAAGGCGGGCAAGACCGTGGCCTATTTGTCGGCCGAATATCTGCCGGGTCCCCATCTGGCCAATAACCTGATCTCGCTTGGCCTGCAGACGGAGAGCCGCAAGGCGATGGAGCAGCTTGGCATCGATCTCGACGAGCTGCTGAGCCAGGAGGAGGAGCCGGGATTGGGCAACGGGGGATTGGGGCGTCTCGCCTCCTGCTTTCTCGACTCGCTGGCCGCCCTGTCGGTCAATGCCATCGGCTACGGCATCCGCTATGAATTCGGCATTTTCGATCAGGAGATCAGGGAGGGCTGGCAGCGTGAAATCGCCGACACCTGGTTAAGATTCGGGAATCCCTGGGAGATCGCGCGGGCAAAATGGTGCCAGCAGGTCGGCCTGGGGGGCCATACGGAATCTTTTTATGACGACGGCCATAACCACGTCAAATGGATCCCGGCGAGGCAGATCAAGGGCCTCCCCTATGACACGCCCATCATCGGCTATGAAAACGGCAAATGCAACACCATGCGGTTGTGGAAAGCGGAGGCCGTCGTCTCCTTCGATTTTGAGGATTTCAACCTCGGCGACTATTACGCCGCTGTGGAGGACAAGATCTCCACGGAGACCATCACCAAGGTGCTCTACCCGAACGATGAGACCGAATCAGGAAAGCAGCTTCGGCTCATCCAGCAGTACTTTTTCGTGAGCTGCTCGCTGCAGGACATGATCCGGATCCATCTCTCGCGGCACGAAAATCTGGAATCCTTTCATGAGCATTTTGCCGTCCAGATGAATGATACCCATCCCTCGATCGCGGTGGCGGAGATGATGCGCCTGCTGGTGGATGTGCACCGGCTGGAGTGGGAGCGCGCCTGGCAGATCACCCGGAGCACCTTCTGCTACACCAATCACACCCTGTTGCCCGAAGCCCTCGAGAGATGGCCGGTCAAGCTCTTCGGCGATCTGCTGCCCCGTCATCTCGAGATCATCTTCGAGATCAACCAACGCTTTCTGGACGAGGTGAGGGAGCGTTATCCCGGCGACGAGGAGCGGGTCGCGCGGCTGTCACTGATCGACGAGGCGGGCGGCCGCTCCCTGCGCATGGCCCATCTCGCCTGCGTCGGCAGCCATGCGGTGAACGGGGTGGCGCGGATGCACAGCGATCTGTTAAAGAGCACGGTGCTGCGAGATTTCCATGAGCTCCATCCCGAAAGCTTTTTCAATGTGACGAACGGAGTGACGCCGCGCCGCTGGATGGCGCTGTGCAATCCCGGACTGAGCGCGCTGATCAGCCGCAAGATCGGCAGCGGCTGGATCAGGGAGCTGCAGGAGCTGCGCCGGCTCGAAGCCTTCGCCGGCGACCCTGAATTCCGCGCAGAGTGGCGCCAGGTCAAGCTCGAAAACAAAAAGCGGCTCGCCGCTCGGATCCTGGAGGTGACCGGCATCGCCGTCGAGCCCGATTCGCTTTTCGATATCCAGGCCAAGCGCATCCACGAATACAAACGCCAGCATCTCAGCCTTCTGCACATCATCGATCTCTACCTGCGCATGAAGGAGGATCCCGGGGCTGTAATCACACCGCGCACCTGCATCTTCGCCGGCAAAGCTGCGCCCGGCTATTTCATGGCCAAGCTGATCATCAGGCTGACCACCGCCGTTGCGGCGGTGGTCAATGCCGATCCCGATGTGCACAACCGGCTCAAGGTGGTTTTTTATCCGGATTTTAACGTCAAGAACGCGCACTATATCCATCCCGCCGCGGACCTCTCGGAGCAGATCTCGACCGCGGGCAAGGAGGCCTCCGGGACCGGCAACATGAAGTTCGCTCTCAATGGCGCCCTGACCATCGGCACACTCGACGGTGCGAATGTGGAGATCAGGCAGGAGGTCGGCGAGGAGAACTTTTTTCTCTTCGGCCTCACCGCGCAGGAGGTGCAGGAAATGAAGGCGGCCGGATACTACCCGGCGGCTCTCTACGCCGCGAATTCCCGCCTGCGGCAAGTGATCGATCTCATTCGCAGCGGCCATTTTGCGCCGGAACAGCCCGATCTCTTCCTTCCCCTGACCGACAACCTGATGAACAGGGACGAGTATATGCTTTGCGCGGACCTGGCTGCCTATTTGGCCTGTCAGGCCAGGGTCGAGAGCGCCTACGGCGACACGGAGCAGTGGACGCGTATGTCGATCCTTAATACGGCGCGCATGGGCCGCTTCTCTTCCGACCGTTCCATCCGCGACTACTGCCGGAAGATCTGGCAGATCACGCCGGCCCAAGAAACGATCTGACAGTCCTGGCGGGTCAGCTGAACGCAGGATCGCGCACCGGCAGCCGCATCCACCAGCCGCGACGTTCACCAGTGCCAGGGGCATGGCGTCCGTCTAGAAATAAAAAAGGTACTTCAGCTTGACCACATTGACCCGGTTGACCATGTGCAGGCGGTTGGGCAGGAAAGAGTTGCCGTCATACTTCGCGCTGCGCTCCTGCACCTCGTTGAGGGCGAAATAGAGCCAGCTCTTGGGACGGAAATTGTAGGAAAAGAGGAATCCGCCGATCACCCGTTCGAGGTGGCCGGTGGTGCGAAGATAGAGATTATCGACGTAGAGACGCATGTTCAGATTGTTAATCGGCGTCCATGAGAGATAGGGGCGCGCGTTGAAGGTGATCTCCTCCACAGCCCCCGCCGGATTTCCCTCGAAAAAGATATCCGCTGAACTCCCCAGGCTGAGGATTCTGGCCGCTCTCCAGCTGATCTCACCTCCCGCCCAGCCATAGGAGGCCAGGTAGCCCCGGGCAAAATTGAAGGTGCGGGAATAGCCCCCGTAGAGGTTACCTTCCCAGGCGGGAGAGGTGTTAAACCAGGAGGAGAGGCTCGCCTCGCGGGAGTTGTAGAGGACCCCCATGTCGCTTGATCTGCCGGCGTTGAGGTTGATCTCAAAACCCCAGTTTTTGCGGAACTGCATGTTGTAGCCGAAGGCGGCCATCCGGTCGGTATAGTCATCGACCTTTTCATGGTTGAAGAGGCCGCCGCCGTAGACCATGATCTGGCTGACGGCGCCGGTCTGCGGCCGCCAGACCGGACCGGTCATGAGGGCGCCATTCCAGGTGCCGTGCCAGGGCACATAGCCGACCTCCTGGATGTCGAATTTCTCCCCCACATAGCGCGAGCGCAGTCCGAGCACCCAGGCGGGTTTGGGCATCCAGAGCCCGACGGAGGCGGCATAGTCGCCCTGGTCGTTTCTGTAGGAGCGGGCGATCTGATAGGAGAGCTGCCAGTCCGGGGCGCGAAAAGCCCCGTCGACATCGATCACCCCGTTTTTTTCATCCCCGCTGTTTTTTCCCACATAGAGCAGTCCCACCGAAGAGTTGCCCATCACCTGCTTTTTGAGCCGCACGGAGCTGTAGAGCGCTGAGGGTTCGCTGCCGGTCGCGCCGCCCTCCATGAACTCTTTTTTCCCGGTGGCAGCGACAAAGCCGCCGTACTCCCAGCTGTTGAGCCGCCCGAAGGCCTTGCTGCCGATCAGGAGGGGCACTTCGCTACCGTCGGGCAGTTTGCGGCCGATACGGCGGGAATAAAAGAGCTCCATCGGGGAGATGAATCCGCTGCCGCGTTCCTTGCCGGAAGGCATAAAGACCTCATTGCCCTCGGTGAAAAAGGGGCGCCGCTCGGAGTAGTAGGTTTCGTAGCGCGAAATATTAAATTCAAAGGGATCCGCTTCGATCTGGGCGAAGTCGGGATTGCCGGTGAGCTGGAGGGTGAGGCGCTGCGAGGGATTGTAAAAGAGATCGACGCCGGCGTTGGGGGAGAAGCTCCAGCCATCGCCCTGCTTCTGCTCGGCTTTGGTCAATCCGACCGGATAGATTTCGAGATTGAGGCCTCTGACGGTGGGACGATAGTCCGTGAAGAGCAGCCGGGCGAACCTGGAGATGCGCTGGCCCTCAGCCTGTTCATACGAGTTCCAGTAGAGATCCTCCTGCTCCCTGGAGCTCCAGCGGTCAAAGTCGAGGCCCCATTCGTCGAGTCCTTCGCCGTACTGGATGGAGCGGTAGGGGATCTCCATCTCGACGGCCCAGCCCCAGTCGTAAATCCGGCTGGCGGAGAACCAGACGCCGTCCCAGCTGTAATCGCGGTGGCGGGCGTCGTCGAGGAGGCGGCAGTCGGCGCGGCTGCCGCCGGCATTGACGGCAAATTTGTAGGCGGTGCGGCGGTCATTGAAGGTGTCCAGCATCAGGGAGACAATGTCGCCGCTGAAATCGTCGTGCTTGCCGGTGTTGGCCTGGATGTGCTCGCGCTCGTCGTAGCAGAGGATGAGGCAGTAGAGATTCTTTTCGTCGGTGAGGATCCTGGCTACCGTGCGGTGAAGCGGCGGCCGGGCGAAGTAGGGCTGCATCTGGAAAAAGCTGTGGGCTGAATCAGCACTGCTCCAGGCCGGATCGATGATGCCGTCGATGATAATGGGGTGGGAGCTCCTCCGCAGCGCAAGGGACTTTTCCTGGCCTTGTGCCGCCGCGAAGAACCCGAGTAGAAGGAGCGGGATGACGCTCAGGGTGGACAGAAGCTTCATGATTGATTCCCAAAGGGTTGAACAGGACGCGCATGAGTTGCTCCTGTACATACGTTGAGCGGCAGGGTGAGTTTCAGTTGGCCTGAAAATTGTTGCTTCACATCCGGCACCGGTAATGACGGGGGCCTTGAGGGGGCGCCGCCCGGTCAGGCCGGTTTATGCTTGATGAAGGTGCCTGCTCTGAACTCAGCGAAAGCGGTGCGCAGTTCCTCGTCGGTGTTCATGACGATCGGGCCGCGCCAGGCGACGGGCTCGTTGAGGGCTGGCCATGGACGAGGAGGAAGCGCATGCCCTCCTCGCCGGCCTGAATCTGCACAGCGTCGCCGTCGCCGGCGAAGACGACGAGATGGCCGGCGCCGACGGCTTGGTCCGCTGCGGCGGCGAACGCGCCGCGGCCGGCATGGAGATAGGCGAAGGCGCGCTGTCCGGCCGGAATGGGGAGGCCGATCCGCGCGCCGGGCGCCAGGGTGAGATCATAGTAGCCGACATCGACGATCAAATCCCGCATCGGCCCCTGCACACCCGCCAGGCTGCCGCTGATCACCCGGGCCTGAATGA